>CP134492.1:1580317-1896381 GCA_031761875.1 Bacillaceae bacterium IKA-2 | reverse complement strand
ATTGACCTCACTCCGTCACAAGTACGTTTTGACAGACCATGTACTGTAAAGTTAATTGGTAAGGGGAATAAAGCCCGGATAGTCCCTCTGATGGATGCTCCGTTAGATTTATTAAATCGATATATGGATGAGCAGGGGCTGTTAAGTTTGTCAGCAAACATGTACCCATTGTTCTGTAACAAAAGAGGAGAAAAACTGACCCGGGCAGGGGTGAATTACATACTAGATAAATATGCACGCAAGGCTCGTATTAAAGATCAAATATTAATCCCAGAACGATTTAGCTGTCATTGTCTGAGACATTCAAAAGCTATGCACTTACTCCAAGCAGGAGTTAATCTCATATACATCCGTGATATACTAGGTCACCGTTCTGTCCAAACAACTGAAATTTACGCTAAGGTAGATTCAAAACAAAAAAGAGAAGCAATTGAAAAAGCATATACAGATGTTGTACCAAAAGGTGCACCTTCTTGGCAAAAAAGTGGAGATTTATTGGAATGGCTAAAAAGATTTGATAAATAAAATAGTGTTTGCGTTGCAGATAATGTAAAGTAAAACAGCGAGGGATCCTTTACTTACGGTTATTTAACAGCCTTACTTTACATTATCATATACTTTTCATTACCCTTCTCGTTTCCACTGAAACAATTAGTGACGTTGATATCGAATCCGTAGTAGAGTGACAATTTTAGCAAATTCTCATTGAGGACTTTTTCAGTTTTACCTATGAATTTTGATACTACATTTCTCATATTGTCGTACACAATCTCTGAATAAACGCCACCTAACATATCGAAGAAACGCACATGAGAATCCATAAAGACGTCTTGCTTTTGATTCTTATATAAATACGCCCATCTGAAATCAGCAGCTGGTGAAGATAGTACAGCTAGATGATAGGTATTGATCTCCCCGTTTATTTCTAACTTCACTTCGCCAAAATCATATTCAAGTCTTTGCCCTAAATCATATGATTGTTTAATAAAGCATTCCTTAGGTTTGTTTCTTTTTTCTCTGATTTTATTTGTAATAGTTGTATATCCAATATCAAACTTTTCATTGACTAGCATTTGGTGAATTTGCAAATTAGTCAGCTGTTGTTTATGTCGACCTAACTCTTTACACTTTTCAGATTCACTCTCTAGGATTTCGTCTAATCTGGTATCGATTTCTGCTGTGTACTTTCTTGGCTTTCTATTTTGAGCATTATACTTTGGTGCCTCGCATATTTTTTCTTGTACTTCTTGTACTTCTTTTTTATTAACGTCTAAGGCATTCAACAGAGTATTGTTCTTCTGGTACTCATTCCAATAGATTGCGACTGTTTTCCGATTGATGTTTAAAAGCTTGGCAGCTTTTCTATTGGATACACCTTGCTGCTTTAGTTTTATTATTGCATGTTTGTCCATTATCTCAATCACTCCATCCCACCCCTTTACTGCCATCATAACAGTAAGAGATTAGTGTTAAAGTACTGGACCGTTTTTCAATTGATATTATTCTATTAATGGGCCACTTTTAGAGTATCATAAACAATTTTCTGAACGATTGCAAATTTTTGTGGACAAGGAAGAAATTATCGGTAGATATTTCGGAGATGAATTTATCATCCTTTTAAAAGAGGAATCAGCAGAAAAGCTACAGTATCGTATTCAACAGTTATGGCTAGAAACAAGTACAGAAATGATTATTAAAGAAAATGAATATCGTTTAAAAGTTTCAATGGGTGTTGCTACTTCTGATAGTTTTCAAATAGATATTGAGACAATGATAAATGAGGCAAATATATCCAAACTTCAAGCAAAAAAAGTTGGCGGCAATCGTTTTCAGTTTTATGATACGAAGATGGCTAAAATAATAAATTTCGAACAAGAAGTAGAAAATGCACTTTATCATGCTATTGAAAACAGTGAGCTTTATTTGGTATATCAACCGATTGTAGACATCAATACGAATAAAATTGTTGGTACTGAAGCACTTATACGCTGGAATAACCAAAGATTTAGTGATGTTTCAATACCTAAGTTAATCGAAATAGCGGAACAATCAGGGCTAATTATCGACATTGGAAAATGGGTCTTGACCGAGGCGCTGAGGCAAAATAAATTTTGGCAAAATGCAGGCTTTAAACCTATGTTTGTGTCCGTTAATATATCAGTGCTGCAGTTTGACCAAGCT
The DNA here is from genome assembly GCA_031761875.1 of Bacillaceae bacterium IKA-2. GTDB lineage: Bacteria > Bacillota > Bacilli > Bacillales > Anaerobacillaceae > Anaerobacillus. The sequence continues at coordinate 1,894,200 of CP134492.1, read as the reverse complement.
AACTTTATTGATATCGTCGGACAAGCGGTAAGGGAAATTGGGATCGCCCCAAAATATATCGAATTAGAAATTACAGAATCAACAGCAATGGCAGTGGTTACTGAAAAGCTTGAGAAAATGCAGCGATTAAAGGAAATGGGAATTAATATTGCCATAGATGATTTTGGAACAGGCTACTCCTCTCTAGCTTATTTTACAAAATTCCCAATTAGTACGCTCAAAATAGATCGATCCTTTGTTAAAGATATATCTAATGATGAAAGTGCAAAAACGGTCATAACGACGATTATTAGTTTGGCAAAGGCTATTGGAATTTCTACAACTGCAGAGGGTGTAGAATACGAAGACCAAAAACAATTCTTAAAAGAAATGGGTTGCGTGAAGATGCAAGGCTATTTAATAAGCAAACCTGTTGGAGCTGAAAAACTAGAACAATTATTAGAAAAAATCTAGTTATTAAATAGTTTAAAAATAAAGCAACTATTCTACCCTTTTATTTTTAGGGGGGGACGGTTGCTTTTTTCTATATAAAAATATCGACATTTTAGTTGGTTTTATGTTGTTATCTATCATTTTCTTCAATCTTTTTTAAAAAATATTTTTCAATAAACTAGCTCAGTTAATCTAATTAAAAGTTTTTTTACTTTAAAATCCATTTTTTTACAATATATGACTTTATTTTCAAGCTAATCAAAACTTTTCACTGTACTTTTTTATTTTTTTAGAATATTTTGTAAACGACATTTTTCTACAAAAATAAATTTACTTTTCAGATATACTACTTGTAATTACTACATAAGTCATATGAAAGCAATCGAGACTAAGATATCATTTTTTACAAATTTATCAGTTAAAGGCAAACCTATTGAAAAGTAGGGACGCAAAGTCACAGATCTAAGATTGTTTATATTTTCAATACAGATGGCTGGGCTACCTGAAATGCTAAAAGTATTTTAGGAGGGGACAAAATTGAATCGTATCGAAACTTCAAATTTGGATCAAGAGTGGGTTAAACTAATTAAAGAAGCAATCGAGATTGGCTTAAGTAAAGAAGAAATTAGGGCATTTTTTTCAAATAATCAGAAGGCTCTTTTGGCAAATATGGACGGCGCTCATACTAATCATAATGTAAACATAAACGGTTAAAAAATAGAGAAAAAAATCACCATAGAATTAACTTCATAATACCAAAAAATAGCCACATTTCACTACATCTAGTCTAGAGTGTCTCTGCTCAACTAGATGTAGTTTTTCAGTGGGAATCGACCAGTATGATTTCCTTAGTTCTATTTACATAGCAAATCTAAAACTTTATAATTGAATAAATTACATAAAGGCTGAGAGAGGAAACGATACAGATGATTGGTGAACAAATTAAAAAAATTAGGTTAGAAAAAGGGGTTTCCTTATCTGAACTAGCAGAATCTGCTGGTGTAGCAAAATCATACTTGAGTTCAATTGAGAGAAACATCCAATCTAACCCCTCCATTCAATTTCTCGAAAAAATTTCTTCCGTTTTAAATGTAAGTGTTGAAACGTTATTAAATGAAAAAAATGAAACAACAACGGCGAGTGATCTTGATGCTACTTGGATAGGGTTAGTAAAAGAGGCTATGGAGTCAGGTGTTAGTAAAGAACAATTTCGCGAATACTTAGAATTTAACAAGTGGCGTAAAAATAATTAGGTATCTTCATTTGCTAACTCTTCACTAAAAGACCTCTATATGAGGTTTTTTTCGTCTTTCTCTAAACAGCAATCACCCCTAGAAATTAGAGGTGATCAGATAAATCTTTTTCAAATTATATTCTTTAGTAAACTGATCTAGTTAAAGCTGCTTTGCACCAACATATTTACCGAACTAGGCACGATAGGTAGAGACAATTTTCTTTACTAGCTTAATAAATTTTGGTTTTGTGCGATTGGCTACTTCAACAACCTGTTCATGTGTAATTCCTACTATCTCTTCGCCAATTGCCATGTCTGTTACGCAAGAAATTCCAATAACTTTCATCCCAGCGTGACGAGCGACGATTACTTCTGGCACCGTAGACATCCCAACAACATCACCACCAAGATTTCGAAGCATAATTAATTCTGCACCTGACATATATGTTGGACCTGTTACACCAGCATATACACCTTTTTGCAAATTAATCTCTAGTTTACTAGCTATTTCTTCGACACTAGTGACCAATTCAGGGGTATACGCATGACTCATATCAGGAAAACGCGGTCCAAGTTCATTTTCATTAGGTCCAATAAGCGGATTCACACCTGTCATATTTAAGTGATCAGTAATAATCATTAGGTCACCTGGTTGAAAACTTTTGTTCATACCACCACATGCATTGGTAATAACCATAAGTTCAACACCAAGCTCTTTCATGACTCGGACAGGGAATGTTACTTCCTGCATTGAGTAACCTTCATAAAAGTGAAAGCGCCCTTGCATTGCTATGACATATTTACCATCTAATTCCCCAATAACTAGTTGTCCTGCATGGCCTTCTACCGTTGATACAGGGAAATTTGGGATATCACTATAAGCAATTTTTACTGCATGATCAATTTCGTCTGCTAGTTCACCTAGCCCTGAACCTAAAATTAGTCCAATTTCAGGTTTGATTTTGATTTGTCCCGCAATAAAAGCGGCAGATTCCTTAATTTTATTGTACATATTTTCCATATCGAACACTCCATTCATTAATAAGTTGACGTTGACGTTTCACCATTTACAATCGAAATACCTGAACTAGCTCCAATACGAGTCGCTCCAGCCGTAATCATCGCTTCTGCATCTGCTTTACTTCGAATTCCACCGGATGCTTTTACGCCAATAGTTGGGCCAACAACTTTTCTCATTAAAGTAATATCTTCAACTGTCGCACCACCTGTGGAAAATCCAGTCGACGTTTTCACAAAATCTGCACCTGCTTGAACTGCTATCCGGCATACGTGCTTTTTTTCTTCATCTGTCAAAAGACAAGTTTCGATAATGACCTTTATTAAGGCTTTCCCTTTTGCCACTTCCACTACCGCGCGAATATCACGCTCAACAAGTTGATAATTTTCACCTTTTAAAGCGGCGATATTAATGACCATGTCGACCTCAGTTGCGCCTTTACTAATTGCATCCTTCGTTTCAAAAGCTTTTGTTTCAGGCGTACTTGCCCCTAACGGAAAACCAATGACTGTACATATATCGACACCAGAGTCTTTCAATAACTCTGCTGCTGTTTCTACCCATGTTGGGTTTACACAAACAGATGCAAACATATACTCCTTTGCTTCCGTGCAAAGGGTGACAATTTGTTCCTTCGACGTATCGGGTTTTAACGCTGTATGATCGATCATTTTTGCTAAGTTAGCCAATATAATACACCCTTTCTATGAGTGAGTGTTCAAAAAAGAGGATAATCAACGAAGAGAATCGACTACTATGATTACCGGACTCTTTGAACATCCTTTATGATAAAATTTCTTTATAAATTAAAGTCGGAGCCAGTACTTCCTGTTCAACAATTGAATAAGCTTCATAAATTCGTCTTTTTGCATCTTCAACATTTTCTGAATTACTATGAATCGTTACAATCGACTCGCCTGCTTTTACAAAATCACCGACCTTCTTCTGTAAAACAAGGCCTACCGCTAAATCAATGACTGAATCCTTCGTTACGCGACCTGCTCCAAGAACCATCGCGGCTTTGCCAATTTTGTCGGCAATAATATCAGCTATATATCCTGTTTCCATTGCCACTACCTCATATGTATAGTTTGCTGTAGGAAGTTTCGTCGGATCATCAATGACAGATGTATCGCCACCTTGAGCAGCCAAGAATAGTTTGAACGTTTTTAAAGCCTTCCCGTTTTCGATTACCTCTATTAACATTTGCCGAGCTTCTTCAGGATTTTCTGCTTTATTAGCAAGAACAACCATATGACTGCCCAGTACTAAACATAATTCTTGTAAATCTTTAGGTCCCTTACCTACTAATGTATCAATGGCTTCTTTTATTTCTAAAGCATTTCCGATCGCGAAGCCAAGTGGTTGACTCATGTCTGAAATCACGGCCATCGTTTTTCGTCCAACACCGTTACCAATTTCAACCATGGCTTTTGCTAACTCCTCTGCTTCATCAAGCTCTTTCATAAAAGCACCATTACCTGTTTTTACGTCTAGGACGATCGCATCAGCACCGGAGGCAATTTTTTTACACATAATAGAACTTGCAATAAGTGGTATTGAATTAACCGTTCCGGTAACATCACGCAATCCATACAACTTTTTATCTGCCGGTGTTAAATTAGCACTTTGACCAATAACCGCTACCTTATTTTCATTGACTAATTTAATAAACTTAGTGTTGCTTATTTCAACGTTAAAACCCGGAACAGCTTCAAGTTTATCAATTGTTCCACCTGTATGTCCTAAACCTCTTCCTGACATTTTTGCTACAGGCACCCCAACGGCTGCCACTAGTGGAGCAAGGACAAGAGTCGTTGTGTCACCGACGCCGCCTGTACTATGCTTATCAACTTTGATTCCTTCAATTGCCGATAAGTCAATTTGATCTCCTGAATTAACCATCGCTTCAGTTAAATAAACACGCTCTTGTTGGGTCATTCCTTGAAAGAAAATAGCCATCGCAAAAGCAGACATTTGATAATCAGGAATTTGATCGTTCGTATAACCATTGATGATAAAGCTAATTTCTTCTTTACTTAATTCATGTCCGTCTCGTTTTTTTTCAATTACATCTACCATTCTCATCGATTTACCCTCCAACGGATAATTTTTAAAAAAACATTCTTGTAATCGATGCAACTTAATCATGAAGCTAACATCTCTGCTGTGTCAGCCCTATCACAAACATCATATAATACATTATAACCTCAATGCCAAATATACCGCTAACTGGAAAACAAATCAATATACTCTAAATAAAAAATGCAGATAATTTTCGCTCTGAGTAAATTCATAAATCTTGTCAAAAATAATAAAACAGTTGACTGTTTAAGCCAACTGTTTAAAAGTTACTAGATTAATTTTAGCAAACTACTTTTAGCAATATGAAGATGCCTAGATATAGTTGGACGAAACAATAGTTTCAAAAAACAAGATTTCACGCCCATCTATTTCGCCATCACACTCTGCAGCACAAGCTTCATTACTAATCCTTTTTCAACCTATTTGCCAGATAATTTCCGATTGATTGGATACCTTGAACAAGAATAACAAGTAGTGCGACTGTCACAATCATCACATCTTCTTCATACCGAAGATGGCCAAATCGATAAGCTAAATCACCAAGACCACCTGCTCCAACGAGACCAGCCATCGCAGTTGCACCAATTAATCCAATCGTCGCAATCGTTAAACCAAGAATAATCGAAGGTCGTGCCTCGCGAATCATCACATGCCAAATAATATGCCTTGTTTTGATCCCCATTGCCTCATACGCTTCAAGAATCCCTTTGTTAACTTCAAGTAAAGAAGACTCCATTAATCGGGCAATGTACGGCGCAGTATAAACAACAAGTGGGACGATTACTCCTTTAACGCCTATTGAAGTCCCGACAATTAACTTTGTAAAAGGGAGAATAAAAAACAGTAAAATAATAAACGGAATTGAACGAATAATATTAATCAAGACATTTAAAGATTGATAAACATACTTATTTTCTAAGCTCTTATTCGGTCGAGTTAAGACAATCAGTACTCCTAGTGGGATACCGATTATAATGGAAATTGACAGGGAGATCGATACCATCTGAAACGTTTCAGCGGTTGCTTTCCAAATATTTGAACCCCATTTTTCATAAAATTCTAATATATTAAAGATCATCGATACTCACCTCCTCGACTCGAACGCCTTCTTCTTCTAAACTTAAAATGGCTGCAGTTGTATCTTTTTCTTCTCCCTCAATATGGACGATCATTCTTCCATATGGTTCATTTTTTAATTGAACGATGCTACCAGATAAAATATTAGTATAAACGTCGAATTTCTTGACAATATTCGCTAGAGCTGGCTTTCCTGTTGACTGACCGACAAAAGACAGTTTCATAATCGGACCCTTTTGACTTAGTTCGTCAACGACAGTGGTAGGAAGATCGACCGGAAACATACTATCAATGAATTTTTTCGTCGTTGCGTGTTTGGGATTTGAATACAAATCAATCACATTACCTTGTTCAATTACCTCGCCATTTTCCATCACTGCAACTTTGTCGCATATTTTTTGAATGACATGCATCTCATGAGTAATTAATAAGATAGTAATCTTAAATTGTTGATTGATCTTTAAAAGCAGTTCGAGTATCGCTTCCGTTGTTTCTGGATCAAGCGAACTTGTCGCTTCATCACTTAAGAGAACTTCTGGTTCATGAGATAAAGCTCTGGCAATCGCCACTCGCTGTTTTTGACCACCTGATAGTTGTTCTGGATACGCATGGTGCTTATCTTCTAAGCCGACAATTGCTAAATATTTCTTAACTCGCTTTTCAACCTCAATTTTAGATATTCCTGCAAGCTTTAACGGAATCGCTACATTATCATAGACAGTTGCTGTTTTTAATAAATTAAAACCTTGGAAAATCATCCCGATATTTTGACGTTGTTCTCGCAATTTTGATTGGGGAAGATTCATCAAGTTTGTACCATTGATCACTACTTCTCCAGCGCTTGGTGTTTCAAGCAAATTGACACAACGGATCAACGTACTTTTTCCGGCACCACTATATCCAATAACTCCAAAGATTTCACCTTGTTTCACTTCAAGGGAAACATTTCGTAATGCATCAATCTTACTTTTTTTTGAGTGAAATGTTTTAGAAATATTTTTTAGTGAAATCACCGTTTCCACTCCTTTCAGAACACTTAAAGTGTTTCTGCTTTTCTTTTTACCAAGATGGGACAACAGAGCCTTCAAACTGCTCTTCAATAAACTGTCTAACTTCTTCAGATTGATAAGCTTCAATTAATTTGGCAATAACAGCATCATCTTTATTTTCAGTACGTACAGCAATAAGATTAACCCATGGTGAATCACCTGGTTCGATAAAAATAGAATCTCTGGTAGGAACATAGCCATGTTCAATAGCAAAGTTTGTGTTAATCGTTGCAGCTACTAATTCATCTAATTGACGTGGAATTTGTGATGCTTCTAGTTCAATAAATTTTAAGTTTTTAGGATTTTCAACAATATCATTAATAGTTGCTGCAACTCCAGCATCTGGATCTAAGGTGATTAATCCAGCTGCTTCAAAAAGAATTAACGCTCTTGCTCCGTTTGTCGGATCATTTGGCAAACCGACTATATCTCCCTCTTTCAATTCTGAAACGTCACTAATTTCTGTTGAGTAAATACCCATTGGGAAGTTAACTGTTGTCGCTACTTCGACAAGATCTAGATTACGGTCAGACTTGAAATTATCTAAATATGGTTTATGTTGAAAGCTATTCGCATCAAGATCACCTTCGGCTAACGCGACATTAGGCATGACATATTCTGTAAATACTTGGACATCAATTTCCAATCCATTTTCTGCTGCTACTTCTTTCACTTTTTCAAGAATTTGCTCATGTGGCCCAGCAGTTACCCCTATTTTAAGATAATCCTCTGCTAATTCTTGCTTACTATTATCTGCTCCTCCGCATGCCGCTAATGCTAGTAATGATACTGTTGTGAAAGCTGTTACTAAAAGTTTTTTCAATTAAATCGTCTCCTCTTTGTTGGTTTTTAATATTTACTTTAATAACTGCAATTCATTTCAACGCTTAAGTAACTCAACTCTCTGCCATTCCTCTTGCTCATTTTTGTAATAACTAGGTCCTGCTGTGGTTTGAATCGATTGCATCTTGTTCATTCCAGACAATGTTTAATCGTCCAATTCGTTGTGCTGCTTCAACTAACTTGTCTTCGCTACTCAATAAACCAATCCGTACATATCCTTCACCAAATTTTCCAAAACCATTACCAGACGCAACCACTACTCTAGCTTTTTGCAATAACAAATCAGCAAACTGTTCAGAAGTATACGAAGGGGGAACTGGTAGCCAGGCAAAAAATGAACCTTTAGGTGCGTCTACTTTCCAGCCAATTTCACTAATTGCTTTGATAAATACATCTCTTCGGTTCTGATAACAATCGACAAGTTTAGTCACACAAGCTTGAGATTCGAGTAATGCAGTAGCAGCCGCTTCTTGAATTCCACCAAATACGCTACAATAATAGTGGTCTTGAAAAAGATTTAATGCATCTATCACACTTGCATTACCAACGGCAAAGCCAATTCTCCAGCCCGCCATGTTATATGTTTTTGATAATGTCATCATCTCGATACCAGCATTTTTCGCATCTGGGATTTGCATAAAACTGATTGGCCTTTCTTGATCAAAACCAATCGCACCGTAGGCAAAATCATGAACGATACAAATATCATTTTCCTCACCGACTTTGATTGCTTGTTCAAATAATTCTTGCGTAGCAATCGCACCAGTTGGATTGTTTGGATAATTTAAAAACATTAGTTTCGATTTTTCTAATGTACGATCAGTAATTTTGCTAAAATCAGGTAAGTACTGATTTTCTTCCAAAAGAGGCATCGGCGACATCTTACCACCAGCTATCGCTATACCTGACCAGTAGTCAGGATATCCAGGGTCTGGAACTAATGCAATATCATCTTTATTTAATAAGCATTGGCTGATTTCTACTAGTCCAGTTTTTGTTCCAAATAAAACGGCCACTTCTGTTTCGGGATCAAGATCGACATCATACTCACGCTTATAATAAGTCGCCACCGCTTCTTTCAAAAATGAAAAGCCTCGAAATGGAGCGTATTTATGGTAAACTGAATTTTCAGTAGCTTCTTGCAGTGCTTTAACAATGTGAGAAGGTGTTGGTTGATCTGGATTTCCCTGGCCTAAGTTGATGACATCATCATGCTCAAGTTTTACTTTTTCTACCTTTTTGACCAGATTTGCAAAAAACTGTTTTGGAAGACTTTTTAACATATCAGATTGTTGAAACTGCTTCATAAAACACCCCACAAATTTTTTCTTTGCTCTTGTAAGAGAATGAATTTCATTCAAAAATACAAAGTATTAGCTAATCCTAAACAAAATTAAAGATAACGGAGTTGAATCGTCATGAAAGTTGCTTGTTTACAATTTGATATTCAATATGGAAAACCCACTCAAAATAAAGAGCTCATTCTCAAGGAAATTCATAAAGCCATGCAAACTAAGCCCGATGTGATTATCCTCCCAGAACTATGGACAACTGGCTATGATCTTGCTCGATTAAATGAAATCGGCGATGTTGATGGAAAAGATACGAAAAATTTTATTTCACTGCTTGCCAAACAACACGAAGTAAACATTGTTGCAGGGTCGATTGCCAAGAAAACCGTTGCAGGAATTACAAACACAATGTATGTCTTTAACCGCCAAGGCGAATGCATCAGTGAATATAGTAAAGTCCATTTATTCAAGTTAATGAATGAACACCTTTATCTTCAACCTGGAAATAAGAAAGGTTTATTTAACCTTGATGGCATTTCCTCTGCTGGCCTAATTTGTTATGACATCCGTTTTCCTGAATGGGTGCGAGCTCATACAATAACTGGCGCAAAAATCATTTTTATCGTTGCAGAGTGGCCGCTTGTCCGCTTAGATCATTGGCGAGCGTTATTAAAAAGTCGTGCCATTGAAAATCAATGTTACATCGTGGCGTGCAATCGCTCTGGAAGCGATCCAAATAATCAATTTGCTGGTCATTCCCTCATCATTAATCCTTGGGGAGAGTTTCTAGCAGAAGCTGGTCAAAATTCGACTATTTTAACAGCTACACTTGATTTAGCTATTGTTTCAGAAATTCGTAAACAAATTCCTATTTTTGAAGATCGACGTCCCGATTTGTATTAAGGCATTTCCAATAAATAATGGATCAAGATGATCGTCTATTATTTTTCTTCCAATGCCTAACATCACTCCTTTCAAAAGCAATTTCTAGCACTTTCGATTTTTTCTGCTCCTTGTAAGGAGTTACATCTATAACTCAGTAATATTACCGATTTAGTCGCCATTAAAAAATAAGTGTATCGTAGCAAACTAAGAATAGGCTCTAAATAGAATCAAGATAGCCTCTTTCAAATGAAAGAGGCTAAAAAAGTTCAGCTTATCTTTCAGAATGAAACATTCTGCAGGAAGTAGCACCTTTCCAATTACTTGGTGGTTGCTGGATGTCATCGGGCCTGGCCCCTCAATCACTCTTGATAAGAGTTATTTAGTTGTTATTGAATAAACTTATATTAAGTGCTAACTCGTTCCTTGTCAATGATTATGCTAAAATTACTTCGATTTTGTTTAGAACGTCCTCCGATAATGCAACATCAATCGCCTTCAGATTTTCTTCAATCTGACTAGGTTTACTGGCTCCGATTAAAGCACTTGCAACATTAGGTTGGCGTAAAATCCACGCTAAAGCAAGTGACGGTAACGTGATGTCCAATTCTGACGCGATCTTTTCTAAGTTTTCAACTTTATTGAGAACATCATCATTCAACATATTTTTTATTCCAGTATTAATCGACTCATTTGCCGCTCGACTACTTTCTGGAACAAGACCTGGCTTGTATTTGCCTGTCAAAATACCTTGAGCTAATGGTGAAAATACAACTTGACCAATGCCATGCTTTTCACTGACAGGAATAATTTCGTTTTCAATATAGCGTTTAAACATATTGTAAACAGGTTGATTAACAACGATACGATCTAATAAACGTTTATCTGCAATTCTGACTGCTTCCTCGATTTGAGCTGCACTCCATTCACTAACCCCTGCATATAAGATTTTTCCTTGGCGAATTAAATCATCAATCGCTCGCAGCGTCTCCTCGACAGGTGTTTCATGATCGTAACGGTGACAATAAAAAACATCTACATAATCTAATTTCATCCGCTTTAAACTACTATGGAGTTGCTCGGTAATATGTTTACGCGATAATCCCCGGTCGTTAGGCCCGTCACCCATTTGTCCAAAAGCCTTTGTTGTAATCACATATGACTCTCGGCGGTATTCCTTAAGAGCTTGAGCTAACACCCGCTCCCCTTCTCCACGTTCATAGACATTTGCTGAATCAAAAAAATTAATTCCTAACTCATAGGCTTTATGTATTGTCTTTTCAGCTAAATTTTCATCGACTGATTTACCATAAGTTAACCAACTACCTAAACTTATTTCACTAACTTTTAAACCAGAGCTTCCTAATCTTCTATATTTCATGAATTTTCCTCCTAAAATAGATTGGCCTTATCTTTAAGCCCTAACCTTCCATTTTCATATGAAACTATTAAACGATTGAGATGTATTTCCACTTCATTTGTTGAGTAAAATGTCAATCCATTAATATTTTTTACATTGTCGCCGTCACGTAACTCATCCAGAGTTAGTTTAAATTTTGAATGTCCTCATTTACTTTTTTCGTTATAACCTACTCGAAAGCCACTTTTATTACGTTTTTTCTTTAGCATAACAAGAAACTCTATTGCCTCATTCGTAACATCCATGAAAACCACCCCACTTTTCTCTCAAAATCTTCATGATAGCTGCTGTTTTGCGAATTTACGATATAATTCATGAGTTTGTGTCAGTTCTTGATGAGTTCCGCTTCCTGTCACTTTCCCTTTTTCAATGAAAATAATTTTATCCGCATCGACAATTGTTGAGAGCCTGTGCGCAATCACGAAGGTGGTACGACCTTCCATTAGCCGAGTTAATGCTTGCTGAACAATGCCTTCTGACTGACTATCTAAGCTTGCCGTTGCTTCATCCATCATCAAAATTTTAGGATTTCGCAAAAATGCACGCGCAATGCTAATCCGTTGTCTTTGTCCTCCTGACAATTTCATACCCCGCTCACCAACTATTGTATCCAATCCTTTCGAAAATGCTTGAATAAATTCATCCGCATAAGCCATTCTCGCGACTTCCCATAGTCGATCATCCGATATATTTTTCGAATCAGCTAAACCATACGTTAAGTTTTCTCTAATCGTCCCAGACATCATCGCACTTTCCTGAGAAACATAGCCAATTTGACTGCGCCATGACTTCATCGATAAATCCTTTATAGGTGTCGCACCAATCCGTATTTGGGCTGAAGTTGGTTCATAAAAACGTTCAAGTAAACTGAACAAGGTTGTTTTACCACCACCGCTTGGCCCTGCAAAGGCGATCATTTCACCTGGCCTCGCTTCAAATGAAACATTTTCAATGACTGGCTCATCCTCACTATAGGCAAAGGATACATTTTCAACATAGACAGATTCGTTGGTGATATCCTTTTCTAAACCTTCCTGGCTTGCTTCTTCAGGTAATTCCAAAATGTCGATAATTCGTTCTGTTGCCCCTTTCGCTTTTTGCAATTGAGTAAAAAACATCGCAAAAGTTGTAATTGGCATAATGATTTGGAAGAGATAAAGTAAAAAAGCAACAAGTGAACCAGTTGACATCGTTCCTTCGGCGACACGCATACCACCATATGCCATAATTAAGACGATCACAATCATGATAATCAGATACATAAGTGGACCAATCATTGCAAAAATGCGTGCTTCCTTTAATCCAAAACCAAGTAGTTTTTCAATCCCATCTTTTCCTTTATTTCCTTCAAATTCTTCAGCAGTTGCCGCTTTCATTAAACGTATTTCACCCAGAGTCTGTTGAATATTTCCGGTAAAAATAGCTGTTTCATCTTGTAAACCACGTGCTATTTTCCTCATTTTCCTGCCAAGTGGAATCATCAAAGCGAGCGTTAGAGGAACTGAAATCAACATAATTACTGTCATTTTCCAATCCATAACTAGGAGGATAATCACTGCTCCAATAATAGAGATAATGCCTGTAATAAAGCGCGGAAAATGCTGTGATATTAAATCTTTTACAATACCCGTGTCGTTGACAACTCGACTTACTGATTCGCCGCTCGCAGTTTTATCATAAAAGCTTACCGGCAGCCTAATCAGCTTTAACCAGAGGAACTCTCGTAACCGAGCGACAATTCTTTGACCTACTGCCGCTAACAGGTACATCGAAAATCCATCGATAACCGCTTGAAGAATAAATGCGATGCCGATTGCAATTATGATCGTGATGCTTATTGAACCTAAGGCGGATCCATCTACTATTTCTTTTGCAAATAACGGAATTGTTAGCCCGACAAGTGTCGTAATAATGCTCCCTATTAACCCTAGAGCCATAGCTGGCTTCGAGATTCTTGTAGATAAGATTAGCGAAATAAATGGTTTTAGACTATTTTGTTGTTCTCTCATGTTTTACTCTCCGATCAATATGCTTTCACTTTACTCGAGGATGAAATCCCAGCGTCGCTATTTTATTATACCAAAGTTTATCTGCTTACAAGTATTTGGAGCGACTTCGGTGTCAGACACCTTGTGAATTTTTTACAACAATCCAGTCGTACCAACACCAAAAATTCACAATCTACACGCTCGGGTGTCAGGCACCGTCATTAATTAACCTACCTAGGGCACCGAGCTTATTGTTTTTTAAGATAAACCCACTTCGTCTTGCTTTCAGGCTGTCCTTTATTAACTATCCCCTTAATTAATCCTGTTTTTTCGATTTCTTTTAGAAGCTTACTCACCGAGTTTATATCATTTTTACCAGTAAACACCTTTTCGGACAACTCTTCCGTTGTCGGTGCAATCTTAGTATTATTTTCACGAATGTATAGCAAAAGTTGGACACGTTTCTTCTGCCGCGCCTCTTCCTTAAATTTTCCTGTAAATAGTTTTTTCAGAGGATCACTAACAATGATGCCTAAAACCATACCAAATACCACTAAAATCAAATCATATAAAATGACATTCATAAACCTTCACCTCTTCAAAAAATCCCTAGTTTCAAGTTGAAGTATTAATTATCTCATTACTAATACTAATTGCCAACGAAAATGGGAAATATGAAAGTTTGTTCTAACATCATTTTAAAAATAGATAATGACAAGCAAAATATTTTTTACAATAAGTATTAGATAAATTGATACTTTCGTGTAAAAATAGACTTAACCTACATTTTTATTGAAAGGAGATTTATTTATGATTCGGAAGCTAACTTTAATAGCAACAATTTCCTTGTTTTTGGTTATTGGTTATTTATTTTTCCCGTTTAACACTTCTAGTTCAGTCAAACTTGGAAATGATCATTCTTATTTTAACAGAAGCGATAAAGAGATCGTAAATATTCAACCGCCATTATTTATTCAACCTTTAGAAAACTTAGCAGAAAAAATCATTGCAGTAAAACAAAAAAACTATTCTGAACCTAGACAATGGGGTGAAAATGTTACAAATGTCATTAGAAATTTCAACACAGATAAGAAAGTTGTCGCTTTAACATTTGATGCATGCGGTGGAGAATTTGGGAGCGGCTATGATGAGAAACTTATTAACTTTTTAATAACGGAAAAAATTCCAGCGACGTTATTCGTAAATAGCCGGTGGATTGACACTAACCTAGAGACATTTCTTTATTTAGCTTCTCTTAAGCAATTTCAAATTGAAAACCACGGTACAGAGCATCGTCCACTATCAATAAAAGGGGGTACAGCTTGGGGAATTAAAGGAACAACTAGTGTAGATGAGGTAATTGCAGAAGTAGTGACTAATTACGAAAAGATCAAAAATCTAACTGGGCATGAATCACGTTATTTCCGCTCAGGAACTGCCTTTTATGATGAAGTAGCTGTTCAAATCGTTGAAGATTTAGGGATGAAAGTTGTCAATTACGACATTTTAGGTGATGCAGGTGCAACATTTACTGCAAACCAAGTCAAAGAGGCACTTTTAAAAGCGCAACCAGGCTCAATTGCGCTTTTACATATGAACCAACCGTCAAAAGGAACCGCCGCCGGTGTGCAAATGGCCATTCCCCTCTTAAAAGAACTAGGTTTTTCTTTCATCACCCTTGATGAAGGCGAGCGCTTAGACGAATCATTACAATAAAATTTGTTTAAGTATTCATCAAGCTAGGCTTCTTCACTAATTTCCCATTTTTTTTGCCGAGAATGCAGGGGAGTTATTTTTTTATTGAATGTCAAAGAAAACTTTGATCTCTACTAAATCTTGGATAGAACCATCCTTTGCACTTCTTGTATACACTTGTAATTTCCCTTCTGCGGCTGTTGGATTAGCGTCAAATAACATCCTGTCTCTAAATGGCCCATAGTCGGGACCGGCATAATCAGCGGTTGTAAACGTTTCTTCGATTACTTCTGTATTATTTGCATCAATTAGCCGATAGAGCACGTTGGCTTCGAATCCCCTCGCAAACCCTTCAATGATTGAATTTTCACGAACAATACTTCCCGGTAAAGGTTTAAGAACAGCGATGTTTTTCATCGATGGAATCGGAATCAGGATTTTAATCCCTTCAAAAATCAGATCAGGTGAAACGCTAGTACGGAATCTGTTTGCTAACAAAATTTTCTCCAATGAAACACCCGTTTGTTGCGAAATGGAATAGAGAGTATCATTCAACCTCACGTCAAAAACAAAAATAGGCATGATCAACTGTTGGTTCGGAAAAATAATGTTTGGGTTCTGTACCGTCGGATTAATTCCAGCTATAATTTCCCATTCTGTTGAAAATCGTTGTGATAGCAATCCTAGACTATCTCCAGGTTGTATGACATAGAGAGTTTGCGTTGGGCCGATATATTGTCTAGGAATAACCAACACCTCTCCGGGGAAAATCAGAAATGGATCTGTATAAGGTGGATATAGAGCATTTGCACGACTAATCGCATCGACATCACTTTCGAATCTTACAGCAAGTCTGTAAACCGTATCTCCAGGCTGCACGGTATAAATAATATGAGTTCCTAGTTGAATCGCCATGTATATCTCTCCTTTTACTTCATTGTTTATAAGTATGAAGTTTGATCCCCTCTTTATGCCAATGAAAAATCGCGCTGCAGAAATTTAATATGATCTTTACAAAGGGTAGACTTTACTCTCGGCGAGAAACACTTGAAGGCCTGTTCGTAGCGGTCAGCTCTTAGACCGCAATTGTAGGACTGAAGTATTCGAGCCGATGGGGCCTAGAGCTAGACAGCCGACAAAATTTTATGCTTTCTTAACTTTCAAAAAAGACGACTCAAATTCACTTTCTGAATTTGAGTCGTCTTTTTTATCGAAATCCTATCGGGCACAGCTTTTTTAGTGAGATTATTCTGGCAAGAGAACAATTTTCCCTAGTTTACCTGATTCTTTAAAATACATCTGTGCTTTTCCAGCTTCATGAAGTGGAAAAGTACGATCAATAATAGGTTTGATTTGATGATTTGATACTGCCTGCATTAATCGTTTAAACTCTTCTCTTGTTCCCAAGACCGATCCAAGCAAAGTAATATGTTTTAAATATAATGTTCTGAAATCCAACTCCGTTTTTTGTCCACCAGCAGATCCTGAGGTACAAAATTTGCCTCCTTTTTTTAATACTTGAAGTGAAGTATGAAACAGAGCATCTCCTACAACATCCAAAACAGCATCGATCGGAGTTCCTCCATTTGCCTCGAGAATTTCCTGTTCAAGTTGTTTTGATTTATATGATAATACATGAGTTGCCCCTAACTCTTTCATTTTAGCTTCCAATGAAAGGTCACCTACAATGGCAATAACCGTTGCTCCAAAAACCTTAGCAGCAATTTGAACATTTAGAAAACCAACCCCACCATTTGCACCTGTAACCATGACGGTTTCATTAGCACGGAGTCTGATTTGCTCGACCATATGCCATGCGGTCAAACCGCTTACAGGAAATGCTGCACTTTCGGAGTAGCTTGGTAAGGGCATTGGAAAGCAAAGTTCTGCAGGCCAAACAACATATTGGGCATAACCACCATCATATTCTGAGCCAATAAAAGACATATCATCCGAAATATTCTCGTATCCTTCTTCAGCCCCCGAAGTGAATGGAAATAAGATAACATCTTCGCCAATCTTTTTTTCATCTACATTAATACCAACACCTACTACCTTGCCGGTAATATCTGATCCAGGTATTATTGGAAATTTCACTCCTTCAGGACGCCAACCAGACTTTTTCTCAGTACCATAAGCACCTTCGCGCATCCAGATTTCTGTATTATTAATCGCACATGCTTTGACTTGAATGAGTACTTCGTTTTCTTTTGGTTGGGGAATCTGTTTGTCGACTACTTGTAATTGTTCTATTCCGCCATATCCGATTACTTGAACTACTTTCATTACTATTTTCACGCCTTTCCTAATTGCATTAGGTCAAAAATCATTTCTTTCATTCAAACATTATACCGTATTTCAGGATTTTGTAAAAGTGCACGTGCGATGCTAATCCCATGTCTTTTCTATGCTGAACTAAAAGTAATGAGAAGTAGAATATTTTAAAACCTTTTTGGCAAAATAAAAATCAGGTCCAAAAAACACATCAAAATCAATAAGGCGGGGTTTGACATGACGCAATCAAAATCACAAGAAGATCGACAATTTCGAAAACGCAAAGAAGCTCAAAATCCTCATGGAAAAGTTAAATCTTTTAAAAATATTGCAAGTGAGGCTAAAAAAGAATAAACAAGAAAACCTACCATAAAAAATCTTGGTAGGTTTTCTTGTTTTTTACTGCCCCTCCTCAGAAAGGAGCAATCAGTTTAACATAATTGTTGCCATATTTTACTACTATCAACAATTGAGTTTTCTCCAACAATTGAGTAAGCTGCATTCGTAATTGCTTCTGCTAACGTATCACCAGTTGCGCTTACTTCATTAAAGTGACAATCGGAAACTCCATTTGTAGTATATTGAAACCCGAACTTTTCTAATCTTTTGACGATTAGCATCGCATGGTCAAGGTGTTCCTCGGGTTGAAAGTCAGAAGTATTGATGAAAACACTTTGTTCACTATCATACCATCTATCCGAACTATTTAATTTCCACCCTAGTATTTTACGTGCTATTGATTCTGTTTTGTTCATTTCCAATCACCTTTTCCCACTTTTTTAGTTATCCTGTCTGCTATCCGTTATCTGTTATATAACAACATTATTAATTATTTATATCATATAACACAATATCAAGAATTGCTACTGTTTATTAAAAAAAAATTAAAAAAACCGTTTGATCATCTGCACGTTAATTCTATAACGTCCAGATGATCAACCACCAAATTTACTAGGTCGACTTTTTATCGAATTACAGTTTGCGACAACTAAGTCGTTATCTTCGTTCTAGCTGTTTTCGCAACCCTTCTCCAAATAGCTGTAGTGAAAATATCGAATAAGCAATCATTAAAGCTGGCCACAGTGGAATCCAAATACTTTTCTGCAAAAAATTTCTCGTGTCCGCTAGCATCGTTGGCCAAACATGTAAATCATTCCTTACTAAATAGCCTACTGATTCATCTAGCACCCACGTCTGAGCAAAAAACATCGACAAAAAACCAAGTTGACCTAATAAAAGCATTACTCTTGAAGCATCCAAGAAAAACAAAATAATAAGCTGAGGACGCAAATGCCGCCAATAATAATATTTTATTTTTGTAAAAAAACCACTACCGTTAATAATTGCACCCTCCATGTATGTTGAACGGTAAATTTCATTGACATGAGATTGTACTACAGAAGCAGTTCTACTGGCTTCAAGTAAAGATAAAATCACTAAAATAGACAGAAATCTATACTGTCCAGAAATAAACATTGGTAAATTCATGATTAAAATTGCAAAAAATAAAATCGGCACCATAGCAAAAAAACCATTTATACTTTGAATGAACCTATGAAAAAAACCATTATTTTTATACGCAAGAACTCCAAGAGGTATTGCGAACCCATACCGTAATAACATTATCGCAAAAACTAGTAACAACGTGTCTCTTCCACCATGAATTAACAAAGTTAATAAGTCACGACCGTATTGATCTGTACCTAATAAATAATACTTCGAAGGAGCAAATGGAGCTACTTCAATTCTACCGTCATCATGGATAAGATAATCTTTGATACTGTCAGATTCTTGTAAGTTCGGGAGAAAAGGTCCTATAAATACAAAACAAAATAGCAAAGATAACAATACGATTGACAGTTTAAGAGTTCTATTCAACTTGATCTCCTCCGTTCCATAAAGGAGAGAAATAAATCCAAATTTTACATACAAGCTGTACAAATACCACAAAAGCAATAAACACGGCCGAAATAGCAATGACAAGTTCAGGTTCGTAAACATTTATAGAAAACGGTGTGCGATTACGACCACTAAGTGTTGCACCTGCAAAGCCTAACGCCTCATATAAGCGGTACCCAGCCCCGCGAAAATACATTAAGTACTCAATAATCAATAAGTTAGATATTATGTAAAGCATAATAGTCGGTATATGTGGGACGACTTGGAAAACGCTATTTCCAAATTGATGTTTCCATAACAAAGTAAAATTTGACATTCCTTTACTTTTGACCGTTAACAAATACGGTAATCCCTCTTCCTTTGTTAATGCAGAAAAAACAATTCTCGTGAAATAAATGGTTGGGAAAATTGATAAGAAGCAACCTGCTATGAGAAAATTTTGCCAGCTATCAACTCCATATATTTTGATATGTGGAAATCCTTTACTCATTAAATTAAGCATAATTATTTGAAAAATAATCACAACAAAAAAATCAGGCATTGACTGAAAAAGAAATGTCGTATTATTCCCTATAAAGTTCCATTTACTTTCTTTTAACCGATAATCAAGAAAACCTTTTAATGTCCCAAAAATAATAGCGGTAAAAAAAGCAAAGGTTATAATTACCATACTCCTACTGAAATAGGTTTTTATATCATCTGTAACTGGTTTACCAAAGCGATTTTCTCCTAAGCTCCTATCCTCAAAGACTAGTTTTCCATATTCAACTAAGTTTTCTTTATATAATTCGCTTGAAAATGTATAAGCTGGAAAGATTTCATACTCTGTCCTCTCAAATGAGAATTCACGGGGAATCCAAACGATTAAAATAATAATCACGACTGCAACAAACCAGCCAAATATTGCTTTTATAACATCTTTCACTAACGGCAATTAAAAACACCCACTAACTTATTGAATTCTGACAACTCTCACGGGTAAAAGTAGTGGGCTTTCCGGTTTAAACAATCTGTAAAATAGGACAAGGCTCTGTCTTAGTGGAATTAAACCGTCCTAAACCCCGATCTGTTCTAACGTATATAATTGTGTATTTTCGACAAGTTTAACATAATCTCTAAATACCTCATAACAATTTATTTTAATTTCCAACAATTTGTCTACTTCAACCGTTATCTAGATGAGAGGGCAAAATAACGATTTTTCACTAAGTATTGTTAAATGTTCGTGAAACAAATAAAATTAAACTAAAAAGTGAGTTGGTAAGATCCAACGATCAATTTTTAGCATTAACCAAACCAACAAACTTTATCGTAAAAGGCCAGCTCACTCTCGATGCAGACGTAACCGAAGCAGTGCTGTTAGAAAAAATCGCCGCACTAGAGTAATTATTCCAGAAAAGCGATTTAAAGGTAGTTTACAAAACATTATCAGAGTCTGTTCAGGAAGTATCGAAGAATCAACTAAAACAGAGATTGGTTCCACACTCAAAAATGTAGGAGAACTGTCATTATAATCGCATTTAAAAGGCCTGAACACGATTGTTCAGGCCTTTTTTCCAATAATTAAATTTTTCACTGCGAATTATATTGTTATTTAATACGTATTTTAAGTTTTCTCCACGTTATCTGAACTAATCGATTTTATAACGACTATACACTATTTTTTTCGCTTAATACCTCATCTAATCTAGGTAGGGAAGAGATTGCCCCAATTTTTGTACAAGTGATAGCGCCAACAATATTTGCAAAACCGATTATGTCCTTAATTTTAGAAATTTCTGTCACTATATTTTTAGGATCGGACATTTGACTAAGTTGATAAAGAGTTGCTCCTACAAATGCGTCACCAGCTCCAGTTGAATCAATAGATTTTACTTTGATACTACTAACAATTTCTTGCTGTTGGCCATTTGAAATTATTGTCCCGTCTTTCCCTAACGTAACCGCAATAAGTTTAGCACCTAGTTCATGGAACATATGGATAGCCACTTCTCTATCTTTTGTTCCCGAAATGAGTACTAATTCCTCTTCACTTACCTTGACAAAATCAGCCTTTGAAATACACTTTTTTGCCAAACAAACAAACTCATCTATCCTTCCACTCCAAAGCGCTTGTCGGTAGTTAGGATCAAAAGAAATGAACGAATGATTTTCTGTTCCGTCTTCAATTAACTGAAGATAAGTTTTTCGAAACGGATCATCAAGTAAAGCTGTCGCTGACCCAAAATGAATGATTTTACTTTCTCGGACACGTTGTAAATCGATATCTTTATATTGAAGAAGCTGATCTGCACCACGATTAAAGATAAAATCTCGTTCACCGTTCTCTTGTAACGATACAAACGCTAAAGTTGTTGGTGCTTCATCAGTTAAATCGAGCATGTTTGTATCAACATTTTCATTGTCTAATGTTTTCTTTAAAAAAACACCAAAAGGGTCGTTACCAACTTTACCAACAAAAGCAGCTTCACCACCTAGCCTAGAAATAGCTGCACAAACATTAGCCGGTGCTCCACCTGCTTGTTTTTCAAACGTACTCCCTGCTACAAGATTTACATCAATTTCTGTACAAAAAAAATCAATTAATAACTCACCTACGCATACAACTAAGCCATTTTTCGCCATATATTATAAACCCCTAAATGATTATTTATTTAACCCACCGAGAAGCATCCATCTAAGTCCCACTTCTTCATAGTAACTACTTCGATTTCACCGTCTGCAAAAAAGCTGACAGCTGTTGCTTTTTCACTAGGATATATACGACCTGACATCACTTGTTCGCCGTCATTAATAAACACTTCAACAGAAGATTTATCAACAAATATGTGTAGGTGTACTTTATTCTCCCTTATTGCTATTGGTGCTTTTCGAATCCCGCCTGGGCCAGTACCCGCCTTATTTCTGTCAAAGGATAGTATACCTTCTTTTGCATTATATGCGACAACAGTTTCTTCCTCATTTTCCTCACTAACTCTTAGCTTTACCCCAAAATTAGCAGCATTTTTGGCATTAATGATAACTTCCAATTCAAAGCAATCACCTGATATCCCATCTAAACTCTGTTCCTCTTCGATAGTGATATTTTCATACGCTACTACATCTCTTCGTAAAGATTGTAATTCGGAAACAGGTTGAGAAATAATCTTGCCGTCCACAAGCTTTAACTCACGAGGTAATGTCATGGCACCGGACCATCCAAATTCTTGTTCTGGCATTTCACTTTCCCACATTGCCATCCATGCCACTAAAATTCGTCGACCATTGTCATCAATTGTTGTTTGTGGAGCATAAAAATCAAAACCGTAATCAAGAAGCTCAAATTTGCCGTGGTCTAGCTTTCCTGTATCGTAATTGAAGCTCCCCAAAATGTAACCTGCTTGATGTACATTCTGGTATAAATCACCTTCAGGTTTCATTCCTTGTGGTGAAATGATAAGTACATCTACTCCGTCTAAATTGAAAAGATCTGGACATTCCCACATATAGCCACAATTTCCTTCACCCTTTGCAGCAATATTTAGAAATTCCCAGGCTTTTAAATCTGTCGAACGATATAAAAGAACTTGTCCGATTTCTTCATTTGTTTTTGAACCTAATACACAGTAGTAATAATCTCCATGCTTCCACACTTTTGGGTCGCGAATATCATTATGGTTAATGTTTCCTTCTGGCTCTGCTGAAATCACCGGATTCTCTTCAAGCTTATCAAAATATACAGCGTCTTCACTTACTGCTAGACATTGTATTTGTTTCAATTCTGAATCATACTTTTCACAAGGAATGCCTGTATAGATTAGATAAAGTTTCTCGTCCACTTCAATTGCACTACCGGAAAAACAACCCTCAAGGTCATAGTTTTCACTTGGAGCAAGAGCAATCGGTAAGTGCTCCCACTTAGCTAAATCTTTACTTTTCACATGACCCCAATGCATTGGTCCCCACTGAGCGGAATATGGATGATGCTGATAAAACAAATGATATTCGCCTTTATAAAACACAAAACCATTTGGGTCGTTTATCCAATAAGCTTGAGAAGACAGATGATATTGAGGTCTCCAATGATTTTGCGCTACTTGAACTTTCATTTCTTCAATACTTCTAGTTGCTTTATTTATATTTTGTTGATGCCGCTCCATAATTACACCTCTATATTGAATCGTTATTCTCCCTAAATTGACATGTTTAGTTTTTTTCGATTTAGGGTGCAACCAAAGTTAAATATTATTTAACTTTTTTATTTCACTAGTCTCTTGATCGAGATACGTAATAATAAATTCCTTTGTTAATAGATTTGCTTTTAATGTTGTTTCAAACTGATCCTTTTTCCAGTTTATTTCTAATAGTTGTGGATCAGTATTGTCAACTACGGTCATATCACCATCAAACGCCTGATACGTATTTCTGAATTTCATTAAGTTAAATAGTCTTTTTAATACCGGCCTTTGTAAATTTTCTACGACTTCATCCTTTGTATAATAATGACGATTAATATTTCTTCCTACTTTTGTTTCCTCTAGTAACTCAATGTCATTTTCTCCTGCAAGCAAACCTACATAATATATCTGTGGAATACCTGGTGTATAGAATTGGATTGCTCGAGCTAAAACGTAAGCATCATCATTATTGCCAAGAGCCGAATAATACGTACAATTCAATTGGTAAATATCTAAATTGTTGTAAGCCATTGTATTATAAATTTTCTTTACATTAGCACCTTTTGAAAATAGGTTTTCTTTTGTCTCATCAATTTCTTCCTGGGTCAATAAATCAGCAACATCTACAATCCCAATTCCATCATGGGTATCAAGCGTAGTAAATTGTTTTTTAGGACAAATTTTCAACCAATTAATTAATCTTTCGCTTCTTCCACTATAAAGACCATGTAAGACTAGCATTGGTAATGCAAAATCATAGACCCAATAGCCTTTTTCTGCTAATTTTAATTGGATAGAATAATGCTCATGAATTTCTGGTAGCAACTCCACGCCAAACGGTTCAAGAATTTGCTTTGCTTCATCCATCATTTCCCACGTATCTGGTTCAATAAAGAAGCAATTCGTTCCGACCTTTTTCGTTGCATAAGCAAAAGCATCCAAGCGTATAATTGAAGCGCCTTTTTTAGAAAGATAGGATAAATTCTCTTTAATAAATTTCTTTGTAGTTTCAGTATAAACATTTAAATCAATTTGTTCTTCGTCAAATGTGCACCAAATTTTTTCTGTTGTTCCATCAGCAAATGTAACATCAATATATGGAGCGCGTGGCTTTCTCTTATAGATTAAATCTACATCCGCTTGAGTAGGTTCACCATTTGGCCAAAAATCCTTGTAGCGGATAAACAAGTCAGCGTACTGGGAAGCGTCTTTTTTTTCAATGAAATCTTGAAAATACTCAGAGCTACGAGAAATGTGATTAACCATAAAATCGTACATAAGGAAGAAGTCTTTAGACATTACTTCAACGTCTGACCAGCCACCAAAATCTTTATCTACCTCCTTATATGTTAGTGGTGCAAAACCACGATCAGCAGAAGATGGATAAAAAGGTAAGATGTGAACTCCACCTACAATTCCATTAAAATGATCTTTTAATAATTCACCAGTTTCCTGTAAATTTTTCCCTAAGCTATCAGCATAAGTAATTAACATAATTTCATTTTTTATCGTCATTTGTATCTTCCCCTTATAGAAAATTCTTACTTAATCGCTCCATCAATAACACCTTTAATAACTTGCTTTTGAAGAATAATAAAGAAAATGATGATTGGGATAATCGCTAAAACAAGACCTGCCATCGCTGCACCAAAGTCAGCTGTATATTGTCCAAAGAAATAAAAAGTTGATAATGGAATAGTTCGATTCCCATCAGAAACAAGTACAAGTGATGGTAATAAGAAATCATTCCAAATCCATAACACATCTAAAATGACAATAGTAACAGTAATTGGTTTTAACATTGGGAAAACAACTAACCAAAAAACTTGCAATCTTGACGCACCATCAATTATTGCGGCTTCTTCTAATTCAACTGGAATCCCTTTAATAAATCCGTGATACATAAATGTTGCTAAACCCAGACCAAAACCTAAATAGAAGAACATTAAAATCCATTTACTATTTAATAAACCAAGATTTCCAAATATTGAAACGAAAGGAATCATTAATGCTTGGAATGGAATAATCATTGAGGCAATTAAAAGGATAAAGATCAAACCATTTATTTTCCACTTCCACCTTACGAGAAAATAAGCAAGCATCGATGCAAACACAATAATTAAAGTTGTTGAAATAACAGTAATAATTAGCGAATTCCACAATGCTGACATAAAATTCATCGTTTCAAAAGCTGTAAAGTAATTATCCAATGAAAATGATTTAGGTAACGCTAACGGATTGCTAACAATATCTAATCGAGTCTTAAAGGAATTAATTATTACTAACACAAACGGGAAGAAGTATAAAATGAATAAAACAATTGAAAGAACAATTAACATAATTGATCTTAGCTGTTTCTTTCTTTTCATTATGATTCCACCTCCATTTTCTTCATGATTCTAACTTGAGTGATCGCTATTGTTGCAACAATGATAAAGAGAATAAATGCTTTTGCCTGTCCAGAGCCGAAATTTTGATATAAAAAGGCATCATTATATACATGCATCGCAATTAACTCTGTCGATCTAAATGGTCCACCATTTGTCAATGATAAGTTCACATCATAAACTAAGAAACTACGTTGTAATGTCAAGAACAAGCTAATTGTAAATGCAGGTATCATCAATGGAATTTTTATTTTCAGCATTTGTTGCCATGCATTTGCTCCATCTAATTCAGCTGCTTCCAACAACGATTTATTAATACCCATTAAACCTGCAATGTAAATTAACATCATATAACCTGAACTTTGCCAAACCCCAACAATAACAATCGTCCAAAACGCTTTGTCTGGCTCAGCTAGCCACGAAGATGAAAAAATCGTTAAGCCCATCGATTCACCTAAATAAACAAATACCCTTGCAAAGATAAACTGCCAAATAAAACCTAAGATTATTCCCCCAATTAAATTTGGAGTGAAAAATCCCATTCGAAAGAAGTTTTGGCCTTTCATTCCACTCGTTACAAGCAGAGCTAAACCAAATGCAATGACATTTGTCAAAACTAGCGTATATAGGACATATAAAAACGTGATCTTCATCGAATCCCAAAACCCTTGATCCGTAAAGGCAATTACGTAATTTTCAAATCCCTTAAACTCTAAAAGTGAACCTGAAAATCCCGTCCAAGTAGTAAAAGTCATCACCACTCCAAGCATTAATGGAAGAATAATAACTACCAGAAAAGCCAACAGAGGTATGAAAGCAAATGAAAATACAACCTTCAGTTTATCTATTAATTTTTTCTCATTATACATTTGAATTACCCCCTAATTCAGATTATTTATGCTGATAACAATAAGCATAAGCATTGCTCATCGCAAAACATCCATTGATTTCACTTCAGTTGCTTTGCGACAAGCAATAGCAACAACATAAATGTTATTAATAAAGGAGGGCAAAGCAAATGATTAGCCCTCCCATTTGGTTGTTATTTAACACTTTTCCAATAGTCTTCAAATTCTTTAGTAAATTCAGCTTTATCACTGTTATCAGAAATATACTTTTGCATAGAAGACCCCATTGCTGCAAAACCGTCAGCAGGATAATATGAGTTCATCCACTCCAGTGTATCGTCACCGCTCATGTAATCAAGAATGGATAAAGATAATGAATCTTCCGGCTTAATAGAGAAGCCATCAAATACTGGGATAAGGTTAAGACCTGTTACGTAATGTTCTTGACCTGCTTCAGTTGATACTAACCAGTTTAAGAACTTTTTCGCTGCTTCTTGTTGTTCCTCTGAATTTTGAGATTTATCAACAACTAAATAAGATGGAACACCAACTGAAATTTGAGTGTTTCCAAAATCAGCCGCGTCATTGCTAATTGGAACTGGTAAAAATCCATAATTACCTTCAGGATCGATTTCTTTTAACTGTGGATAAGCCCAGTTACCCATAAACCATAAACCTACATTTCCACTTGCTAAAGCTAGGGCACCATCATCATATTGTGGAGATAAAGGTGAGTTTTTAGAAGAATTAAATTCCTTCATTAAATCAAGCGTAGTCACCCAATCATTAAATACTTCGTTATCTTCTAAAGAAACATTACCATCAATCATATCTTGCATAAATTGGTGACGCTCATCACGATCACTTGATTGTGCAGCAAAGAATGGATTTGATAAATGAGCTCCTAATGACCAATCCATTGGAGACACGTGAATGGCATCAACACCTTCTAATGCAGCTATTTTTTCAAGTAAGCTTCTAAAATCATCATGTGTTTTTACTGCAGTTGGGTCAAATTCTCCACCTACTGCTGCATCTAAAACTTCCTTATTATAGATGTAGCCGAACGCTTCTACTGTTAGCGGCATACCCAGTACTTGATCTTCAACAGTTACAAAGTCTGTCATACCCGCCTGGACATTATCCATCCATGGCTCATTTGATAAATCTAAAAATCTATCTTTAAATGTCTCAAATTCTGCTGAAATCATACTAATCGTCGGGGCATTCCCAGACGAGTAAAGCGATGTCATTCTTTCAAACAGGTTTGAACCTGCTAACGGAATGATTGTTACTTTAACGTTATTCTCTTTTCCAAACTCGTTAACCGCCACTTCAAACTCTTTTGCAATCTCTGGCTTAGAAAGTAAAATTGAAATTTCTGTTTCTGAGTCGTCATTGCCTTGGGTTGGTGCTGGATCATCGTTACCTCCACAAGCTGCAAGAGCCAACAGTGCAACAAACATTAAAAATGATAAAAATTTCTTCATAAATTGAAACCTCCTCTTTTTTTAGAAAACGTTATTGAAAGTGCTTACAACGATTATATTACTATTCGTGATCAATTATGTCAATCGTTTTCATAAAATTTAAATTTAATTTTTTCACTATTCATTTTATTTTGTATATAACGATAAATAAAGGTTATTACCTTGGATAATAACTTGTAAATTCTAGATAATTACGATATTTTATTGATTTATCGACTTATTTTGAATGTAAAACATGTGGAAAGGTTACCATATTAATGCTATGATATATTTAGTGTTCTGAAAACGTTTTCCTTTTTTTTGTGATACAGTTATAATTTATTTGGAATAGATAGATTAGCGAGTTGCTCAAAAGGAAAAAGTCGACCTTTTTGAATTACCTCTACAGGTAGCATTTTCATTTCGGAGAAAAAATATATCTGTTTATAAATTTTCTTAATCTTCCTTCTTTTAATATAGCTGTTTTCATCGAATTAAATAATTTTAAAATACAGAAAGGAGGCCACAATAGTGACTAATATAAAAGATGTTGCAGTTCGCGCGGGAGTTTCTATAACAACTGTTTCACGGGTATTAAACAATCGTGGATATATTGGGAAAGGAACGCGAAAAAAGGTTGAGGATGCTATCGAAGAGATGAATTACTCACCAAATCAAATCGCGAGATCGCTTCAGAAAAGCCAGTCATATATATTAGGAATGATTGTTCCAGATTCAAATCATCCTTTTTTCTCTGAATTAATTAAACATGTAGAGATTTTTGCAAATGAACAAAACTATAAAATTCTTATTTGTAACTCACTAGATCAAGCTGAAAAAGAAGCAAATTATATTAGTATGTTAAGAGAGAATAGAGTAGACGGTATCATTATGTGTAGTCACACGTTAGATGTAGAAGAATATAAAAAAGTAAATTTTCCGATCGTAACCTTTGATCGAATTATTTCTAATAACTTCCCTTATGTAGGCTCAGATAACTTCAGAGGTGGAGAAATAGCAACTGAACATTTGATTCAATCAGGCTGTAAGCGTCTTCTCCATATTTCAGGACCTTTAAAACTTGACTTACTTCCAAACAGGCGTACTGATGCCTTTAAACTCACTTGTATGAAGCACGAAATTCCTTTTGAAATTATCGAAGGCTCTCATGATAATTTAACATTTGAATATTTCCAAGAATTTATCACAGAGGATGTGGCAGAAATTCTGCCAGGCTTTGATGGTGTTTTTTGCAGTAATGATATTGTTGCCTATGCCCTCTATCTCCACGCAACAAAACAAGCTATTAAAGTCCCTGAACAACTAAAAATAGTCGGTTATGATTACCATAGCTTCACAAGAATGCTGCAAACACCAAAACTCACAACCATTTCACAACCTACCAAACGGTTAGGGAAAGTTTTGAGTTCGACAATCATCAATATGATAGAAAGCAAAGATAAGGATACGATTAACAATACAATTGTTGATGTTGAGTTAATAAAAGGTCAAACGACCTGAACGTAAATGAAAATATCGATTTTTGTTTAAAACTTCGTAAGTTTAAAAATGAAGAAATCACTAATGAAATCTTCCTTAGGTATTCCAAAAAAACATAATAGATCAAAGATGATGAGGATATTTTGTGTCAGACAAGGCGATAAGGTGTTCTGCGGGTAAGTAAGCTACCCGTGGGTTCTTTCAACGAAGTATGATGCAAACTGATCTTTTTTTTGGAAAGACCCTATTTGCAGCGTCAATATTTGCCTCAAGGTAGATGATCTCCCATAGATAAGCTAAAAACAATAAACTTGAGCGTATATTAACGTCGCCACAGTTTCAAGAAACCGCTAAATTAAATAGGTGATTTGTCACTTTAAAAAATAAAAGATAACAACAATCGAGTAGGAGGGGGTGATTAACCCCCGACCTCTCACACCACCGTACGTACCGTTCGGTATACGGCGGTTCAATTAAGTATGACGTAGATATTCATATCGTTGATATAGACTTTTCAACCCTCGTTGCGCCCAATAAGCGTTAGTGAGGGTTTTGTTTAGGATTGGACTATTAGAAATTCTCCAGTATTTCTTACGAGAATTTCCCCATTCATATGCCTTCTGTTTTGGAACACCCAATCCAATAAGTTTTCTCACCTTTGTTTTTGGTAGTTTCCATTGTTTCCATTGACACATACGAAGTCTTCTTCTAATCCATTCATCAAATTCTTTGAATTTACTAGGTGTATCAGCTAATGCATAGTATCCACACCATCCTGTTAAGTATTGATTTAATTGCCTAATCCTTTGATCCATAGGAATTGCTTTAGATCGTGAGGTTATTCCTCTTAATTTGGCTTTCAACCTTTTAATACTCTCTTTGGCTATGCGGATCTTTGGGGCTTTATTAATCGTAAAACTAAATCCCAGAAACTTACGCTTCCATGGTCGATCTACTGCTGATTTATCCTTATTTACTTTTAACTTTAGCTTTGTTTCGATGAAGCCCGTCACTGAGCTCATCACTCGATTTCCCGCCTTCTTCGTTTTCACGTAGATATTACAGTCATCGGCATAACGAACAAACTTATGGCCTCTCTTTTCTAACTCAATGTCAAGTTCATTTAGAACGACATTTGATAAAAGTGGACTTAATGGCCCACCTTGAGGCGCTCCTTCTTCAGTTTCGTGGACGACACCATTGATCATAACTCCAGCTTGTAGGTATTTTCGGATTAACTTCAGTAGAATTCTATCGTCTATTTGTTTTACTAATATCCCCATTAGCTTGTCATGATTGACTTTGTCAAAGAATTTCTCTAAGTCTATATCAATCACCCATCTATTTCCCTCTTCGAGGTATCCCTTTGCTTTTCTCACCGCGTCATGCCCACGTCTCTTTGGACGGAAGCCGTAACTATGCTCTGAGAAGGTTGGATCAAAGATTGGAACTAAGATTTGAGTGATTGCTTGTTGAATGAAACGGTCTGTTACGGTAGGGATGCCTAATAGCCTTACTCCGCCGTTCGGTTTCGGGATTTCGACTCGTCGTACGGGTAGCGGTTGATAGGTTCCCTCTTTTAATGAAGAACAAAGGGTTTCCCAATTTTCATAGAGGTATCTTCGCAGGGATTTTGCGGACATTCCATCTATGCCATAGCTTCCTTTATTGCTCTCAACTCGCTTTAAAGCAAGTAAAAGATTTTCTCGTGACAGAATTCGCTTCATTAACATTTTGACATTTCCTTTCCACGTGAATGAGTTTGTCTGTTTGTTTCAGTTCCTGCTCCACCCTCTTGAAGTCCCCCATGTATTCACCATTTCCTTCTTCAAGTAAGTCCGTTAGGATTGTCTGCTTCAACGCAGAACTGCACGCCTAGCTCTCATTCTTCTTAATTGTTCAGTCCTTCCCTCATTATTTCAAGATAATGAAGTACTATGACGTCTGCTGACTTCTGACTGTTCAGCTATTTATCACTAAATAGGTTGCCAAGATCACTCGGCTTATCAATCAGATCTCCCCAGGTACGAATGCAATCTTTCCTTCCATCTATCTGCTCCATTTACTCTGTGTCACCTTCGACAGAAAGGGCTTTGTTTTGTTCAGCAAACTCACCCAGTGATACCTAGCCTTATATGAAGTTCGTGTTCCTCAGACCGGAAGTTTGCCGCCCGCTTCCTTCAGATTTCACGTCACCGTGAACACCCTTGCGTTAAGCTAACTGTTACTTCTGCCTTCACAGTTCGGGACTTTCACCCTAGAGATTGCACCCATGCTGGGCGCACTAAAAAAACGCTGGGATTGATAATCCGAGCGTTTTCTTAAAACCTATTTAGCTCGATTTTTTTTGATTATCTTTCATATATTCATTCGTCCAATATTCAGCATTTTTAATACCTAGCTTTTCAGGATCAAAAGCAGGATCTTAACTTCTTTAACCACTCGACAGCGGGATTAGTAATTCAAGTTGATCGCCATCATTCAATGTCATAGAGTTATCACTAACGATAACCCTATTGACAACAACTAATGCATCATCATCCCACTTAACACGTATTTAATTAAGCGTTATAGAGTCTGTTCAGGAAGTATCGAAGAATCAACTAAAACAGAGATTGGTTCCACACTCAAAAATGTAGGAGAACTGTCATTATAATAGCATTTTAAAAGGCCTGAACACCATTGTTCAGGCCTTTTTTTCTACACTTAAATTCCCCTTTTCTCAAACGCTGCCTCAGATCCTTTATCATCGATAATATTGTAGCGAGAAAAATATCAATGACATCGACCACGTCAACGAAGCTCTCGACTATTTTAGTTTAAACCCGTTGATTGGGTAATTTGCCCTTTAATATTTTTTCTATTTTCGGGAACATTCGAATGGCATTTTGATAAAATACATTTTCAAGATGTTTAGAAGGAATCAAATCGCCAATAAAATTCGCGTAATCTTTAATAGGTGCTAGCGGCCAGTCAGAGCCAAATAGTAATTTTTCATAATGATCACAAAACGTAAGAGCGTGACGAATGTGATCGAGAAAATTCCCTTTTGATTTCGCATCCAATTCTTCTTTTCCCCCGACAATCCAGCCTGATAAATCAGCAAACATATTATCATTTTTATAAACGACTTCTGCCCCAGTTAAGACCCATGGATCTCCTAAATGTGCCATCATGAAATTGACGTCTCGACGTGAAACGGCTACTTCATCTAAGGTAAGGGGATGAGCATATTTTAATAATCCTCGTTCAGAGTATGTGTCTCCGGTATGAAAAACAACGGGGACCTTGTAAGTCGCCGCCAAATCGTAAACCGGCTGATAAATAGGGTCATAAGCATAGTAAGGATAATAGCCTAAGTAAATTTTAATTCCGACAACTTCTATTTTTTTAAGCTCACCTTCCAAAGCATCTAACCCCTTTTGACCTAATTGGTACGGGTTAATACCTGGGCATATAGCTACTCTTTGAGGTAGTTCTTTCTCCAAATCAAGTCCCATTGGAGACGTTACATTATGATCAGGAAAGCCCATTTGAGAGGTCTCGGTAACTCCCATTCCAATCGCTAATTTAATATTTCCTTCCTTCATCTCTTTTTGCAGACCTTTTTTCGAGTAATTAACATGAGATACATTCATTGCTGTTTTCTTGAAACTGTCGATATTTGAAAAATGGATGTGTGCGTCGATTATTTGCATAGTAAGCTCCTATTTAAATGAAAGTCGTTGAAATAGTTGATGATTAACGGGAGATAAATTTTCTTGACCACAAAGCAATATCGTCGGCTTTGTGACCATCATATCTCCTGATGAAGCAGACCACTTTTCTTGTGAACCTACAAGCATTATGTCTTTATTTACATAGACAGAGGCTGATTTTCTCGTACAAGAATGAATGACCGTTACCTTGTCTTTACGTTCGTCAGATCCTAAAGTTACAAATGGTGTATCCTTTAATACATGTTCTTCTACACCAGAATAATAAGTATGAAATTTACCGGCTGTTGGCAGTTCCACATAACAAGACGATAATTGCTCAGCTGGTTTAAAAAAAGCTTCTAATTTTAATAATTCTTTTGTGAATGTTCTACCCGAATTTTGATGAATTTCACCAAAGAAGACGAGAACTGGTACCTCAGGTAAAGTTAAAGCATATTGACGAAGAGTGATTCCTTTCATCGTCTCATGTTCTGTGAATGTTGTAGAAAGGCAAAGTCCTGTCCAACTATGTCCATGCTGATCAAGCTTAGTTATCGTTTCGATTGTTGTTTCTTCCTTTAACATTGAATACGCACTTATGTTTTCAAACGTATAACGTAAACCTCCACCCCATGGATTCCACCACGATTTTGGCTCAATCAGTGGATACTGATGATGAAATATTTCCACTCCATTAAACTTTAATGAATAAATCCCAGGAAAATAAGTAGCAGATGCGTTATAGGAAATGACACCATTGTTAACAGACCAGCTATCCTCATTTTTAAAGATATTGATTTCTTGTCTACCTTTGACTAAATGATGTGTATGAAAATGTGCCACTTGACTTAGTGAACGGAAATTACCTGAAATACATTTAACACCAGGTTTTTGAAAATCCAATTGAAGATTGATTTTTGTTAGGCACTCTTCTATACTTGCCTCTTTCACAAAAGTCCTTTCCTCATGTTTTAGTGTTAAGCGACCATGAATGTACGGAATAAGCATTGAATTAAAGGAATAGTCTACAGTTTCATCGACAGCTGAAATGAACTCACTACCCGCCGCCTCCAAATCAAATAGCGGATATTCCTTCATACTCTTCGCTTCTTCTCCTACAACAAATTCACGCCAATCGGACCAAGTCGCTACCATATTAACTCCAGCTTGAATCGGTCCTAAACAGATCTCTTCATTAGATTTGATTTTGTCGATTGTGTACTCAATACCAAAATACCAATCATCTTTTCGTCCTACAGCATCATTAGGCCAGGCAATTCCCATCGTTTCTCCCTCAGGTGTTGTAGCGAAAATCCAACCTTCCGAAATATCTCTATCTCGAATGTAGTCCATAAATGGATTGCTAACTTCATCACCTATCATGACGCCATCTTTTTGCGGGATCGCCATGTTATTGAGTTTTGGAACCAACGGTAGCAAAACTGAAATATTGTTCTTAGCTTCCCTTCCCTGATTCAACACTTTATAATTTAATTCAACTAAACCATCTCCATAAATCTTAAAATAAGTGTTAAGTACAAGTGGAGAAAACGCCTCTGAATTTAAGGAAGTTTTTATCACAAGTGCTTCAGGGCATTCAATATATTCAATAGAAGATGCTTCTTTCTTTGAAAACTCCTCACTATAAGGTTTACCTAGTTTGGGAGTAAGAAATATAAGTGGATCTTGATTAGAACGTACAGAACCAATTTCGAGAAAATGATTTCTCTTAGCTATCTGCACATAATAAGGACCGTTATAGCCGTACCAATGCTCATCCGTTTCTCCACCAAACTTTGCACCATTTCCGGGAAATGCTAAAGATATACGGGTGTAAAATGAAAACCTTTGACCACTTGAACGTTCAACAAACACTTCTACTTCACTTGCGAAAAAGTTATTTTTTAATAGCTGACTAGCTAACGGAATGGAAACTCGAGATGATCCTGTTACGATCGTTTTCACTTCAGAGTGTTCCCATTTCACGACATCATTGACTGGAAGCTTAATTGTCCAAGTCGCGTCTTCTTCTAATTGACTTTCGATATCAAGAAATAACGTTCCCTTTTGATTAATACGCCAGGCTTTTTTTATTGATCGTAAATCGAGCTTTCCAGCCTTTTTAGGAAACACACCCATTTTTAATGGAAATGTCTGTCCATTAATTTGCAAGTTTGCACAAACAACTGGATGAGTTTTCCATGGATTAGGCTCACTTTGAGGCATAGCTAGTTTCAGTGGATAACGACCGATCCACTCCTCTTTCACTTCGATTTCCACTTGAAAACAATGATCTACCATATCTGCTGGCACTCCTAACGCCGAAACAGCTATCGGAGTTTCTGTTTTATTGACAACACGGTATGTTACGATATGTTCTTCTTTTTCAAGTAGTTTAAAATCAGGTAGCTCCATCTCCACTAAAAAATCCTCTGTTTCAATAAGCCGAAGCCCTCGTCCTGTTCGTTCAAACTGAACTCGAACAAATTGCTGACTTGCTTCCCATTTGTACTCATAAAAAGTATGACCTTTCTCTTTTATGCCATCAGGCTTTACGTCGATATGCCGTTGACTAGTGGAATACCAATCATGCTTTTCAAAGAATGGTCGTAACCCCTCGACTTGTAAAACGGTTGGGATAAAATTCATTAAATGAGTCGAATCATCTCTCTCTTCCCAAAAAAAGCCGCACTTTTTATAAAGTGGAACTGCTTTTGTTTTACCTGGCCATGTAAACAAATCCAATCTAGGCCAATTTAACGCCACTGTTTTTTCTACTGCCTTCAGGACAAGTTGTTTACCGATCTTCAATCCATGATAAGCTGGATGGACATTTAATAATGGAATATAAAGAGCACCTTCATCTTCTCTATATTCTGATAGACCACAATATCCGACTACTTCTTCACCAACAATCGCTAAAAATAAATGTAAATTCGTCGAGTTCACTTCTTTTTCTATCACATCTTGCTCTGTTGTCACAACGGAATCCCCACCCCAATTTTCTCGGCTTTCATTCCACATTATTGCGACACTTTTTGCAAAACCTTCGTGATATTCAACGATTTTCACTTGTTCCAATGTCTTCATCGTATCCTCCTACACTATGTTTTTATATGTCTAACCTCACTTTTATTCATTTCCACAACAACATTAACGATTATTGTCATCGTCAATTCCCCCTTTCAGTAATTTTTAGAAATATTTACTTCCTATATATTTTCTTTACAATGCCTAAGTTTTAAACCTTAACCTTCGTTAAGAAAATTTTGTAAACAACAATGTTTAATAAAACAATATAAGCTAATCCCAAAAAATAGTATTGGTGATAAGTTAGCAAGAGAATTTCTTCCCCGCGAATTAAACTACTAATTGCTTTAGCTGGCCAAAATCCAGGAGCAAATGAAAATAACAGTTCTTTACTATCGAAGAAAAACAAAGCTACAATTGGGAAAACAATGATCATTCCCGCCCCTTTCATGACCGCAAATCCTTCTATTTTATTTTTTGCTAAAGCATTAATAAATAGGCCAGTCATTGGAGTGATAAATGAAACCAAAAAAGCAATCGCTAAAATATTTACTAACCTCATATCAACAATATTTGAAAACCAGATTACATACGTCGTCGCAATAAATGTGAGGGCAAACACGACCGCCATTCGAAACGATAAGAATTGGTGGATTCCGAGTGGTGTCACTTCGATTGATGTTAGGATATGATCGTCACGATCATCCAAAATAGAGAAGCCAATTAAAGCCCCGTAAACATGAGGAACTAATAAAACCAGGATAACAACGATTACATCTGCAGAATCTTCAATACTAAAGCCTGTGTTTTCAGCAATTAGTGGTAGTACATAACGACCGATAATTCCAAAAAGAATCGGGTAAAAAACCATAAATTTCATTAGTGGGTCTCTTAACCATTTTTTCCATTCACTCGCTATAAAGTTTTTGTACATATCACACACCACTTTCTTTTAGAGCAAATTCATCATGCTTTTTCAAGACAATGAAAAATACCCCACTAGAAATTATCACTAAATAAATAATTGAGAAGACGATTTCCCAAGTTTCGACCGCTCCCGTCGAAGCATTGAGTAAGACCATCGAAGCCTTTGTTGGAATCATATACAACAGTTTTGCGAAGATATCATTCGTTATTAACCCGATTTGATCAAGTAACACTGGAATAATAAATACAAACGAATACTTCATCATCCCCATTAACAATTCTGTAAAGTCTTTTGAATAATAGGTAAGTAAAAACCCTAATAAAGAATGAAAAAACGAAATAATAATGACCGCAAAGATTAACCATAACAAACTTAGTTCAAGATCTTTAAATACTTTTGCATACGTAAATAAAATCGTCAATGTCAGTAGATTAGAAACAACGTTTGCCCCTGTTTTCGCTAGTATATATTCAAACTTGTTAATCGGGGAAACTAACAAACTTTTCATACTTCCTTCTTGTTTTTCAAAAAACATCGTCACACCGATCATCAAAATTGACATTGATGTCGCATCCAAAAATAACAATAAAGGAAAAATGCTCGTTACATTTTGTATTTCTATTAAGTGTAAAATCGTAATCCATAGCAAGGCAATTACAAAGCTCGCTCCTAAAATATGATATTTTTTCATACGCTGGAGCTCACCAACAAATAAAACAAGAAAATTACTCATCCATACCCACCCCAGTCACTTTGATAAAGATATCATCAAGGGTTGATTCTTTACTATGAATGGTTATAATTTCTTTCGTTTTCACAATTTGTGTGAATTCTTCACTAGTACTTAGTGCATCTAGATCAAAAGACGCTTTCGCGACTTCATTTTCTGCCCGATACTCTACTTCTACTTTTCGTTCACCATGTTTAACTTTCAAATTTTTCGGTGTACTAATTTCTGCAATTTTTCCATTTGCCATAAAAGCTACACGGTCACACAATTCATCAACGTCATTCATTAAATGCGTCGTCAATAATACCGTTCCACCTTCTTTTTGAAACTGTTTGATGATTTCTTTAATGTTCCGGGAGTTTTTCGGATCAAGTCCATTTGTTGGTTCATCTAAAAAGAGAATTTTCGGCTTATTTAATAGTGCTCTAACAAAATTCAATCTTACCTTCATTCCTTTTGAGAACTCATTAACCTGTTTATTGCGATCTTCATACAATCCAACCCGCTCTAACAGCTCATCTGTATTAGCGCTGGATTTATATAATTTTTTAAAGAATACTAGATTTTCATTTGCAGTCAATTTCGAAAAATGTATTGGCATCTCAAAGCCAACACCGATATCTTCGTAAAATTCTTTGCCAAATGACTTTAAATCTTTATTTTTATAAAGAACTTCACCTTGATAATTGGCCAGTAGCTTTATTAAGATTTTTTGTGTTGTACTTTTTCCAACTCCGCTTGGTCCTAATAGGCCAAACACTTCACCTTCTTTAATTTCAAAGCTAATATCATTTATCGTATTCTCTTGGTTCTTCGGATATTTAAAGCTTAAATTTTTCACTTGAAACATCTTCAATCCCCCATTTGCTTAGTTGATTTTTGTTCATTTGGTAAAAAAAGGCTCCAGGAAGAATATAATCGGTAATTAGACGAAAATAGTATGAATTAGTTGCTCAATTATAATAGTTGATGATAATTAATCACTTTTTTCCTAGCCCATGTTCTAAAATGTAGAGCATTTTGTCTACTTCGAGTAAATAACCTTCGACATCATCAAAAAAGTGCTCCTGCTCGATACTTTCCAAAAAATTCTCTACAACTGCTAAATTCATAGTATAAAATAATCTCGAGGCAATTTTCACATCAACCTTTGGGTTCACATCTCCTTTCTCGATTCCCTTTTGTAACAAATCTTCATAAAACAAATATGATTTTTCAACTAAGTTAGCAACCACTTCATTTCTCACACTCGCTTCTTCCTTGTAAAATTTATTGCCCATTTGCGCTAATTTGGGATGATCATTGGCAAAACGAATCCCCGCTTTATAAAGCTCTTTCATAATCACAAAAGTATTTAACTCATTTATTTTTCCAACAACGTCATAAATATAAATAAGCTTTTCTTGACCCGCCTTTTCAAAAATATACCTATATACATCTTTAATATCAGTAAAATACTGATAAAAGCTTCCACGCGATATTCCCGCCTTTTCAATAATTCTAGCAATACTGGCTTGATTAAAAGAATACGTGGCAAACTCCTCAGTGGCAGCGATGATAATCCGCTCCCGCTTATCGTTTTGTAAATTGAAAAATGTTTGCGTTGGCAATTCATCAATCCTTTCTTAGAATATGACAGGTGTGTCATAATATCGATAGTTTTTTTGAAAATTAATTTTTCTTGTAACTACATCATTACTCGAGGTTTTATATGGGAAGAAAAAAAAGAATACCGACAATAAGCATTACGGGTTCAGATAACGTGGAGAAAAACTAAAAATTGGCTGTATAAATCACACAGAAATTAGCAAAAGCACGATCTGACCCTTATCTTTACCTTCAGTCACGGGATTACTGATCAAAGGGCACGATCTCGCTCTTATCGTTACTTTCTATACCAGTAGGTTGTAGCCAAATTCACAACAAAAGATCCATTTCATCTATCTGTAAGTCAATCAAAATCACGTATCTTCTTAACTAATCCAACTAGGCCCTTTGATCCGAAAAATAAATAAAAACCAATTCCAATTTGAATAATTAATCCTATCGACCAATAAATTGTATGCATTTGCCCAGGATAATTAGTTCTTGTATATTCATCAGAGAGCAAGACTAAGTTTGGGATAATAGTAAACACTTGTGGGAGGGAATGAACTAATACTAATAAGCCTACTAAAGAAAATAGGACAACCTGCAATTCTTTTAAAAACTGTTCTTCAGCTTCTTTTGTATTAATGTCTTCAACCTGCTGTTTAAAAAGGATATAAGTTGATATTTTTTCAGCATAAAGCCAAATTAGAATGCCTATGACCACTAGCAATAAAAAAGGTGTTATACCTCCAAATAAAAATAGACTACCTCCATCGATACTAAAACTCCCATTCGGGACAGGTTCTCTCAATTGTAATAACATCTGCGTTGTAGATACAAACATCGGTAAGTTCTTTAATGCCTGAATAATTACATAAACCGCTAATATTTTTAATGCTAATACTGCAACAAAACGACTATTCATAGCTCCTCCTTTAACGCTTAATATTTTGATCGTAAAATCAGTTCAGGAGGCCCCATTGCCTCGCGCATCTCGGTAGTGACACGCGAAATTCCAAAAAACTATTTAAATAACGCTTAATAAGTACGTGTT
Source organism: Bacillaceae bacterium IKA-2 (assembly GCA_031761875.1). Lineage (GTDB taxonomy): Bacteria > Bacillota > Bacilli > Bacillales > Anaerobacillaceae > Anaerobacillus. The sequence goes on along the minus strand of CP134492.1, from coordinate 1,853,621 downwards.
GGCTGAACAAGTTGTAGTAACTCACCATTAATTCCAGTGAAAAAAATCGTTTTTGCTCCATCTACTGCAATATTCGGCGAGTGTGATTTAAAGATAATTCCCTTTTTCTTAAAATAGTCAATTGCGACATAAATGTCTTCCACAGTAAAAGCAAGATGATTTACAACTCCTACTTCTGCATATACACTATCTTTTTTTAAATCTTCAATTAATTCAACTTCAAACTGTGGTAAGTTTTCATGATACAAAAACGCCATATCTCTTCGTTCGTTGCTTCCCCTAGTTCGCATTTTAAATCCAAACATTTCCATATAATAATTAATTGACTCTTCCATATTCTTAACGATAATTGCTGTATGCTCCATTTTTTTTATCAAGATAAGCACCCCTTCATTCTTAAGTATAATCTTTAAGTTCTTTCCCGCACCTTTTATTTCCTCACTGTAGCTTTTACACTAAATTGAAATGGAAATTTCCCTTTAAAATATGGATATTGATAAAGTCCCTTCTCTATCTTTTCCATACCACCATTGTTCCAGGCCAGCGAATCAAACTCGTTAAAGAATTCGATAACTAGACCGGCTTCACTTAAAGCATTTATAATATCACTCACTGTATACATCCAAAAATAACTCGTTGCTTCTTTTGGTTCAGAGGCATAGCCACCGATCGAATTGTCCTGATCAGGTGTTTTACTAAAATAAGGATATTTTATCGTTACTTGATTCTCTCTTAATTTTTCTTCATCTAGTGTCATAAAGTAGGGATGACCATCATTGACATAAACAAATCCATCATCCTTTAGCAAATGTCTCACGGTTTCTCCCCATTTTTTTAAGTCCGGCAGCCAGCCAATCGCTCCTTCTGACGTAAAGACAATATCATATTTTTCATGGTGGATTGATTTTAAATCCATAATATCCGATTCGATAAAGGTTGCATTAACATTAAAATCTTCAGCAAGCTTATTTGCATAATAAATGTTTTCCGGAGCAAGATCAACACCAGTAACAGTAGCACCCATTCGTGCGAGCGAAATTGTATCCGCTCCAGTGTTACATTGTAAATGAATTATTTTTTTACCAGAAATATTTCCTAGTTCTTTTGTAATAACGTTGTTTATTAAAGACGTTTCCTTTTCAAGTCGCTTTTTAAAAGCTTTGTAGTGGTCCTCGGCAATTAGTCCCCATGCTTTTTTATTTGTTTCAATTTCTTTCATTTTGCTCTCCCCCTCTTAGTAGTCGTCATGTCTTGAGCTGGCTTAGCGAACTTAAGGCAAAATTTATTTGGTCTTTCCTAAAAGCCTATATATGTCGGCGCATTTCCTCTATTGATCCCATGTATTCCCATTATACTACTTCAGACCTTTTTATTTAATACATATATGAAAATTCGACGCTATTTCACCACGCAAAAAAAAGGATCCACCTGTACTCTTGTACATGCGATACAGATATAATTATTGCCTGTTTTCAAGTGAACAATAAACATACATTGAGGAGTATGCGACAAATGCATTCAAAGTTGAAGAAGTGGCACAGTACACCGCTGGTTGCGTGTGCTTTCTTTTAGAAGAAAAACCGATAAGTTAATCCATATGGATTAGCTTATCGGTTTTGTATTTCAGTAAAAAAATCTCATCGGATTTTAACTAGTTTTCTAGTAATCTTTCAGCTAGGAAGTCAACTAAATGCACAGCCCTCACACTGTCTTCCAACCCTTCTCGTTTAATCCCCATTTTCATTTGCAATAAACAACCAGGATTTGTTGTAACGATTGTATTAGCTTTTGTTGGTTTCATGTGATCCATTTTAACATCCAGTATATCCATAGATTCTTCATAGTTGACAATATTATAAATTCCTGCAGAACCACAACATTTTTGTTCATCTTTCATTTCTCTAAAGATGACACCAGGAATTGTTTCAATCAACGCCTTTGGCTCCCTAGTTACTTTTTGTACATGAGTAAGATGACATGATGGCTGATACGTAACTACTTCTTCTTTCGCTTCTAATAACTGTATACCGCCCAAATCCCATAAGACTGTGCTAATATCTTTCGAATTTTGTACAAACAAATGTGCTCTAGCTTTCCATTCAGGTTCTTCGGATAATAGGTGTTCATATTCCGATAACTGAGCCCCACATCCTCCTGCATTATTTACTACATAATCAATATTGTACTCTTCAAAAGCCTTAATATTACGTATAGCTAATTTTCTAGCTTCGTTAGCTTCACCAGAATGGGAGTGTAAAGCACCGCAACATGTCTGTTCTTCTGGAATGTATACATTTGCACCTGCATGATTTAATAATTTAATCGTATTTTGGTTTGTTGTAAAAAACATACTATCCATGATACATCCGGTAAACAAGGCAACTGTTAACTGGACTTTTCCCTTAGCAGGATAATAGTTTTTTCTTGACTTGCGTTCTTTTGGTGCAACTGGTGAAGGTAGCACTTGCTCAAACTTACCTAAGCGCATAGGAGCCAGAGAGGTGAGACCGGTTTTTCTTGCCAATTTTTGTAGTCCTGTCTTCTCGTACCCCCACATTATATGGCCAATCATATCCATCCCACTTGAAGATGGAAACAGCTTACCAATGACAATTTTTTCGGTTATCTTTTTAGAGATAGATTTCTTTTCCCAATCGTTTAAAACCTCTTTAGCACCTTCTAAAATTCTTCCGTATTGGGTATCGGTCGGACAAGCAGTGACACATGCTTGGCAACCAAGACATTTTTCTATAGGTTCACGCAAGTCTTCAATTTCCATTTGCCCTTCGGCTACCATTTTTACTAAGTTAATCCGTCCTCTTGGACTATGTGTTTCTATTCCCATTGTTTCATAAGTAGGACATACTGGAAGACAATAGGCACATTGGACACAGTCGAACGTATATTTATAGCCTATTTTTTGTTGGAGATCTTTTAGAGATTGTCCTTTCATTCTGTTAACACCAACTTTGACTGCCCCTTCTCAGGGAAAATCTTTCCAGGATTCATAATGTTATTTGGATCCCAAGCTTCTTTTACGCGCTTCATCATGGCAAGACCCATGGTGCCAAGCTCTTTTTCCATAAAAGGAGATTTCATTGTTCCGATTCCATGCTCTCCAGAAAGTGTTCCACCTAACTCAATGGCAGCTTCAAAAATCTCTGCTACCGCCATTTCTACACGTTTCATTTCATCTCTATCCCGCTTATCCGCTAGAATATTCGGATGTAAGTTTCCATCACCTGCATGGCCAAAAACAACAAGCTCAAGATTATATTTATCCCTGATTTTATTTAGACGGTCAAACATTTCTGGGATTTTACTTCTCGGTACGGTGGCATCTTCTGATATTTTTGTTGGCTTAATTTTAGCGATGGCAGGAGAAACTAGCTTTCTTGCTTCCCAAAGTTTTTTTTGATCTTCTTCTCCTACGGCTATTTGAACATCCCGTGCCCCGACTTCTCTGCAAATCTGATCCACTTGCTGGGCTTCCTCTTCAATTGCTTTTGGGTGACCATCCAACTCTATTAATAAAATAGCGGCGGCGTCAGTTGGATAACCAGCTGGTTTATAATTCTCTACCGCTTTAATACAATGCTTATCCATGATTTCCATAGCAGATGGCATAATCCCCGATGAAAGAACTCTTGAAATTGCCCGACCGGAATCCATCAGATCATCAAACACAGTTAAAATGGAAACTCGACTTTTCGGTTTCGGAATGAGCCGCAGCGTGATTTCAGTAATTACCCCGAGTGTGCCTTCCGATCCTACTAACAATTGTGTAAGATTATATCCGGTTACATTTTTGATTGTGCGGCCCCCTGTATTGATAATCTCACCCTCTGGCGTGACGACTTCGAGACCAAGGACATAATTACCAGTTACTCCATATTTTAATCCCCTAGGACCACCAGAATTTTCTGCAACATTTCCTCCGATAGTTGAAACATGGGCGCTGCTGGGATCCGGTGGATAAAAAAAACCTTCCTTATCCACAGCTTCTTTTATTTTTGAGGTAATGATACCAGGCGAAACCACTGCCGTTAAGTTCTCTGAATCTATAATTAATTTCGCTGTCATTCGGCAGGTGTCCAGCACAATACCTCCCTTCAAGGGGAGAGGCCCTCCACTTAAACAAGTGCCCTGTCCTCGAGGATAGACAGGAATACTGTGTTTATTAGCAAGTTTCATTACTTCAGCAACCTCTTCGCGGTTTAGCGGTTGAACAACCCTTTCCGGTTTATATTGGCCAAAAGACGCGTCAAAACCATAACTTAGTAGGTCGGCGGGATTAGTTAATATACGCTTATTGTCTTTAATAACGTTTTCCAATTCTATTTGCCATTTTTTATTCAACCTGTCCACCAACTTTCCAGTTAATTAACCTAAATTCAATGAAATAAATTTCACTTCCAAATATTCATCAATTCCGTGATGACCGCCTTCTCTTCCATTGCCACTTTCTTTTACCCCTCCAAAAGGTGCTTGTGCAGTAGTTGGAGTTGGATCATTAATACCAACAATACCGTACTCTAATTCTTCCATCATAAAATACGCCTGATTAAGATCTTTTGTAAAACAGTAGGCTGCTAATCCATATTGAGGATGATTTGCTCGTTCTACTACTTCCTCTTTAGAAGAAAATGTGTAAATAGGTGCAACAGGGCCAAACGTTTCTTCAGAAGATATGAGCATTTCATCGGTTGCGTTCTGTAAAACAGTAGGTTCATAAAACCACCCATTATGATTGTTTACTTCTGCTTTTTTTCCTCCACATAATACTAAAGCGCCTTTATTTATTGCATCAGTAATATGTTCCTCCACTTTCTCAATGGCATCCTTGTCAATGAGTGGGCCAATTGAAGTGCCATCATCTAGACCATTTCCTATCTTTAGTTGGGATACCTTTTCTGAAAACTTTTTACCGAATTCCTCTGAAATACTCTCTTGTACATAAATTCTATTAGTACAAATACAAGTTTGCCCGGCATTTCTAAACTTGCTGGCAACTGCTCCTTCAACGGCTTTATCAATGTCAGCATCTTCAAAAACGATAAATGGTGCATGACCTCCAAGTTCCATTGATACTCTCTTTACAGTATCTGCTGAATCACGAATTAATTTTTTGCCAACCTCTGTAGATCCTGTAAATGTAATCTTTTTCACTGCGGGATTTCTTGTCATTTCACCAACCACTTTTGGAGCAGAACCAATCACTAGATTAGCTACCCCTTTTGGCAGCCCAATCTCATGAAAAGCTTCGAATATTTTCATTGCTGAAAGAGGGGTTGCTGATGCTGGCTTAATGACAACCGTGCACCCTGCTGCAAGGGCTGGAGCAAGTTTTCTCGTAATCATTGCAACCGGAAAGTTCCACGGAGTTATCGCCGCTGTCACTCCAACCGGTTCTTTTATTACCATTAATCGTTTATCTTTATGAGAAGCTGGAATCGTTTCACCATAAATCCTCTTTGCTTCTTCCGCGTACCATTCTAGATAATCTATTGCCAGGTTAATTTCACCTTTTGCTTCATTAATAGGTTTACCCATTTCTTTTGTTACAGTTATAGCAAGGCTATCTATACTTTCACGCAAATTAGCTGCAGCAGCTTTTAAATAAAACGCTCGTTCTTTTGCTGTCCTTGCTTTCCATGGTTTAAACGCCCGTTCAGCAGCTTCTATTGCAAGTTTGGAGTCTCTTTCATCACCTTTTGCTACTTTATTGACTACCTCTTTTGTAGCTGGATTAATAACTTCTAATTCTTCACCTGAAACTGACTGAACCCATTCACCATCTATATATAACATCGTATCACTCCTTAGTTAATTTTTAATCCCACTTCTACCACTGATAAAACAATATCTATTTCCTCTTTTGTTACAATTGTAGAAGGTATAAAACGAATCACATTTTTATCTATACCACATCCTAAGAGAATAACACCTTGCTCTAGGGCATAGGTACGGATTTTTCCTAGTTTTTCTGAATCAGGGCTTCCATCCTCTTTGATCAATTCTATCGCAAGCATTAAACCTAACCCTCTGACATCGCCGATCCCGATATGATTTTCTTTTAAATCTAGTAATCTTTCTTTAAAATATTGACCCATCATTTCAGCATTCTTTAATCCTTCAGTCTCAAGAATCTCAATCGAAGCAAGTGAGGCAGCGCATGCCACTGGATTACCACCATACGTTCCCCCATGAGTTCCAGCAGGCCATTTTTCCATAATTTCTTTTGGAGCAATCAATGCACTCAAAGGAAAACCAGAAGCAATCCCTTTTGCAAGTGTTAAAATATCAGGCTTCACACCAAAATGCTCGTAAGCAAACATTTTACCTGTTCGTCCGAATCCGGTCTGAATTTCATCAAAAGTTAAAAGAATACCGTGTTTATCACATTTTTCACGAATTTTCACTAAAAAATCCTTAGGAGGAACAATGTATCCACCTTCACCCTGTATAGGCTCTAATATTATCGTCGCCACACTATCTGGTGTGACTTGAAATTTGAATAATTCTTCAAGCTGTTGTATACAGCGTTTTACTTCTTCTTCTTCTGACAGACCTGAATGGTAAGCATATGGGAAATCTGCATAATAAACACTTGGCATTAACCCCTCATAATCTTTTCGGTAAGTAGCACTTGATGTAGTAATTGAAGTCGCTGCAAACGTTCGTCCGTGAAATCCACGCTTAAAAGAGATTACAGCAGGTCTTTTTGTCACTTTTTTGGCAAGTTTAAGTGCTCCTTCATTCACCTCTGCACCACTATTACTAAAATACACCATATGGTTTCCACCATTTAGTTCATTTAACTTCTCTGCAAGTTCTATATATGAGGGATAATAAACCACGTTATGTCCGACATGAATCATTTCATCCATTTGCTTTTTGGCCGCTTCAACGACTTTAGGATGATTATGACCTACATTCATTACCGCTACCCCACTGGCAAAATCAAGATATTTTTTACCATCTTCTCCAAAAAGATAGCTTCCTTCTGCTTTAACTACACCTAATTGAGTCGCTCGTTGAGCTATTGGTGGAGAGACCTTCATTGCTCTTTCGTAAAGGGATAATTGTGTTTTTTGCATGAAAAAATTCCTCCTTATTTATTTATTTAGCATTTTTTTGGTTAGTTTACGGATAACATAGGGAAGAGTCTGAAACGAATAAGGCTTGTAAACTCTTTCTGTCCGTTGATGTGCATCTTGGCCATAAACACCCATGTTAATAGAAGGAATGTTAAGCTTTCGAATATCATGGACAGGGACCGGATATATTTCTTCCCATTCCGGAAAATTTCCAATTAAACTATCTATTGCATTGTCAGTATCGTGTAGAGAAAGGTAACTGCTGTCCGACAGGTAGGGAAAGAATTTCTTTACTTTGAATACTTCATTTGAATTATTCTCATAATCTTTCAGTACATCATTTATTAAATTTAATGTTTCTTTTTCACCTTTCACCTCATCCCTCAAATGATTGTGTGGACAATAAGGGGGCGCGAAAAAAATCACTACTCTTGGACTTTTGTCTGGATCGGCCTGCTGTAAAGCTTCTAATATTTGAAAGCATAATTCCCTTTTTTCTATGCCCTCACTTTTTATAACTACTTCTTTGCTAATGTCTTTTACATCAATGCCTTTGCTTATTAGAGAGCTTGTATACTCCTCATAGGAAAGGACGTCAATTTTCCAATTTAAGTTTGGTGAGATAGGTACTTCTGTCACTTCGCAAAAAGATTGATACTGCCTTTTCATGTTGTTTTCCACTTCCAGACAGGCTTCCTTTGTTTTTTTTAGAAGTTTTTCCATAACCTCATTAGGACTAGCTTTATAAACAAAATAATTAAAATACAGATAACTACTTAATGCAGTTTGAACATTATAAAAATCTTTATTATCTCGTTGATATAAACAAGCTGGCGGTAATACTAGTTCACCTTTGAAATTTTCAGCAAGTTCCATATTATTATTGATCTTGCGGTTAATTTCTGCTGAAATAAGTGTTGGATCTACGCTGGTCAACGTTTCCCCTACATGTGCTTCTCTACCATAAATATAAAAAGAAGGAAGTAGTTTTCCAGCGGCACCAGTATAAATATATTTGTTTGTATCACCCTCATATAAACTTGTTATAAAATCGGTATTAATCCCTAAGACAAATTCATAATTTTCTTGGTCTTTTAGTCTTAACAATTCCTCTACAGATTTAATGACACCTGTATGTTCATTCTCCTCCACAGGGTTAAACATCACCAGAATATTTCCTTTAAGTTGGTCAACTTGTTCACTAAAATGCATAAGATTTGCTAAATGGACCGCAATTCCGCTTTTCATATCTACAGAACCTCTACCGAACATCCACTCATTACTTAGCGCCGCCTGTTTCAGTTCCTGGTTAATGTCCTGCTTAGCAAACTGAGCCTTTAAAATGTCTGGTTGGAATGCATCTTCCTTTTTCCCACCAAAATCATCTACCCCAACAGTATCGATGTGAGCATGAAAGAGGACCGTTGTTTTGCTCTTTACGTTCCCTTTTAAAAATGCAAAAATATTTTTTCTTCCTAAGTGGTCATCTTTCAATGGCTGTTCCCAGATTAGTTCAGGATGCTGGGAAAAATAGGGAATATTCTTCATAAATGAAGATAGGAAATCTGCAATACTAACCTCTCCGTAAGTTCCATTTATACTTTTAATTCCAACAAGGACTTTAGTTAACACTTCAATTTTTTCAGGGGTTGGTAGATCTTTTACTTTCAGAAATAATTCTTTTGGACTGAATTGTTTTGTCGGTATCGTTTGCATCTCTCTCAGACCACTTCCTTTCTCTTTCTTTAATAATAACGACTAAGATCTACTAAATTGATCATCTCATCAACTTCTTCACACTGGTACTTTTTATAGTTTGTTATTAAGATATCCATACATCTCCCAATATAACGATGGGACTTAGCAGACATGTGCGGAGTAATAATAACATTATCTAATGACCATAACGGATGCCCTTTTGGTAGAGGTTCTGATTGAAAGACATCGAGAATCGCACCTCTTATCCTGCGTTGATTTAAAAGATCAACTAACGCTTCCTCATCAATCAAGTCCCCTCTTCCAACGTTTATCAGTACCGCATCCTCACGTAAATTCTGCAAGTAATCACGTGAAAAGATTCCCTTGGTTTCTTTCGTTGAAGGGAGAACAATTACCACGTAAGCATACTCATGAAGCCTCTTCTCAGCCTGCTCTAAGGTAAGTACATGATCAAAGGGTGCGACATAACGACCTGATGTGTTGACACCATGGACCGTCATATCAAAAAACTTTGCTTTTTCCGCTATTTTAATTCCTATCGAACCTGTGCCATAAATAAGAACGGATTGAAGATTTAACTCTCCTACCAACGTTTCTCGCTCCCATTCTTGCTTCTCTTGTAAAAGCAAATAACGGTGAAAATGCTTTTCGAAATGAAGCATGCCTCCAATGACATATTCGCTCATGGGAATAGCATGAATTCCTTTTGCATTTGTGACAAGTATTCCTTGTTTCCGCAAGGTCGAAAACGGTAAATCTTCCAAACCAGCACTTAGCATTTGTACCCACTTTAGATTAGGGTAGCGCAGAATATTAACCTCAGTTAAGTCATTTCCATACGTCACCAATATTTCAATATCCTTTTCAATATCCGCTGGAATAGCGTCAATATGTGGGTAGGCGTAGATTTCTTCACCTGTTTCCTTTTTTACTTTTGCGTGATGATGATCCAAAATTTCATCTGATGTACTAACAATCATAAGTCTACCTCCCTAGAAGATGGTTAGATAAAGAGGAGTAAATAGTTCAACATAGCCTTCCACGTACTAGCGATTATTGCTATTAAAACTTATTTCTCCGGATAAACTAGAGCAATGATTTCCATTTCATTTTCATTAGGGTTTTCCATGCCATGGCTTTCTCCAACTTCAATTAAACATAAATCACCTGCTTTAACTGGGACGCGCTCTTTTTTGTTATTAAGAAAAAAGCCTTCACCTTTCAGCACATAATAAGCCTCAGCTTCGCCAATATGTTGATGATATCCTATAGTTGTATGAGCATTAATTATTACTTTAGCAAAAAGTGAAATGTTACCTACGTTATCACCAGCGTTTAGTACTTTATATATTTGAATTCTTCCCACACCACCATGTGGATTTTCAATAATTATCTTTTCATCTGTTTTTCTAATCATTGCGCTCACCCTCTATCCAAAAATATTTGGAAGAATTGTAGATATACTTGGAACAAAAATTATAATTATGACAATAAAAGCTACAATACCAATTATGTGTAATATATAAGGAAATGTATCTTCTATACCCATATTTTTATCTGTTATACTACACCCAGCAATTAAAGATAATCCAACTGGTGGAGTAATATTTGCTAAGGCAAAATTCATAATTAATACCATCCCAAAGTGGATAGGATCTATTCCATACTGCATGGCTATTGGCATGAATATTGGACTAAGTAAAATAATTAAAGAGGTTACTTCTGTTAGAGTGCCTAGAACCAGTAGTATCACCGAAACCATTAATAAAAACTGGATAGGAGTGCTTGCATATTGTAAGAAGAAACCAGAAATCATATCAGGAATCCTATTAGCGGTTAAAACATAACTAAATGCATTAGCAACTGAAATAATTATTAAAATAGTAGCGGAAGTTACTGTTGAAACTATCATTATTTCCTTGAATTTACTAATGGTTAATTCGCCATAATACATCGCTAGTATAAATCCGTATAACACTGCTACGACTGCAGCCTCTGTTGCTGTCACTATTCCACTATAAATACCGCCTATTATAAATACTGGAGTCATTAGCGGTAAAAAAGCCTCTTTACATATTTGTAGGAATTCTCTACCACTAATTTTTGTTTGCTTAATAACTCCATAACCTCTCCGCTTGGAAATAATACTTACATAAATACACATAAATATAGTTAGTAATAACCCAGGTAGAAGGCCTGCAATAAATAATTTTCCAATCGAAATATTTGCTGTTACTCCGAGAATTACCATGGTTATACTTGGAGGAATTATTAAACCTAAAATACCAGCAGGTCCTATTACACTTGCAGTAAAGGCATTGCTATAATTTTGTTCTTTCATTCTGGGAACAATTACTGAACCCACCGCAAAAGTTGTCGCAACAGTAGAACCAGATACTGCACCAAATAATGCACTAGTAACAACTGCCGTCATAGCTAATCCACCAGAAAGTTTACCTACTAATGCATTTGCTAAGCGTATCAACCGCTTAGTTAATCCGCCTTTCCCCATAATATTACCAGCCAATATGAAAAGTGGTAATGCTAAAAGCGAAAAGGAATTTACCCCAGCAAACATTCTTTGTACCATCAGCTCTAGTGAGATTCCATTTAGAAACAACATTCCGATAGTTACAGTACCCATCGTAAAGGCAATAGGCATACCAAGAAAAAGCAAAACAAAGAATGAAATTAAAATAGTAATAATCATATGGTAGTCTCTCCTTTTTTAGGGAAATCCAACATATTAACCACAATAAAATATATAGAGAATATTGAACTTATTGGAATAACACTATAAAATAATCCCATAGGCAACTGTAATGTTGAAGAAGTAGTATCCATTGCCATTATCGTAAGTTTGAATCCATATATTATTAAAACACCAAAAACTAGTATCATAATTCCATGAACGAGTAATCCAATTTTAATACGTATATTTTCATTGACTAAATTCACAAAATAACTAACCGATAAATGCATCTTTTCATGTAGTGCTAAACTAGATCCTAAAAAGGTTAGCCAAATAACTAGGAGTCGTGCTAATTCCTCAGTTCCAGGTATAGAAACCCTTATAAACCTTGAAAATACTTGTACAAAAACAATGATAGTTAACCCTGTAATCGTTATGATACAAAGTATGGATAATAACTTAACTATTTTTTCTGTAATTTTTGTCAACATATTTTTCTCCTTTAATCTGAATCAATTTCTTCTATCTGACCCCTGCGAATTCAAGAGTTTCCAAAGCATAGAAAAGGAGTACCCCCAAAAAGTTTCGAAATGCTTAAATATCAATCAAAACTAATGAAATTGAAGGTGATTTAACTATTTATGGATAAGACTGTTTGGTTTGCTCTCTGTTTAGAAAACCTTTCCTAAACAGAGAGCATAAATTTTACCAGCCAGAGGCAGCACTATAAATGTTCATTAGCTCTTCCCCAAAAGTATCATTTCCCCATTTATCATACACAGGTAGCATCTTTTCACGAAAAGCGGCTGTATCTACATCATCATTAATAGTCATACCTCTATTAGTTAATTCTTCAAGATAACCTTCTTCAGTGTTGTTATTAATGTCCTGAACTTCTTTAGAAATTCTTTTACCTTCTTCTAATATAACTTTCTGATCTTCAGGTGAAATTTCATCCCAAGTATCGTTATCTATTACCATCATAATGGTATTATAAAAATGCCCTGTTAGTGATAAATAATCTTGAACTTCGTCAAATTTAGGTGCAACAATATTAGCAAGAGGGTTTTCTTGTGCATCTAGAGTACCCTGTTGCAAAGCTCCATAAACTTCACTAAACGCCATTACAGTTGGTAAAGCTCCTAGTTGCTCAAAAGCATCAACTCGCAGCCTTGTTTGGGCAACACGAATACTCATACCTTCCATATCATCTGGATTAACAATAGGCTTTACATTATTTGTTATATGTCTAAATCCCCACTCCAAATATGCAATTTTTTTCATCCCTTGTTCATCCATCACATTCGCTAAGTAATCTCCAAATTCTCCCTCATATGCTGCACGTGCATGTTCAGCATCTTTCCACATATATGGTAAATCTTCAATTGCCATACGCATGTCTAGGGATTGCATAGATCCAACCATAATCGCTGCTGATTCCATAGTGCCTAATTGTACTTGTTCTAACATTTCTGTTTCAGAGCCTAACTGACTATTTGGAAAAACGTCTATATTAATACGTCCGTCAGTTTTTTCATATACTGTATCAACCAAATTAACTATTAAATCTGATGCCGGAGTCCCTTCTGACAACGCATGACCTAATTGTAAATCAATAGTTTCTACCTCATTACTTCCTTCACTTTCTGAACCCTTTGTAGTTTCACTATTACACCCTATGAGAATAGCTATAACCAATATAGTACTTAATAAAATAAATGTAATTCTTTTCATAGTTTTAACCCTCCTCTTAATTTTACAAGCATTTAAAATTAGCCATTCGTCATCATGCAGCGAAATTAAAGTAACCGCTTACAAAGGACAGACTGAACGTAATCTCTTCAATCTATTTTTCTAATTGTTTAATTTATATTGCTAATTCAAAATACGTTTAGTTACATTTTGAATATGCAGCTTCATCTGTTTTTCTGCTTCTAAAGGTATTTTTGTTTTTAAAGCTTCTACAATTTGCAAATGTTCTGCCACTGCACCAATAGCACTTTCTTGCAAAGTATTTGATAAAATTAAAAATCTTTGTACTTGATATCCAAGATTCACTATATATTTATTCAATTGTTCATTCTTAGAAAACTCAGCTATTGAAAAGTGGAATTCATTATCTAATTCAAGGAATTTACTATAATCAGTCTCTGCTATTGCTTCTTTTTGTTGATAACAAATATCTTTTAAAAATTCAATCTGCTTGTCATCAATATACTCTGTAGCTAAGCGAGCTGCTAAAGTTTCTAGCGATTCACGTAAAACTTGAAAATCAACTACATTTTGCATTGAAATCATACTTACTCTAGCTTTACGGCCAGGTTTCATCTCTACTAAACCATCAAATTCCAGTTGACTTAATGCAGCTTTAATCGGTGTTCTGCTAATCCCCAACTTACTAGCAAGATGTTCTTCAGCTAAAATTTCTAGTGGATGAATGTCATTATTAATAATCGCTTTTTTAATTGCTCTATAAGCTTGTTCAGCAAGTGTTTCCGGAGCCTCAATTTTCCTCATAATTTTCACCTTTCTAATATATTTTTTTAATCGAAATAGGTATTCTGTATCCTGTATACAGAATACCGTACATATAAATAATTGTCAATACTGAAAATTCAAACAATAATAGAATAGCCAATTTTAAAAAACATTACCTCCGCACATATCCTTACGGACAAGCACTCTATGTTAGCTATACACTTTCGCCAATACGACGTTTTAGATAATTCCACCCATTAGTTCGGGCACTTCCAAGCGCAAAAAAGACCAAATCATTTGTGAATTGGTCCTAAAATAATATAGTTATTTAAAGTTTCTCTCCTTAAACTGTGCAATCCAACCGATTGTATTTCCCTTTCCCACCTTAAATTTCACGATATATTTCTTTAACCACCCGACAATGGTATTAGTAATTCTAGTTGATCACCATCATTTAATGTCATAGAGTTATCACTAACGATAACCCTATTGACAACTACTAACGCATCATCATCCCACTTAACACCTATTGAATTAATAAATTGCTCGACAGTTATGGTTTGCTCTAAATAATATTCATTGCTAATGTTTTCTAAATATGGGATATAGGAAATGACCTTAATAACCATTTCCAGAAACTCCAATGCTTGCTTTATTTTCAAGTCTACAAATCATCTCTTTCGACTCCGATAGTTTCTAACTCTTCCTGTGGCACATCAAAAACAGTTTGGCTTGCTTTGTTTTCTTCTTGATAAAAATAATCTGATAGTTTATCATCGGCCTTCGTAAATCCAGCTTTACGATTAAATGCATGCTCAACTTTTAACGTCTCATTGGCCATATTTACGATATCATCACCAGTAAATTGCTCACCTGTGTAAGCAGAAACTAACTCACCGACAATCTCCCACCGATTTTGAACAGCTCCCGCGCTAAACATACACATGCCAAGGTTATCCCAAATCGTATTAACTGTCTGGGCATTTTTAGAGAGTTCTACCTGACCTTTCGGCGAATGATGATCAATTTGAGCTCTGATCGTTTGACCAGCTGTATGGTCAGCACCCATTGGAGAAGTCGCAAAAGTAACCCCTAAACCTTTAACCGCTCTTGGATCATAGGCTGGCATCGTTTGACCTTTAGCCGTTGGCACATGAGGCTCACCATATATTTTCCCGACTAATTCAGCGCCACTACCAATAATTCTACCAAGCGGACTACCTTTTTTAATTTCTTTTATCGCCTCAGCCGCCCCCTCTGCATCTCCAAAGGAAAGAACATTTTGAGCCATTAAAACTCCCAAGGCACCACCTGTTTCAATCGTATCGATTCCATACTCGTTACAAAGTCGATTTAATTCAGCGATATCATCAAGATTACTAATATCAAGATTTGATCCTAATAAACCAATATTTTCATATTCTAGTGGTCCAGTAACAATTTTTCCCGATTTATCTACATAGACATTCGAACAGCGAATAATACATCCAGGCATACAAGCATGAGTAGGTGTACCTTCACCACCACGTTCTAGTATTGTTTCTCGAAGCGTTTCTCCTGATATATTCTTATAGTCTTCCATTGTTCCAATCGAAAAATTTCTAGTCGGAAGAGCACCTAAAGCATTTGTTGTTTCAACTAATGATGCCGTACCAAGTTCAGGAAGTATTTTCGCAGTTCCTGGCGCTTCCATTAGCCAACCATGATATTGCTTTAACGCACCTTTAAAAACTGCTTTGTCGCTTGGTCTGTTTTTTTCTGTGCCACTAGCATCAAGGACAATCGCTTTGACTCCTTTAGAACCAGCTACAGCACCTAAGCCACCCCTGCCGTTAAATCTAGTCGGATGACCTTCTTTATCTTGGCCAGCAATGGCCGCTAAGTTCATTTTTTGCTCACCCGCTACGCCAATTAACCAAACAGCGACATGTTTTCCATACGTATCTCGTAACCAGGTAGAGGCTTCACTTAAATCCTTTCCAAGAATCGGTGTTGCGTCATCAAACTTGACACCATCTTTGTAAAGATGAACGATTTTAAAATCATCACGAATATTTTCCAGTACAAGCGCTTTAATCCCTAATTTGCCAAGCGTTAAGCCAGAAATCCCACCCGCGTTACTTTCTTTGATCCCACCTGTTAACGGGCTTTTTGCACCGACAGAATAGCGATCCGAACTAGACGCACCGGAGCCCGTTAATAAACCTGTTGCAAAAATTAATTTATTATTAGCACCAAGCGGATGGCATGTTGCTGGGACTTCATCGTGAATAATTTTCGAAGTTAATGCCCTTCCACCTAATCGTTTATATTTCGTCGCATCCTCTTCTGTCACTGTTAAATTACTCATATCTATTTTTACTATTTTCATTCTTAATCACCTCAACTGATCATTTCTTTCTTTACTATTTGTCATAAAATTAAAACATTTTAGTTTTCGGGCATACTAGATTTTCACGGTCGTTTCATTTTCTAACACAGTTTCAACTTCTGTGTACAAGTATCCATAGGCTTCTGAGACAGCTCGATAGGTAACTAAACCATTCATGACATTAATCCCTTTTGCTAACGCCTTATTTTCTAATGCTGCTTGCCGATAGCCTTTGTTTGCAATTTGGATCCCGTATGGAACTGTCACATTTGCTAGGGCAAGTGTTGACGTCCTGGGAACTGCTCCTGGCATATTGGCTACAGCGTAATGAACGATACCATGCTTGACGTACGTTGGATGGCTATGAGTAGTAATATGATCAATCGTTGCGATTGAACCACCTTGGTCAATCGCGACGTCCACCACCACTGAACCCTCTTCCATCGTTTTAATCATTTTCTCTGTTACTAATTGAGGTGCACGGGCACCGGGGATTAGTACAGCACCAACCAATAGATCAGCTTTTTTAACCGCTTCAGCAATATTATACGGATTGGAGGATAATGTTTTAAGACGTCCTTGAAATATATCATCTAACTGCCGAAGTCTATCCATATTCACGTCTAAAATTGTCACGTCAGCACCAAGACCAATTGCCAATTTCGCTGCATTTGTTCCAACAATTCCCCCACCAATGATCACCACATTCGCCGGCGCAACTCCTGGTACCCCACCTAATAATACACCTTTTCCACCTTTTGGTTTTTCTAAAAATTGAGCTCCCATCTGTACAGACATTCTTCCCGCTACCTCACTCATTGGTGTAAGTAATGGTAGGGCACCACTTTCCAATTGGATCGTTTCGTAGGCAATCGCCACTACTTTCATATCTAATAGCGCTTTCGTTAATTCAGGTTCTGCAGCAAGATGTAGATACGTGTAAAGGATGAGTCCCTCACGGAAAAAACGATATTCTGCTGGTAATGGCTCCTTTACTTTGACTACCATATCCGCCTTCCATGCTTCAGATGCTGATGAAACAATGCTTGCCCCCGCAGCTATATAATCTTCATTCGTAAATCCACTTCCGACACCCGCACTTGTTTCGATACAAACCTCATGTCCGTTTCTTTTAAAAGCCACAACGCCCGCAGGAGTCATCCCGACTCTATTTTCATGGTCCTTAATTTCTCTTGGGACACCTATAATCATATTTACTCTCTCCCTTTACAATAAATTATTGAAAACAAACTAGACAATAAAGCAAAACTTATTTTTCACCTAGTCACACCGTTCTTGCGCAGCAATATTTCGTTTCTTTACATTTTTAGTTCTAAATTATTCTGTTCTACAGCTTGAATAGCCTCATTTAAAATGGATATCATTTTAGCGACTTGTTCCTTATTAATTATTAATGGCGGGGCGAATACAAGCGTGTCTTGTCCATCAAAAATGACCGATCTCAAAATGAGTCCTCGTTTCGCTGCTTCGCCTATAATCATTGGAGTCAGTGGTGTCGGAAATCTCTCATTTGTTACTTGATCTTTGACAATTTCGATAGCGCCAATTAATCCGAGAGCTCTAACCTCGCCAATGATCGTTCGTTCTTTTTGTAACATTTGGAAACCTGATAACATTTCTATTCCCATTAACTTCGCATTATCTATTAGACCATCTCTTTCGATAATTTCTATATTTTTCAAAGCGACACTGCACGCCATTGGGTGTCCACTGTACGTATAGCCATGAAGCAGAGTACCTTTTGAGAGTTCAATAAAATCTTGATGCATCCTCTCAGAGAAAACGACACCACCTAGCTGAGCATATCCACTAGTCACCCCTTTAGCAAAACACATCATATCTGGAGTCACACCATAATGTTCAATACCAAAATACTTCCCTGTTCGACCAAAGCCAGTGATTACTTCATCTGTGATAAATAAAATACCGTAATCATCACAAATCTTCCTAACCTCTTTAAAATAATTATCAGGAGCAATTTGAACTCCCCCAGCACCTTGAACCGGTTCTGCAATAAAAGCTGCAATCGTTTCTGGACCTTCAGCTTCAATTAATTCACGCAACGACTGCGAGGAGAAATTATCCACATGATAGAAATCTGGAGCTAATGAATTCGTAAAGTCTCGAAACGGCTTTAAACCAGTGGCACTAGTAGCTCCCATCGCAACTCCGTGATACGACCTATTTCGAGAAATAATTTTTTTTCGTTTCGGCTGTTCTTTTAAAATCCAATAATGGCGTGCCAGCTTATAGGCAGTATCATTGGCCTCTGAACCACCGGACGCAAAAAATGTAGCGCTCAAATCTCCAGGTGCGATTTCAGCAATTTTCGCCGCTAGCTTGATCGCCGGCTCATTACTATGTGTAGCAAAGCACGAGCTAAAGGCGAGCTTTGACATTTGCTCATGTGCGACTTTCCCCATTTCTTCTACACCATGGCCTATATTTACATTCCATAAAGATGACATCCCATCAATGACCCGATTCCCCTTAATATCTTCAAGGTATATCCCTTCTCCTTTTGTAAAAATAAATGCCGGGCCTTGTTGTTGCTGTAGTTGAATTGGTGACGTCGGGTGAAAAAAGTGCTTTTTATCTAATTCTTCTAACTCTTTAATATAATCTTCCATTGCGAACATCTCCTTCTGTAAATTCTCTATATTTTATAAATACTTATAACTATTTATATGCAAGAAACACGCCAACTTTACCAACCTATGAAATCGCTTTCATTTCAACCAATTCACTAATGATCGATTTAATTTATAATCAAATTAAACGAAAATTGATTTAATTCTTGATTATCCTAGCTCTATTGATTTATAATTAAATTAAATATTTCTACTATTCTAATAAATCCCCTTACACTTTTCATATTGCGGATTTTACGGCACTAGGTAGCTTAATGTGACTAGTTTATTGGTATTATGAAATTCGCTCACTTATCATTAAATTAAACTTCCAAAGGAGTTGTTCTCTTGAACCTCGATACATTAGAAATGCTATTAAATAAAATAGTCGAAACTTCAAACAATAATATTACCATTATCGATGAAAAAGGAATTATTTTGCAATCCAATCCAAATCAGTGGCTCGTTTATGGGTTGAAAGCTGATTCCTATATCGGAAAATCAGTTTATCAATTTGAAGAGGAGGGTGTATTATCGCCGTCGGTGAATGCCTTAGTACTAAAAGAAAAAAAACATGTTCGTGCCATGCAACATACTAAGACAGGTCGGATAGTTATGACGACTGGTTATCCTGTTTTTGACAATGACGGTCGTTTAATTAGGGCAATAAGCTACAGTCATGACCAAACAGAAATTTGGGACCTTCAGGAGCAATACAAACAACTACAACAAAAAATTAAGGGATACCAAACAGAGGTAGAGGAATTACGCGGAAAAAATTTCGATGAGCACCCTTTTTTATTCCGAAGTACACGTATGCAGCAAATTTTTAAAACGATTCATCGAGTAGCCAAAACAGATGCCACCATCCTTTTTTTAGGTGCCTCAGGCGTAGGCAAAAGTACACTCGCTAGAACGATTCACGATCAAAGTCTTCGAAACAAGGAGCCTTTTATTGAATTAAATTGCAGCACAATACCAGAAACGTTATTTGAATCTGAAATGTTTGGCTATGAACCTGGATCCTTTACCGGTGCCCATAAAACAGGGAAACCAGGCTTAATTGAACAAGCCGATAACGGAACATTATTTCTAGATGAAATTGGTGAACTGCCTCTAGCTATCCAAGTTAAACTACTGAAAGTACTTCAGGAGAAAACAATGATGCGAATAGGAGCAAAAGATGAACGTCGTGTTAATTTTCGTCTAATCACCGCTACAAATCAAGACTTAAATAAGATGGTTGAAGAAGGGGAATTTAGACTCGATTTATTTTATCGTCTGAACGTAATCCCGCTTCAAATACCTTCTTTATTCGAACGTAAGGAAGACATCCTCATCCTTATTCAGCATTATCTACAATTAATGAACGAAAAATATCAGACATCAAAAAAGCTCCATACTTCAACATATGAAGTATTAACTCATTACCAATGGCCTGGAAATGTACGTGAACTAGAAAACTTAATTGAACGAATTGTCTTAACAAGCGAGGAAACGACAATCTATCCAGATCATCTCCCCTTTGATCTTAGACAAACGATAAAAGAACCTGTAAGTGATGCTTATTGGCATCTCGAAAAAGAAATTGAAGGAAAGAAAAACCTGAAAGAAACACTCGAAGAAGTAGAAAAATGCTTAATTAAGAGAGCCTCCAAGGAATGCAAAACTACGTATGAAATGGCAAAGTATCTAGGCATAAGCCAACCAACTGTCATCTATAAACTTAAAAAATATAAAGGACAGATTTGAATGATGCAAAAAGCCTATACATCCTCAGGAGTTTCCAAATGAGGGTGTATAGGCTTTTTCGTAATTATTCACCTTTATTAATTTGAAGATATTGTAAATGTAAATCTTTTACACCGGCGATAAGCGCATTTGTTGCCTTACCTCGATAGTGATCTTGAATACATTTAATAGGTTCATCTATACCATCTCTTAAACTGAAGCCGGTTAACAGCCTACCTATAAATTCCCGACCATGGTCTGTTGCTAGCGTACAAGACGCATTAATAATAACACCATATTTCCGATCTACTTCTGCTGTTACCGTTAACGTTTCAAACACACTCTTTGCTGCCATGCCTTGCGGTAGTCTTGCGTGACCAGCAATAAAAATTGTATTAATGTTCCCCATATGCTTCTCTCCTTGTTTATTAAAACTATGATCTAAATTATCTACTAAATCGCCTATACTTCTATTCGACATTTTTTAAAAATTTACCTTCTTCATAAATAAAATGGGAGAAAAGGGTTTTTATGTAAGTTTAATTATTATAACTAAAAATGACTTATGGATAGGACATCACCTACCCATAAGTCATGGAAACCAAGTTACTTTACAGTTTCTTTCAGTTGCTCAAAAGGCCAAGCAGGTAATGTTTTTGAGGTCGGTTTATCTTGACGGTATCCTAATACATAATCCGCTTGCATGAGTGTATGAATTTCTCGGGTTCCTTCATAGATAACTGGTGCTTTAGAATTTCTCAAGTAACGTTCAACAGGGTATTCGTTCGAATAGCCATAGGCACCATAAATTTGGACAGCATCGTTAGCTGCTTGATTTGCAAAATTACAAGCTTGCCATTTTGCAAGCGAAGTTTCTTGGGTGTTTCGTTCTCCTTCATTTTTAAGCCATCCCGCCTTATAGACTAAGAGACGTGACATTTGTAATCCAGCTTCCATATTAGCGATCATTTGTTGGACTAATTGATGTTTCCCAATTTCTTTACCAAAGGTACTTCTTTCATGGCAATAAGAAACGCTCGCTTCTAAACAAGCCATAATTTGCCCGCTAGCCCCAGCTGCGACCGTAAATCTCCCGTTATCAAGTGCTGCCATAGCAATTTTGAATCCTTCTCCTTCTTCACCAAGCAAATTTTCTTTTGGAACTCTTACATCTTCAAAGAAAAGTTCCCCTGTATTTCCTGCTCGAATTCCTAACTTACCTTTAATCGCTTTAGAAGAGAAACCAGGCATCGTTCTTTCAACAATAAAGGCCGAAATGCCTTTTTGTTTTTTACTCTTATCTGTATAAGCAAAAACAAGGAAATTATCGGCATGGTCACAAAGAGAAATCCATGTTTTTGAACCATTAAGAATATAATCATCGCCATCTTTTACTGCTGTTGTTTGTAATGCAGCAACATCAGATCCGGCATTCGGTTCAGTCAGTCCAAAAGCACCAATTTTTTCGCCTTTTGCTTGTGGGATCAGATACTTTTGTTTTTGATATTCATTTCCCCACTGTAAGAGCGTTAAACTACTGAGACCAATATGCACGGATACCGCTGTCCTAAACGCCGTATCACCACGCTCTAATTCTTCACAAACGATCGCTAGTGTATTATAATCCATCCCGCTTCCGCCATATTCTTCTGGTATACAAACACCCATTAAATCTAGTTCTGCAAGACGCTTCATAATTCCTACTTCAAAGTGACTTTTTGCATCCCACTCACCAATATAAGGCATGATCTCTTTATCAACAAAATTACGTACCATCTTTCTTACCATTTCTTGTTCTTCTGAAAATTTAAAATTCATCATTTTTTTTCCCCCTAAATAATATTTTTTTCTTTCAATTCAGATATTTTGCTACTACTTAAGCCAATTTCTTTTAGGACTTCTTCAGTATGTTCACCAGCCAATGGTGGATGTCTTCTCACTTCTGTTGGTGTTCGTGAGAGTTTGAGTGGGCTACCGACAAGACGTATCATTCCAGCTGTCGGATGAGAAACCTCTTTTATTATTCCGCTTGCTTTAACTTGAGGATCTTCAAACATCTCAGCTATCGTATTAATGGATCCAGATGGTATTCCATTCTCACGAAGACTTTTTATCCAAAACTGTGTTTCCTTTAGCCTCATTTGATCTGAAATCACTTTAACTAATTCTTTCCTGTTTTCTAACCTTTTTGGATTTGTAGCATATCTTTCATCTTTACTTAAGTTACTAAGGCCAATTACGTTCATAAATTTCACAAACTGACCATCATTTCCAACCGCCACTGCAATCTGTCCATCTAACGTATTGAACGATTGATAAGGAACAATATTAGGATGTTCATTACCTAGAGGTTTTGGATTTTTTTCTGACACTAAATAATTACTAGCCACATTAGCAAGTGTACTGATTTGTGAATCAAACAATGATAGGTCAATACTTTGCCCCATTCCCGATTGATTGCGCTCAAGTAATGCAGCTTGTATGCCGATTGCTGCATATAAGCCAGTAAAAATATCTGAAATAGCTACGCCTACTTTCATCGGTCCCGATTGTTCACTTCCTGTAATACTCATCAAACCACTCATTGCTTGGATAATAAAATCATAGCCTGGTAAATCTTTATAGGGTCCTTCATGACCAAAGCCAGTAATTGAACAATGAACAATTTGCGGATTTAAGATATTTAATTGCTCATAACCTAGTCCCCATTTTTCCATCGTCCCATGTTTGAAGTTTTCAATAATCACGTCCGATTGTTTAATTAGCTTTTCTAAAACATTCTTTCCAGCCTCTGACTTTAAATCTAATGTAATCGCTCTTTTATTTCGATTCGCACATAAATAATAAGCACTTTCACCGCCAGTATACGGCGGCCCCCATGCTCGGGTATCATCACTTCCGCCAGGAGCCTCGACCTTAATAATTTCAGCACCTAAATCTCCTAAAATCATGGTGCAATACGGTCCAGCTAGAACTCTAGTTAAATCTAAAACTCGTATCCCATCTAATGCACCAGACATTGTCCTCACCTGCTCTTGTCAATAGATTTTAAATTTTATCCTGATTTTCTGATGTTTCAACTTACTGAAACGAGTTTACTTTGTACAACTGCTTGAAAACGTCCCTTAGGAAGCAATATCAATTGTTTTAATTAAAGCATAATTATCTTTTGATTTTACGTACTGATTTTACACCTCCAAATAAGTTTCTCAAGCTCTCTGAATCGAATAAAACGAGACAGGATTAGCCGTTAGATAACTAGCAAAATGAGAACGTTTGTACTTTCATAACTAACAAAAAAAGCCAGTTATATCATAATAAATAATGATACAACTGGCTTCGCTCTACTTTTTTGCTCCGTTTTTCGGAGGTTAATAGATTTATCAGTTTAAAGTTACTATATAATTTTCCAGAAATTAAATGATCCAATCGTTGGGCATGAAAGAGGTAAATCCTTCTAGAAACGATTTGTTATCTTGATTATATTCGATGATTGCTCTAACTGTCAATAATTATTAGAAAATTGCCAATTTTAAACCATTTCTACTTTAACAACTTTACTACTACGAACATGATTAACCATAGCCGTTTCATCACAAACTGGGAACTTCGCACAATTAATACAATCTTTCCATACTTTTTGAGGCATGGTTTCTTTCTCAACAATCTCAAAACCACATTTTTTAAAAAATTCAACTTGATAGGTTAATGTTAATAATTTTTCAATTTCAAGTTTGGCAGTTTCTATTACTATTTGATTGACAAGCGCCTTACCAATTCCCTTTCCGGAATGAGATGGAGAAACAATTAATGATCGAATTTCTGCTAAATCTTCCCCTAAAATATGCAACCCAGCAATTCCTAAAATTTCATTATTTTCAGTAGCTACATACATAGACTGGAGATTTTCATAAATGGATGCACGGGTTCTTGCTAAGACTATTCCATCTTTTGCATATAAATCAATTAAATTATAGATTGTCATTACATCGCTCATTACTGCATTACGTATATACATGAACCCTATCTCCTTCTGCATCCTAATTTTTTCAATATTCGCCCTTATTTATTAGTTTATTGTAGCATAGAAAAAGTATCAAATGGGCGACTGAAATTTTTTTTGTTTTTTAAAATTGCTTTTCTAAAATCCCTACTTGTATGAATTTGTTTATTTTTCGGATTAGTTTAAAATAAAATATGTAACTGAATTGATTTGAGTTTCAACTACATAATAAATGGGGTATTTACTAATAACTAGTAGAAGGTGGTGCTTTTATTGAAAAGTATTCAAACAGCTCTTTTATTTTCTAAAGAATTTTATGAACAAATAAAAAAAGATCCTATCCAAGATTGGGCAGCTACATTAGCCTTTTATTTTATGCTTTCTATCTTTCCTTTTCTTATTTTTCTTTTATCATTACTTCCTTATTTACCGCTTGATGTGGAAGTCATCTACAATTTTGTTCACGACGTTGCACCTCCAGAACTGGCCGAGTTATTTACTGAAACTGTATTAGAAGTAATACAAGAACCTAAAGGTGGTTTATTATCTTTTGGTATTTTAGCAACGATATGGACCTCATCGAATGGAATAAATGCCTTAATACACGCACTTAATAGAGCTCATAACATCATTGAAACACGCTCTTTTTTGAAGATAAGATTGTTGTCTATTTTTTTGACGTTCGGTACAGTTATCGTATTTTTCGTAACTTTATTACTTCCGGTTTTTGGGAACTTAATCTTAACCAGTATAAATGAACTGTTTTTCATTCCTGAAGAGACTTTTGTTATTTTAAATCGTCTTCGCTGGTTGATTGGTGCGGTAATTATGACATCCGTTCTAATGCTTGTTTACATGATTGCTCCAAACAGAAAATTATCGTTTCGCCATGTCCTATACGGTGCGCTAATGGCTACTATTAGTTGGCAAATTATCTCTTTTAGTTTTTCCCTTTATATTGCAAATTTTAACAATTTTACAGCAACTTACGGAAGTTTAGGAGGAGTCATCGTTTTAATGCTTTGGTTTTACTTAAGTGGTCTAATCCTCATTATCGGTGGGGAGATTAATGCCACACTTTATAATCTTAGAGAGCAAAAGTAGCAAAAGGTTATTGTTATGCCTTTACTACCTCTAGAAAACAAAGTTCCCCCTGCTTGCTTTGTTTTCTTTCCTTGATTCGGTTACTGTTCAATCAGGTCAATTCATAGTAAAATGTTTAACCCCATTTTTAATAGCTACATGTACTAATGATAGATATAGTGTAGATTCCTTTGCTGGCAATTATGAAGATGACGATCCTAAGCATAGGATTTTTACGATCGAAGGACTTAAAGGTATAATGGAACAGGTAATTGCTATGAAACAAAGTTATTCGGGACTTCACAGGAACTATTACTTGTGGATAAATATTCCAAATTAATAATGTTCATTCTTTTATCTATAAAATTTTATTTAGGTGGGGTTATCATGGACAATGTATTTGATTATGAAGATATTCAATTGGTTCCGGCAAAAAGTATTGTAAAGAGTCGATCAGAGTGTGATACATCTGTAACTTTAGGCAAGCATACATTTAAACTGCCAGTTGTACCTGCTAATATGCAGACGATAATAGACGAGAAAATAGCTATTTACTTAGCGGAAAATAATTATTTCTACATTATGCATCGATTTGAACCAGAGAAGCGACGTTCTTTTATTAAAGATATGAGGTCACGTCAATTAATCGCATCTATTAGTGTTGGAGTGAAAGATGAAGAGTATAGCTTTATCCAACAATTAGCCACTGAAGGTCTTTCACCCGAATATATCACTATTGACATCGCGCATGGTCATTCGAATGCTGTGGTGGAAATGATCCAGCATATTAAAAAACATTTACCTGATAGTTTTCTTATTGCGGGGAACATCGGTACTCCCGAAGCAGTTAGAGAGTTAGAAAATGCAGGTGCTGATGCGACTAAAGTTGGTATTGGGCCAGGAAAAGTTTGTATTACGAAGATTAAGACAGGTTTCGGAACTGGTGGTTGGCAATTAGCCGCGCTACGTTGGTGTGCAAAGGCAGCGAGTAAACCAGTAATTGCTGATGGAGGAATTCGTACACATGGAGATATTGCTAAATCAGTAAGGTTTGGTGCAAGTATGGTGATGATTAGTTCATTATTTGCAGGACACGAAGAGTCTCCAGGAGAAACAACTGAAAGAGATGGAAAGCTCTATAAAGAATACTTCGGTTCCGCTTCGGAATTCCAAAAAGGCGAAAAGAGAAATGTAGAAGGAAAGAAGATGCATGTTGAATTCAGAGGCTATCTCAAAGATACGTTAATAGAAATGGAGCAAGATCTTCAATCTTCTATTTCTTATGCGGGTGGAAATAAATTAGATGCAATTCGACTAGTCGATTATGTCATCGTAAAAAGTTCAATTTTCAACGGCGATAATATATATTAAATAAAATAAATTTAGTTAAGTCAGCTTAATGTGAGCTGACTTAACTCCCAAATTGTAGTGGAACATCAAATTCATTCCTGATATGTGTCATTCTATTGTAGTCCAAAATTTAATTTTGACATTGTCATTCTTCAGACGAGTAAAAACAACCCTTGTAATGACCATCTTTTTTTAAAGATAGTGAAGTTAACATTTTTGATGCTACTGAGATTGATGGAAGATGAAGGAAGTCTCGAAGTTGCTGATTAGTTATTGTAGTATCAATTAAAAGGAAGTAGTCGTGGAGAGCTGCAATATGAGCATCTTTAGAAGAATGCTGACAAGAAAGGCATAACCACTTGCCACGCTTTCGTTGCATTGGGATTTGACGGCATTTTGGGCAATGCACACCTGTCAGAAGATCGTTTCGAGAAATATCAAACCTTTTAAGATAGTCTGGGTTTGAAACTTGATGATGTTTGACAAGGAGGCGGGCGATTTTTTTCAATTCTTTTTGTGTTAGAATATCAGCTTTGAAGGTATCATGAATGTTGGTTACTTTTTCGGGGATAACTGCGGACTGAATAACACACTGCTTTGCTTTTTTAAATGTTGGAGCAAATCTAATGACTGTATTAGTGTTACTTATAACGATTAAGAATACAATCGGAACCTCTGGTACTCGTGGACGGAGATTTTTGAGGAAAGTTTGCAGTTGAAATTGTTGCCGTTCCACTTGTGAAATTGGACAATTGTAAGCTTTTTCTCCTTTTTCTCCTTTTTCTCCACTATTGGTTGTTTGAATTAATTGTTGGGGGTCATTATTAAAATATAAAGTACCTGCCATATTTTTCACTTCAATAATGATATGGTATTTTTGTGAGAGTAGGAGCGTGTCTATTTGAAAAAATCGCCCTTCACTGTCTTTGAGCCGTAGATCATGAATAAATACATAGTTCTCTTTTTGTAAAAACGAAAGATAATAGTCAATGGCCTGCTCGCCGCGCCACCCTGCCAATGCTTTACCTAACTCCGCTTCAATGTATGACCGTTTTGGATAAGTAGGTGGCACTCTCTCTTGTAAAGCTTCTAATTTCAGCACTTTCAACGATTTTTTTCGCTCTTTTGCTATCATATAATCACCTCACAGCTAACATTCTCCATTGTTTATGCCAATTCCTTCTTAAATTTCTACAAAATATGTAATATTGAGTAGATTATTTTTTTTTCGGATAAAAATTGAATTTTTATTGATTAATTCCGTCCGAAATTTTAATTTACTGCCCAAACTGCCCCATTAACTGTTCGAAATATATTTATTTGTTCAAAACTACTTTGTTTCGTGACTGAAATTTCATTTTACTAGCCAAACTACGTCATTTACTGTCTAAAATCTCTTTTTACTGTCCAAACGACTCCATTTACTGTCCAAAATCTCTTTTTACTGTCCAAACCGTTCTAATCGCAAAAATAGCGGCTTACCGTTAACCTTTTGACAAACTCTAAATTGTCTATTTAAAAAAAAAGCAAAAACACCTTCGATTACAGTACTTTTTCGAAGGTGTTTTACAGTGTCTCATTATTTTAGGTTACTCCAGAATGGGTGCTTTGGCTTAGGCTGCTACTCCTCGATTATTAAGCGAAAATATATCTGAAACTAGTAATTTCAGGGCCTTACCCCGAACTTGGCCCTTGTTCTTGTTCTTGTTCTTGTTCTTGTTCTTGTTCTTGTTCTTGCTCTTGCCCTTGCTCTTGTTCACCCCCACCAACCCTAACTAATTCCTGCCTAGTAACTGGCGTGTTTTCTCTAAAATCTCTTCATCTTTTAAACGGAATTTAAATTCGACGCGGCGAGAATCTTTGTGGCTATAGTTCCCTTTTTCATCAGTACGACCATCGGTATAGGACTTTCCGTTTACCGTTAATTTTTCTTTCAAATGTTCTTGAATATTTTGGTAAGGAAAATCAGCACTCAGAATATACTCTGCGACACTAAAAGCCCTTGCCTGAGAAAGCTCTAAATTGTACAAATAGCCACCCATTTTATCAGCATGACCTTCGATGATGATTTCTGAAATATAGCTTTCATAACCTCTTTCCAATAACACATCTAAATAGGCTGGAACAAATTCATCTAAAAACTGAAATGCCTCTGGCTTTAAGTCAACCGCATCAAATTCAAACAAAATATCGGTATTAAAGATCAGCGCGCCAGTTTTCTCATCTATCTCAATACCTAGAGTAGCATCGTTAAATTCTTCATTCAAATCATTTATTAACTCAACTCTGACCCCCATAATTTGATCAATCGTTCTTTTCATCTCTTCAATTTGAAAAGATTTAATGACCATCATAATAATAAAAATTAGGATAAAACAAAGTAAGAGCGACGTTAATAAATCGGTAAATGACGGCCAAAAATGACTTTCCTCCTCTTCACCCTTAAATAACCGTTTATATTTATTAATCATTGCTTCCAACCCTTACTCGATTGCTTTGCCTCACTGCTTCTTGCGTGAAAGCCTGAAGCTGACGATTTAGATTCTGAAATTCTTGATTCAACTCACTAATCGTTTGCTGCGTATAGCGAGCATTTCTTTGTTGGTTATCTACCGTTATTTCCCCTATTTGCTTAAATTCCTTTTTGATTGAGTCATTCATACCAACGACATATTCACCTATGTTTCTACTTACTTTATCTAATTTATCGCCAAGTGTTCCATCTAAATTGGCTACATATCTTGATAGAGTATCTTTTAGAACACCAACGCTTGACTCGATCCCTTTCTCGCGATGATTAAACGAATCTGTCATTTGTGTGACCGTACGATTGATTTCACTTAACAATTGACTATTTTTCACACCTACTTGCTGATAGGAACGGGATGCATCATTCAAGTGTTTTTCAAAGAGTTGAGAATCTGTAGAATGAGCTTTTAAATGATTATTAAAATCTTTATTAAATTGCTTCAATTCGTCAAAACGATCCGAGAGAAGATTTTTATATTCTCCTTGTGCTAGGCTAATCGTTTCTAATGCATCGGGTAGCATGACGATGGAATTCCCAAGTTTATCAAAGTCATTCCTAAGTTCTTTCAAATAAGTATTAATTCCAGATAGTTTCGAGCTAACATCGTCTCCAAAAATACCTTTAAACTGTTTATTATTTTCCTTCATCATCCGGACGAGATTATCACTTTGTGCGACCGTCCTCTCAAACGTAGCATGGATTGATTCCTGCCTGTTTGCAATAGAGGAGAAATAGTCCTTCAATTCGACAACGGAAGTTTGGAATTGATTCAACGTTTCCGTCTGAGAATTTGATAGTTCAGCTACCTTTTTATACGTTTCGGTAAAAGCACTCGTCATCCGTTCATTTCTAGAATCCATCTTGTAAAAATAAATGAATAACTGGTCAAAATTCTTATTTAACTTCTTTACGCCATTATCAAAGCCAGCAGTGACTTCTTTCATACCATCAAAAAGAACTGTAAAATTTTGCAGGTTCTTCGATAGTCCCTCATTAAACTTCGCTAAATCCCTCGCTGATTGCTGTAAACCAACTGTATATTCTTGAAAACCTTTAAATGATTGAACAATGTTTTGTAACGATTCTTGGTTTGTTTCCCGAAGCTGAACAATAGAAGCATTAATCGTTTCAGATACTTCAATGAGACGGCCCATCTCATCTTGTTCATTTCCTTCTAAATATGACTCTGTTTTTAACATAATGTCCGTTAACATATATTCTGTATTTGCGACTCGAGTAATGATTGTCATGATCAACGATAACCCCATACCGGCAATACTCGTATAAAACGCCACATCGATGCCAGCAAGTACAATCGCCACATTCTCTACTAGCTGGTCCCCAGTTGCATCAATACTTCCTAGTGACATAGCAAGCCCTATGAATGTTCCTAATACACCTACTAATATAAAAACCGACACAGTCATCTGAATAATTTTAATGAGACTAACCACTGGCACGTTAAACATACACCAACTGGAGAACTTCTTTTGAACAAATGTCTCAACTCTTACCGTTTCTAAGGCTTTTTTATCTTCGAATTCCCCTTGGAACTTATTTAGCGGATCAATATCCAATGAATTTGTTGTACCTATAAAATTACGTATTCTTCTTAATTTACTATACAAAATAAAATGAACGAAAACCGCTGCGACAAACGTTAAAAATAACACCATGAAAATAAATTCAATTAGTGAGTTGGATAAAATAGATTGGGCTTGCTGTTCATTCATAAATATTTTTAAAATTACTTCAACCATAAAAAATCCCCCTATAAATAAAGAGTCCGAAAAAATACACGAAAAATTACGCCCCGTATATTCAACAGCTTGTCATCAACATCATTATTTATAGGTATTCAGAACTTGGACAAATCATGCCTGAAATTAGGTGAATCTCGACACTAATTTCTATCTAAGAGACAGTAAGCAAGAGAACCACCACCCTCTCCTATAAAAAAAAAGTGCTTCAAGATAATTATCTCAAAGCACTTTAGTTCAAGCGTCGTCCACTATGCTCATTCTTCTTATATTTAATAAACTTCAGCATCGTATTAGTTTGGTCTACCTCATACTATCCAGACTGAACTAATCGTTAAAAAAAGTGGATTACCACTAGGCCGTTGCCACGCTATAAATGGTCTATTTTCAAAAAATTACCGCCTAGTATATCGCGTGTCTTCAATTATTTCACTTCTGGCTCTTGCTTCACAAGTTGAAGCGTTTCATCTATAAATGTGTGATAGGGCGTTTTGTGAGAAAGCTTGGCCACTTTATCTGCTGCTCGCTTTGCAAATCGTCGTGCTTCTTCTGTGCAACCTTTTTCATATAGACATCGAGCTCGATAGGATTCCATAGTGAATAGCACAGCTAAATCAAAGGGATGACTAGCAATGATAGGAAGTTTAAATTGAGCAAACTGTGCCAATGCTGCTTCTATTTTCCCTTTACCATAAAGTGCTTTTCCTTTTTCCAAATAATAATATCCATCTATCTCTGCCCCAATTTTAGGCCCTAACTTATCTAATTTCATTAGTACTGCAAGTGCTTGGTCAAAATTTTTCGTTATTTCATTGTGATAATGTGCTTCTATAAACAATGAAAATCCATACGTTTGTTTATTATCCGTAAAAAGCGCAAATTGCTGTGATTTCAATAGAAAAAGCTTAAAGTCTTCACTATTTTTATTAAGTAAAGCTTGAAATGCAGCGATCCGATAAATATCATCCATAAGGTAAAAAACACTTTTGCGTTTAGAAAAACGAAGTAAGCGATCGAGTACTTCTTTTCCTTTTTGATATTCACCTATACTAAAAAGTAATATTAATTCTAGATAATCGAGTTCAATTTGAACGATGGTATCAATAACAGTAATTTTTCCCATATACTCATCATGTAACGCATAAAACATCTTTAATGCATCCTCGAATTGACCAGTTGCTAACTTTTCGTATACAAAACGTATTTTTGCTTTTAAGGCATGATCAAATAAAAATAATGATTCAAATATTTGTATCGATTTTACTACTAATTTTTTCCCCTCTTCTACTTCTTCTGCATTCATCAGACAACGACCACCTAACTCAAATAGACGTCCTGTCTCATACGTATTGGGGAGTTTTTGTTCGTAGATCGGTTTTAAGTCTTGATAAATATTTTTATATTGCTCTTTTAAATTCAAAGTTGAAAACAATATTTCCACATTTTCAATCTTGTCTTCAGTTTTTTGTAAAAGTCGCTTTACTTCTTCACTTGATCTCTCTTCCAACAACACGTACACATCAACACCAAGTTGGTTTGCAATATGTGCCAGACTTTCCATAGAAGGCTTTGCTCGTCCATTTTCAATAAGACTAAGCATCCCTTTAGATAATTGTTTTCCGGCAACATCTAAAAGAGTCATTTTCCGCTCTTTGCGCAGTTGTCTGATTCGTTCTCCTAAATCATTCATAAGCCAACATCCTTTGTCTGATTTGTATAGTTTAATTATATTAAACTTTCTCTTGAAAAGCTAGTAGTTCAATGCTATGATAAGTTTAATTAAATTAAACTTATCATAGAGGGGTTGCATAGCATGCAAGAAACACAACGGTTACAACGGGCTTCGCGAAACTTACTATTTTTTACAGGCAGTGAATTTATTGGAACAATCGGAGCTTATGTGTATATGTTTGGTATTGGGCTTTTTGTTTTAGGATTAACTGGTTCCGCTGCAAGCTTTGCAATGACAATACTTTGTGCGATGGTTCCCCGAATCATTTTAGCGCCTATCGCCGGCTATGTTGTTGATCATTTACCGAAAAAATTAGTTGTTGTGCTTTCACATTCTTTGTCAACTCTAACGATGATTATTATTCTTAGTTATACGTTAATATATGGCCTATCTTTACCAGTCATCTACTTCACCGCAGCCCTTTTGGCAGTATTTTCAACATTTGCAGGGATTGGCTTAACATCAGCAATCGCTAATTTTGTTGATGAAGCACGTATCCAACGTGCGGTTTCATTAACTCAGTCATCTACATCTACTGCTAAGATTCTGGGACCTGTTTTAGGTGGAGTCATGTTCGGCTTTTTCTCAATTGAAGTATTTTTATTATTTCACGCAGTGGCATATGGAATTACAACCCTTTTAGAAGCAAGTATTCATTTCAAATTGTACTATAAATCTGGAACAGAAGAAGCTGTAGGAGCGGTGAAAAAAGGCATCTGGGGAGGTATTAAAGAAGGCGCTGTATATGTGAAAAACCATAAAATTCTTTTTCCTATCATGACCGTTGCATTGTGGGTTAATTTTTTCTTTATCGCATCTCTTGTTGGAATACCATTTATCGTCATCAAAGTATTAAGTGGAACTTCTCAACAACTAGGTTTTATTGAAGCTATGATAGGTGTCGGTACTCTTGTAACATCTATTTTCATCGCAACACGACCAGAAGTGCGTCGACCGATTAAGACCATTCGCGGAGGATTGCTTGCTTTATCAGTTATTTTCGGATTGATGGCAGTTCCCTTGCTCATCAGCATGCCTAATTGGGGTTTTGTCAGCTTTTTTATGGCAATTGGTTTCGCAATGGGATTATTGATGGTGATCATTAACACGCCTATCATGGTGCTCATCCAAAAAACAACACCAGAAAACTATCGTGGTCGCGTATTTGGATTACTCGAAATGGTGGCATCAGGTATTTCACCATTGGGTCTTATCTTGTATGGCTTTCTTTACGATGTCATCAATCCCCAATGGATCATCCTCGTATCAGCAAGTCTTCTCTTTCTCGTCACCCTTTATGGATTGCGCCCATCACGTGTGAATGATGAAGAAATCGAAGAAACTGCCTTTGAACAACCGCCTATTGCAGAGAGTGTTTGATATATATTTTATGTAGATTTACCTATTTTTTTAACAATTAATGAAATCGCAAAACTAGAAAGATGAGACTTCACCGAAATGATATTCAATCCAGCATCTTTAATGGTTTGTTCTGTGTCTCTATTTAAGTGACATCCGTCACCAATTCGCTTCCAGACGGGGGTCAGCATGTTTTGCAGAGTAGCTAAAATGGGCTGCTTCATTTTAACGTGTTCAATAAATAAAAGGGTTCCATTAGTTTTTAAAACTCGTTTCATCTCAGCTAACGCACGTTTTGGATCATCCACTGAACAAAGTACTAGCGTAACAACAATCGTGTCAAATTGTTCATTAGCAAATGGCAATACCTCAGCCTTTCCAGCTAAAATGGTAATTGGAATAGTAGCTTGTTTTCTTCTAACCTCGGCCATCTCGATCATAAAAGGGTTAGGTTCGAGCGCAACTACTTCTTCACACTGTCGATAATGGGGAAAATTAATACCCGTACCTGCTCCAATTTCCAACACTTTTCCGCGTGCATGTGTGAGTAATTCTTTCCGCCACTTCGTAATGTATCTATGCTCAAATGGTTTCATAAAAGCGTCATAATATCTCGCAAAATTTTTTTTCATCATTTCTCCTCACTTTTTAAGAATAAACATCAATCTTAGATATGCTAGTTCATTATATCAAATTTCAGATCTTCATAAGTCACTCAAACAGAGCAAAAGTATAAGCAAAAGAAACGAGTCCTGAAAGAATAAGCATCCATTCACTCGCTAAAAAGGTTAAACTAAGGTTTATAGAGGAGTGAATAAGATGTCAATCAACAAAACCCATATAGGAATTATTGGTTTAGGAGCAATTGGTGAACGATTAATGAAGCAATTTCAAGGGCAAGAAGATCTCGTCGTAACGGCTTTTTGTGATACCAATGAGATTCGCTTAAAAGCAATGGCTGAAACGTTTGCTATTAAAAGCGTTACGATAGATTATCAAGAACTTCTCGCTAATGAAGATCTTCAAGCCGTCTATGTTGCTGTCCCACCAAAATATCACGAGGAAATCGTATTAGCCGCCGTCGCAGCAGGAAAGCATATTTTGTGTGAAAAACCATTAGCTAATTCTCTGGAAGAAGCTAAGCAAATAGTAACATCTGTTGAAAAAACAAATCTCGTTCATGCGATGCACTTTCCGTTAAACTATCAAACAAGTTTGCAACAATTTGAATTGCTCATTAACGAAGGCTACATAGGCAACCTTCGCCGCATTAATTTAAAAATGCACTTCCCTCACTGGCCGAGGCTTTGGCAGCAAAGTGAGTGGGTCGCAGGGCGTGAGCAGGGTGGTTATGTGTTAGAAGTTGGTGTTCATTGGATTCAAGCGATCCAGCGAATCTTTGGTTCAATCACTGAAGTACGTTCACAATTGCAATTCCCTGATGATCCATCCTCTTGTGAAAACGGAATTATTGCTGAAATGAAACTAGAAAACGGAATTTCAATTTTAATTGATGGGTTAAGCAATATCGGCGGGGAAGAACAAATTGAATTTGCGGCGTACGGTACAGAAGGAACAATTATGCTACGTAATTGGAGACAATTATTAGCTGCAAAAAGCGGAGCTGAATTAGAGGAAATCCCTGTAATTAATGGTAACGGTAAAAATTTGATTTCTGAGTTTTCAAAAGCAATCCATGGTCAAGAAGCTGCTGAGCTTTATGATTTTTCTGTAGGATATAACGCTCAAATTGTGTTAGAAGCATTACGCAATCCAAAGCATAATAATTGGCAAAAGATAAACAATTAAATAGAGAAAGCTTGTATTGACCCCTCGAGGAAAATACAAGCTTTCTTTGTATGAAATTCATTCATTAGTATAAAAATTATTATTTATTCTTTTTTTGTAAATTGAAGTGCCTTTTTTATGTCCTTAAAAGAACTAGATTTCCCATACATGAGAACTCCACCTTTATAAACTCTTGCTCCGAATACAGCAAAAATAATGATCGTCACTATCAAAATCGCTATTCCGAGTAGCGGCTCCCAAAGAGGTAAATTCAACATTCCAACACGCATGAACATTAACATCGGTGTAAAGAAAGGTATATAAGATGCAACTGTAATAAATGTCGTATCTGGTTGCCCTAGACCAAACATTGCAATCATGAAACCAGCAACTACCACTAAAGTCATCGGCGTAATCATTTGCTGAACATCTTCAATTCTGCTCACTAAAGAACCTAAGAATGCCGCTAAAGTCGCATAGAGGAAGTACCCTAGGATAAAAAATACAACTGCATAAATGATCGTCGTCATTGAAATATTATTGAAGCCAAAAAAGTCGAAAAACCCGCCTTCCATTGAGGAGAGATTTTTTTGAATAGAAAAATAGCCGACAGTTAACATCAAGAAAAGTTGCGTCAAACTTAGTAAGCCGACACCTAATATTTTTGCAAACATTTGTTTAATTGGAGAAACGCTTGAAATTAAAATTTCCATTACACGAGAGGATTTCTCGATCGCAACTTCCATAGCAATCATATTCGCATAGAGAATGACTGCAAAATAAATAATAAACAATAAGACGTACACTAAACCTCTAGCCTGGTTCAATTCTTCTTCTGTTTTTGCATTCTCTGCAAGAGCGACATGCTCGAATAAAATAGGTTCGTAGAGCTTAAGTAACTGTTCAGAAGATAGATTTAATTGTGCTGCAAAGAGCTCTGTTTTAATTTGCTGTAAACTATTTCGTAATTCTGTTGGTAAAATTGAATCTGCAATGATCATCGATTTATATCTAGCCATAGGTAGGTTTTCGTTGTCAAATGAAAGAATTAGTAAGCCTCTATATGAACCTTCTTCCACTTTTAATTGCACGGTTTGCTCTTCGTCATTATATTTGATTAGCTCGATGTCTTCATTTACTGTCTTTAACTGTTCCTGAAGTGGTTCAAATAGGGCTTTTGTTTCGTCAATAACCGCAATTTTTACCTGACTTTCACCTTTATTAAAAAAATTAATAATGTTTGTCATACTCGATAATCCGACAACGATTGCCAATGTGATCACGGTAGAAATAATAAACTGTTTTGATTTTAACTTAGTCATGTAGGTATGAATTAACATAATCCAAAAATTATTCATAGGAAGCACCTACTTTCTCGATAAAAATATCATTCAAAGATGGTTCCTCAAGAACAAATTTTCGGATGAAACCATTTTTAACAATATCATTCAAGATTTTTTCAGCGACATATTCCCCTTCAATCTGCAAATGAATTCCTTCTGGTGTCTGTTTTGTTTTTGTTACGCCTGGATAACTTTTCAGGAAATCCATCTTAAAATCGGCATGAATGATCAAATTCTTCTTCCCAAATGACCGTTTAATCTCCTTTAGTGAACCATGAACAACTGGTTTCCCATGATGCATAATACATAAATGTTCACACATCTCTTCTACATGCTCCATACGATGGCTTGAAAAAACAATCGTCGTTCCTTTTTCTTTTAATTCTAAGACAGATTCTTTTAATAGTTCAACATTTACGGGATCAAGACCACTGAAGGCCTCATCTAAAATCAATAGTTTTGGCTTATGTATAATAGCTGCAATAAATTGAATTTTTTGCTGATTTCCTTTTGATAACTCTTCTATCTTTTTAACTTTATTTTCCGTCACCTTAAAACGAGCTAACCAGTAATCCAATTCTTTTAATGCCTCTTGCTTTTTCATCCCTCTTAACCTAGCTAAATAAACAATCTGATCTTTTACTGTTAGTTTTGGATATAAACCTCTTTCTTCTGGAAGATAGCCAACTAAATGACTTGTCGTATAGTCGATCGGATTTCCATCCCAAGTAATCGTTCCGCTATTTGGTGTTAATAATCCCAAAATCAGCCTAAATGTTGTTGTTTTACCAGCACCATTTGCTCCTAAAAAACCGAATATTTCTTTTTTGGGAATTGAAATTGATAAATTATCAACTGCAATCAAATTTCCAAATTTTTTCGTAACTTGTTCTAGCTTTAATGTCATTTTTAAACCCCCTGAAACTTTTACATTATTTACACTAAGAAAATTAGTGCTTCTTTATTTCAACTTGTTTACATTATTCTATTATACATAAATAGCTTATTTTTTAGGTTAAAAATAAAATTCAGTTATAAGAGGATGTTTGATGTTCATTAAATCCGCACTATATTCAATAAACGGCACCTATAGAAAAAAGATCGACCTTTACAAAAATTTGTATGGTCGATCTTTTCTATTTAATTTACCGAACGATATCGGTAGCTATATTCTATTTTTCTGCAAGTATTTCCTCAATTATATTTAAGTGAGACTGATCTAACTTTATTTTACTAGCTTCAATATTTTCTTTCACTTGGTCTGCATTGCTAGCTCCAATCAGAGCACTGGCAACATTTTCATTCCGCAGCACCCATGCAAGGGCTAGTTGAGATAATTTAATATCAAGGTCTTCTGCTATCGTTTTCAATTGGTCGACTTTATCTAAGACAGTATCTGTCAACAGATTATCCATAAACATATTAGAGCTTGGATCAGTAGCCCTACTGCCAGTTGGATACTGTTCGCCTGTACGGTATTTCCCTGTCAGCACTCCTTGCGCTAAAGGAGAAAAAACAACCTGCCCAATGCCCTTACTTGCACATAAAGGAATCGTTTCCTTTTCGATATTACGATGAAACATATTATACTGTGGTTGGTGAACCGTAATCGAATCTAATAAATAACGGTCACTTATCCCTAGGGCTTCAGTAATTTGCGCTGCCGACCACTCACTTACTCCTATATATAAGACCTTTCCTTGACGAACAAAATCATTTAAAGTTCTTAACGTTTCTAGTAAAGGGGTTTCCTCATCAAAGCGATGACAATAAAAGATGTCAACATAATCCGTGTTAAGGCGTTTTAAACTAGCGTGAAGTTGCTCTGTTAAATGTTTTCTTGATAATCCTTTATCGTTCGGCCCTTTACCCATTGGAAAAAAAGCTTTTGTAGCTAACACATATGAATCTCGTCGATACTGCCCTAATACTTCTCCGACAATGGTTTCTGCCTTCCCAGTCGCATAGACATTAGCAGTATCAAAGAAATTTATTCCCAAATCGTATGCAGATTCAATTGTATTTTTTGCTTTTTCTGCTTCAACTGCATTTCCGTAAGTAAGCCAGCTTCCTAAACTAACTGTACTTACTTTCAAACCGGTATTTCCAATTCTTCGATAATTCATATTGTTTCCTCCAAGGTAAGTAAACTTTATTAAAATCATTGAAATTCATGTGAATGCTATGATTATTTTTCTAATTTAGCTTTTTTCTTTTCAAATTTTTTAAAGGAAATTAACGTTATCGACATAAGAGTCATGCCAATAGCACTTGGTAAAAATATCCCCAGGTAACCTGGAAAATAAATGAATAAGTGATAGATGATGAAAAAAAGCATACAAATGAGCAGGACAAGATGGATATTTACCATACCCATTAGAATAGATTGCTTAAAATATTCATGAAATTTTAATTTATAATG
Organism: Bacillaceae bacterium IKA-2; assembly: GCA_031761875.1. Taxonomy (GTDB): domain Bacteria; phylum Bacillota; class Bacilli; order Bacillales; family Anaerobacillaceae; genus Anaerobacillus. The sequence goes on along the minus strand of CP134492.1, from coordinate 1,813,509 downwards.
GACATATACCGGAAAAAAATAGATGAATGTCACCAAAAATAGGGAACCGTTAATGATTAAACCAACAGCAAGAACCGCTTGAAGTAAGCCGTCAACTGAAATTACGTAACGAAAGTTACTATATAAAATCATAAATATAATCAAAAAAATAACCCCAAAAATATTCGATCTCCTAAATTCCTTTTTAAATGCAGAACTAAAGCATTTAAATATCGGTATATCAGTATCTTCCATTAACCATCTTCTCATAACTGTTAGTAAAGCTACTGACGCTGGCATGACTCCGAAAATTACCAACCCTAGTATTGAGAAGCCAATCCATAATAAATTGACATAAGTTATTTTTACAAAGATTTCTAACAATTGCAATATCTTCCTTACAAAACCGTCCATTTTCTTCTAATCACTCCTATACGTGCCATTTACTTGGTGTAATCATATCTCATTGGACGCTTAGTAGCAAAAAACTAACTGACCATCAACATCTGTATAGTTGGCATAATAAAAGCCTTTTCGTCATTACCTAAAAGAAGGTAGGTAAACTGAATACCTACCTACACTCTTTCCATTATAAACCTAATCCAACTTCACTGTAATCTGTGTTACTAAACCACTTCTAATATCTTCAGCATGTTTCCCGTTAATGACCTTATCACTAACTATGAAGGTTTCACCATCTTCATAGATCAGTGTGTACTCTACAGGAGAAACTGCGTCTTCACCATACGTGTTTAACCTCTTTGGATTAAGATATGTTATTTGACATACACCTAAAAACATAAACAATACTTGATCATTTTCATCAAACATCCAACTAGGCAGAATTGGTGCTAGCTGACAAATAAGTTCACTATCTTTAACTTGAAACGGTGTTTTACCTGCCATCATGACAAACCACATGTTCATTAATTCAATTGTTGAACCACTTAAGCGCGATACAAAGCCACGGCCATGTAACTGTGGATTAGGATTGGCGCTGCTTGCGATGAAAGAACTGTTTTCTAGGGTACTCCTCCCATAGATGCTTGGATCTAAAAATGGGATCATTACTTTTTTCATATCATCAAAGAATTCATTAAACAATCCAACTTTTAAACAAGCTAAAAGGTATTTATATTCCATGTGCAAGAAGATCGATTCGTTTTCTAACCAACCAGGTGTAAAAGCGTTAGCCCGTCCGAGTTCATTAGGCTCTTTACGAATAGACATTGATGTTTTATACATCTTAAGTTTCTGATCATAAATATCAGAGGCTCGAACTGCATCGTATATCTTTTTTGCGTCTTGTTTGTCCTCTGTCAATTTTAGAGATTTCACTATGCCTTCTAGAAACGGGGTCACTGCGCTCGGTTGCCATTCTAAATCTTTCATTGCTGGTAATTCTTCCCCTAATTGATTCTTTGGTTCAAAATAAAAATAAGTAGGTGGAAGCTCTCCATTATAGGCACGAACCCTTTCGATCCCTTTTTCCACTCTTGTCTTTAACAAAAGTAGGATTTCTTTTATTTCAGCTAATGTGTAGTCTACTTCTTCCCCACTAATCCCTTGGTAAATCGTTTCTCGGTAGCTCTCTCTGAGACTAGAAACCTCATGCCAATATTGGTCTTCGTTAATCGTTGAAGCTTCAACTTTATTAATTGCATTTACTACACCTTTTAGAAAATCGGCGACTTCGATTTGTAGTGAAATTTCTGCTCCTTCATGAACATCGAAAAGAAAATCAAGAAGACGTTTCACCTCAAACAACTCGGAGGTACTTGACCCAAGCATTCCTGGCAAGCCATTTAGGGAATCATTCCATCCAGGTTTGTCTGCCTCCATCTCAATACCGAGTCCCATTGGTGCTAATGTAGATGTCTTGATAAGAGAAAGAAGAACTAGTTTAGAATAAAGAGTTGTTTTATATATTTTCCCTTTTCCATACTTGTCTTTTACCCATAATACACCCTCATTTTTAGCAGCTTCTTCTACTTTTAGCTTATCTTTCTTAATTGCATTATACTGACGCAGTTTTCCATTTTTCAAAACATATTTTTCAGAGCGTTTCTGAACCCGAGCTGGGCTCTCAAAATACTGGTAGTTTTTACTAAAATAAAACTCACTCTTTTTATCTGGGTAAATGGTTAAATAACTTTCAATTAAATCAAGGTTATACGCCCAATGATCCATCCAATACCCTTCACCAAACTCCGCTTGAAATAAATCTTCCGAAGCAGTTAGCGCTCCCGTTAAGAATTCTTCAAATGATGTCGATAATGTCACTTCTTCGTTCTCTAGGAAATGTTTTAGTTCTCCTGGTGTATAAGAAGACTGAAAAAATGTTCTTACTTTGTCTTCTTCATTTTTTTCAACAAAAGCTCTTAAATCAAACATTGAAGGATCGATCATTGAAAACCTTACACCTTTTACCGCAAGTGGATTATAACCATCTAGTTGAATAAGGTTCATAAATAGTTTTACATTGTAATCTTCTAACTTCGGTTCAAAAAAGATATCACAGCGCCGATTTTGGTTTATATCTCGATAATTCCCATTACCCTGAGAATAATAAGTAGGACTTAGAGAGAAGAAATTATAATCTCTTTCTAAATCACCATGTTTTCGAGAGTATAAATAATAGATGCTCTTCTTATCTTCTTTTTGGAAAATCATTGGAAATCCACCACGAAGTCCATTATCTAAATAACTTTGTCGACTGTATGCATCGAATAGTGGCTGTCCTGTTTTCGTTTTTATTTGCTTGGTTATCTTATCCGTGATTGTTGTTGCAATCTTTTCCATACTTCGTAGACTTGTTATAGTAATATTTTCTTTTACATATGAATTTACGATTTCAAGACTACTCGCATGCCCCACTACTGTATAAAGTTCTAGCTCTTCATTTGGAATAAGTTCGACTTCTGTAGCGCTAAAGCCACATGATACTTTATTTGTTGGATATGCTTCTTTTGCCATTAACGCTTCAATCTTTTCGTTAAGGAAGTTTTGAGGCACTTGTAAAGTTGTATCAGTTCCAAAAATAATATCACGATCAATAATTGGTTGAGATCTTTTTTCTTCACCACGATATGAAAAAATACTTAAGAAGAAGTTACCTTCATGTACGGCTTTAACTTCTGCTGTATCCTCCATACTTCCTCTCAACTTATAGAACGGAACACCATTCTCCATATTATAGACATCAAACCAACTCTTTATTGTGTTCCCTAATTCTTTATATGCGGCATTTGGTACACCACTAGGAAACACTGCTGGTAGCCCATCTAACAATTCAATATCTAACTTCTTAGCTGAGATATTTTTGAATTTCACATGACGAACTAGACCTGCAACCGGGGCATTTGGGAGAATAAAATACTCGACATTCATTTTTATGCCAATTTCTTGATTAACATATTCCAGTGAAAGTTTATTTTCTGACATTTCCATTGTTTCCAGAGGATTATTGTTATATTGCGACGAAAACGGTTCTAAAAACGTCATGTTACCATTGTTAGTGACTTTAATAAATGTTCGAAATCCTTGAACTTGTACAAGCTGATACGATTTATCTGCAGGCAAAAATTCCATAATTGCATGATCTTTATCTTGAACTCCAAAGCTAGCTATTCCTTGTCCACGATTAACATAAAATACCCACATCGGGATCCCATCAACTCCAGCTATACCAGGTAAGAAGCTAGAAAATGTCGGAAGTTGTTGATAATTTTGAATTTGAAAGCTTTGATTTTCATTAAGTGTATACATAGCGAGTCCCCCAAACCTACTTAGGCATCTCCAAAGAAATAATGGATCAGTATGACGGTCTATTTTGCAACATCCTTCGTTGACAGAACCCGCGGGTAGCTCACTACCCGCGGAACCTATCGCCTCGATCGATACAAAATATCCTCGCCATCTTTGATCTATTATTTCTTTTACAATGCCTTAATTAAATGATAAATGTTGCAATTGAGCGGCGGTCTATCTCAACTTCTACAAACTTACCTTCAAATTGAATCGTAAAAGCTTGCCCTTTTTCTGTTTCATTTAAAACTACGACGATCATCTCTCCATTTTCGTTCTTAAAAGCTGTAGCAGAGATATCTTCATTATTCGTTTCAAGTCCAATTCGTTTCGCACCTGGCTTAATAAATTTACTGAAATGGCCAATATAATAATAAGAACTATTGTAATAAACTTTATCTGTTTTAGTATCAGCAATTATTGGCGCATCACAATAGTTACCTACATGATTTGGTCCACCATTCTCATCTAATACTAGGTTCCAATCAAGGAAACCTTCTAACCAGTTATTCATATCACCAATAATGTTTCTAGCGTACCGTTCACCTGTATGCCATGCATTAAGTTGAACTCCACCTTCGATACAACCTTCTGTAAAAATAAGATGTTTATCTGGAAACGCTTCATGTACAATCGAAAGGTTCTCAAAGTCTTCAGAAACATACCAATGGTTACCTGTTCCCCAAACATACTTTGCAGCTTCCGGGTCTGAAAGAATTGTCGTTGCTCGTTCTACCATGATATCGCGGTTATGGTCCCAAATTACGATTTTTTTGTCACTAAATCCACTCTCTTCAAAAATTGGACCCAGATGATTTTTTATAAAATCACGTTCTTCAGCTGCTGTATACCTACAAGAATCCCATGTTTGCGTGGCCTCAGGCTCGTTTTGAATCGTTACTCCCCAAATCGGAATACCTTCCTTTTCCATAGCCTCAATATATTTCACATAATACAATGCCCAGAGATTACGATACTCTTCCTTTAGCTTTCCACCATTATTCATTTCGCCATTTGTTTTCATCCAAGCAGGTGGACTCCAAGGGGAGGATAAAATAGTTAATGCTTCTCCCGCTTCTTTCATAGCATCTTTAATGAAGGGAATTACAAATTGATTTTCTCTTTGAATGGAAAATGAAGCTAGTTTAGTGTCGTTGTCTTCAACATAACTATAGTTTTCAAGTGAAAAATCACAGCTATTAATATGAGTTCGACCAAGTGTATATCCTAAGCCATGTTCTTTATTAAAGTATGCTCGTAAAACTTCACTTCGATGCTCAAAAGAAATTTTTGATAACGTATACGTCGCCGCCTCTGTAAATGCACCACCGAATCCTAGCCACTCTTGGTATTCTACTTCTGGATTAATCTGAATAACGTAACCGTTAGCTGCAGTTCCTTTCTTAAAAATGAAAGAACCTTTATCCTGCCATTTTTCTTCTTCATACTTGGAAGACTGGATAAACTGAATACTGTTTCCCATACTAATTACACCCCTCAGTAGTTTTGAAGCGATTATATGATTTAGTTAATTATAAAGATCTTGTTTCGACTATTTGTTTATATCGTTTTGCACTATCTTTCCAATATCTTTGTTGTGTCTGAAAATCAACATAAAAGATACCAAAACGCTTTTCATATCCAAATGCCCATTCAAAATTATCAAATAGAGACCAAAGAAAATATCCTGCCATATTCATGCCTTCTTCATCTAACTCTCGCACCGCTGTAATATGCTTTTCAATATAATCTGTTCGCTCTTTGTCATGTACACTTCCATCAGCTTCTAAAATATCGTTGTATGCTGCACCATTTTCAGTGATATATATTGGCAAATCAGTATAATCGCGTCTAATTTTATAGATTAATTCTTTAAATTCTTTTGGCGATACATCCCAGCCCATAGCTGTCTTGGGATAATCCGAGTAAGCAAAATTAAAGAGAAATTTGTCATTACCTTCATATTCTACTAGAGCCCGAGAATAATAATTTATTCCAAAGAAATCACAAGCGACAGAAATCGTTTCAAAGTCACCTGGCTTTATGAAGCTAAAATCATGAACAAATTTAGAAAATAGATTTACCATATCGACTGGATAACTGCCTTTAAAAATCGGATCTAAAAACCAGCGATTCGTGTAGCCATCAGCATTATTGCAAGCAATTTGGTCATTATACGAACTAGTAGCTGGGTAAGCAGGGGCCAAATTTAATGTAATCCCAATAGGCGTCCTAGAATTGAATTTTTCTTTTAATAGTTTTACAGCTTCCCCGTGTGACAAGAGAATATGATGCGCTGCTTTTAATCCTTCATCAATATTTTTGTGGCCTGGTGCATGAAGTCCTTGATGATAACTTAAAAAACTTGCACACCATGGCTCATTATGAGTAATCCATGAGTCAACATGTTCATCTAATTCTTCAAAGCATTTTTCCGCAAATTCAAGAAACCATGAAACAGATTCTCGATTAACCCAACCACCTTTTTCATATGCCCATATCGGTAAATCCCAGTGATAAAGAGTAACCATTGGCTTTATTCCAGCTTTCAACAACTCAGAAATCAATGATTTATAAAAAATCATTCCTTCTTCGTTATAAATACCTTCTTGTGGAAAAATTCTTGGCCAAGCGATTGAAAAGCGGTAAGAATCAACGCCTAACTCTTTAATCAGCTGAACATCTTCTTTATAGCTATGATAATGATCACAGGCGATATCACCTGTATCGCCATTGAAAACTTTACCCGGAGTTCTAGCAAATGTATCCCATATAGATAGGGAGCGCCCACCTTCATTGTAGGCTCCTTCAATTTGATAGGATGATGTTGCTGTTCCAAAAACAAATCCCTTGGTGAATTGTGACATAAATAACACACCTCTTCTTTTATTCTTTAACCGCACCTGCTGAAATACTGCCAATTATATATTTTGCTAGAAACAAAAATGCTATCATAATTGGTACTACCGAGATCGCAATTCCTAAATACATTGCACCTAAATTCTGAGCTACTTGAGACCCTCTTAAAGCTCCCATCATTACAGGTAACGTGTATTTTTCCGGACTAAATAACACAACGAGCGGTAAAATATAGTTATTCCATGAGCCAATAAAAGTAAAGATTGCCATCGTTGCAACTGCTGGCATGATAATAGGAAAGGCAATTTTATGGAAGATTTTAAATTCTCCGGCTCCATCAATTCTTGCTGCTTCCAGTAATGAAACATGCATCGTTGAAATAAGGAATTGTCTTAAGAAAAATACAATAAATGGTGATGCCACTGTTGGAATAATTAACGGGATATAGGTATCAAGCAAACCAAAAGTTTTTATTAAATCGAAAAATCCAATTAAACCCAATTGTCCTGGTACCATCATTAAAAGTAGTATCAAAACAAATAATACTTTACTACCTTTAAACTTATAAATTGCAAAACCATAAGCAGTTAATGCTGAAAAATATGAACTTAAAAATGTTACACTTGCAGCAATGAATAAACTATTTAAAAAACCTCTCCATAAATTCATATAACTGATTAACACATCATAGTTATCCATTAGTGCCGAACCTGGTAATAAAGTGAAGCCTCGTTGCAAGATATCCGCATTAGATCGTGTTGCGTTAACAATCATCATATAAAATGGAATAATACTAATAATCACAAGTAATATTAATGACGCGTAAAGAATTCCCTTTACTATGTTTGATTTATTCAAGATCATCACCCCTCCTTTACACTGTTACGGTACATAACTTTAAAGATTACTATAGAGAATAGTACAGTAATCAAAAATAACCCATAGGCAACAGCGGCAGCGTATCCATAATTGTTAAAACGAAATGCTTGATTATATAAATATAAAACCATTGTATTTAATGAGCCTTGCGGAGATCCCATACCATCTGTTATTAACATTGGTAGGTCAAATATCTGTAATCCCCCAATAAGGGAGGTAATTAAAACATAGAGTAAAATAGGCTTTAATAGCGGTATAGTTACATTTATAAAAGTTTGAAAACGATTCGCACCGTCTATTATCGCTGCTTCATAATAGTCATTCGAAATACCAGCAATACCAGCCATTAAAATAATAAACGTATGACCAAACCACATCCAAGCCCCGATTAATGCAACTGACCAACGTGCTGTTGTCGGACTATTTAACCAGTTAATGGGTTGAGAGATTATCCCAAGATCAAGCAATAAGTGATTGATCGTTCCATGGTGCCAACCTAATAAAATCCCAAATAATAATGCTACAGAGGCTATAGTTATTAAATTAGGCAAATAAAATATTGCTCTGAAAAAGCTTAACCCTTTCATTTTCAAACGTAAATCAGAAAATAAAACAGCTAACAAAAGCGCTATCGAAAGTTGAAAGGAAAAATTAATCCCCCATATATAAAGCGTATTAATAAAAGCTTGTAAAAAGTAGCTATCTGTAATGAGTCTTTGGTAGTTAGCTAACCCTATAAATTCAGGGCTTCCCATGCCAGTATAACTAGTTAAACTGTAATAAAACGTTAAAATAATTGGGTAAATAGTAAATGTAATAAAAATGATAAAGAAAGGTAAAATAAATAGGTATCCGTAATTATCAAGTTTTTTCATATGAACTTTCCTGCCCCTTCCTAAGTAATAAAGGGGAGCTACCGAAACAGCTCCCCTTATTATTAGATAGTTAATATTTATTGTTGGTCTGGTGTTGTAATTTGCGGATAAGCATTTCTAACTAAATTGTAAAACTCTTGAATTGCTTCTTCTTTCGTTCTTGCACCTTCAATATATTCTACTACCATATTTCCGAACATTCCATCGATTTGTTGATCATATCTAGTGACAAGACCAGGATTAATCGATTGAGCTTCTTCTAAGAAGAACGTGTAATTATTTTGACCACCTAAGAATGGATCAGAAAAATCATCCTTAATTTTATCAGTTACCGGAAGATAAGATAATACGTCTCCAGTTTCTAAAGCCCAGTCTGTCAAAAATTCCTCGTCATGTGTCATCATTTTTACAAATTCCCACGCTAAGTCTTTTTTCTCGGATTTACTATAGATACCTAACCATGTTCCACCCCAGAAATACGGGTTCGGTCCGTTTGTAACAGCCCAGTCACCTTCTGTATCTCCAGCACTTCCCTTTAATACACTGTGTAGACCCCAAGTTGGTAAAGCGTAACCAAACACGCCTACTTCATTTGAAGCATTTTCATCCACATCGTCCCAACCTGCATTGTAATTAACAGGACCGCTCATGCCACCAAACCACGCTGGAGACCACTCAGGTGCAAATGCAGTTAAATCCTTTTCGCGAAGTTCTTTAGCATAATCAAAATGATTTATGCGACCTTCAGACATAATTAGTTCATCGTTCTCATTTACCCACGGTTGCGGATCTTGCCCTTGAGCGAACCAACGAACAGCTCCTTCGTCAGGGAATAAACGATATCCAGCAGCTTTCATTTTCTCACCAGCAGCGAATAATCCATCCATAGTAGAAAGCATTTCACCTACTGCATCAGGATCATCTGTTCCTAATACTTCTTCGGCGATACTTCTTCTATAAAAGATCCCACCAGGTGTAGTTTGCCATGATAATGCCTTTACATCCCCTGAAGTATTACGACCTAATTCATAAACATATTCTATATAATCATCTTTAATATCTTCAACATTATAAGGGGCTTCTGAAAGAGTTTCCCAATAATCTTGTTCAATCCAGTCTTTAATGAATACTAATTCACCAGTGAAAACATCAGGTGCACCTGATCCACTTTCTAGAACCGGTCTTAAACGAGTAGTATAGTCTTCGATTGGAACAATCGTTAACTCTACTTCTACATCATGTCTTTCTTCAAATACATCAATTGCCCCTTGGAGTTCATCTGTAAACGACCAAATCGTTAGTTTTTCTTTAGCTCCAGACTTAGCTTTCTCATCAGAACCCGTATCCTCTGAACTATTACTATTACCGCATGCAATAAGACTAAAACTTAATATAGATACAAACAAAAACAATAGTACTTTTTTCATTTTCTTTCCCCCATTTCGTTTTTTTTAAAAATTTAGGCTTCATTTACAAAAGAATGTAAGAAGAAACCCTTTATTCAAAGCGCTTTCGGAAAAGTGTAAAAACAACTATAGTTATTTTACCCGTAACCAAAAGAACTTATGAATTCTCCAATTATACCAAACCGCTTTCGGAACAGTGATAAAAAATCAAACACACTTTATCACTGTTCCTAAAATACCATTCAACCCCTTAACTAATCTTAGGTGTTATAGGGACATAGAAAATTAATATCCGAATGAATTTGATAATGTAGATCCCACGCCACCAAGATACTCCATCTGGTTCAATTAAAATACCTTCAACCAGATGGAGTATCTTGGTGGCGCTGATTTATTGGTATTATGAAATTCATTCCTATAAACAATTAAATTTTCCTAGTAGATTCTCTATTAATTATTTCAACTGGGATCGTCACAGCTGAAAATACTTTACTCTTATCATTAATTTGATTTAATAGTACCTTTGCAGCATTTTTACCGATTAAATCTGTGTCTTGTCTAATCGTTGTTAGTTTTGGTGTCATATACTTAGCTATCTCAATATCATCAAAGCCGATAATTGAAAAATCTGCCGGTACATTTAGCCCAAAATCTTGGATTGCATTTATTGCCCCTATCGCCATCATATCACCAGCAACAAAAACGGCCGTTGGACGCTCTTTTAACTCTAGTAATAGTTTCATAGCATCATACCCACATTGATAGGAGAAAAATCCTCCTTCGACAATATATGAAGCTGGAATTAGTAATTCATGTTTCTCTGTAGCATGTGTAAAGCCTCTTAACCTCTCAGATCCGGCAAACGTTTTTGGATGACCATAAATATGGGCAATCTTACGATGACCTAATGAGTATAATTGATTTACAGCCATTTCACCACCTGAAAAATTATCACTATAGACGACACTTGACTTATTGCTATGCAAGTCAATGACAACGCTTGGAATACTTGAATTCATTAATCGGATAACTTCTTGATCATCATGATGGGAAGAAACAACAATTATTCCATCGACACCACGATTTAGAACATGATCTAAGTAACTCGTTTTTTCTTCACCAATATTTTGGCTTAAAAAGATAATATCATAACCAAGTTTCTCCACCTGCTGTTTAAAACTTTCAATAACAGCATTAAAAAATGGATGCTTGATACCGACGCCTAGGTCTTCAATGAAAATAACTCCTAAAGTCCATGATTTTTTGGTAGTTAGTGAACGGGCGTTAGAGTTTGGATAATATCCAATTTCTTTCACTGTGTCTAAGATAAGTTTTTTGGTTTTAGCACTTACATCAGGATAATCATTTAATGCTCTAGATACAGTTGTTATTGAAAATCCGGTTTTCTTTGCAATATCATATATAGTCGCCACTATTCATTCCCCCAAACATCGAAAGCGCTTTCGAACTAATATTATAACTTATTTTATGATAAGTCAAGATATCTATAAAAATAATAGTTGGGCAGACAGATTAAAAAATAAGTAATCAATAAACGTCTACAAACATCTATTCGTTCATCTCGAAATAGAATTAAAGATACCTTATTAATAAATACCTATTTTAAAACTCCCGGATGATCGGAAGCGCTTTCAGTAATAATTATAGATTAAGGATTATCTATTGTCAATCGGAAATTTTTAAATATAGATGTTTTAGTTTATCTTACATTTCTCTTTATCAAATCAGCTATTAGTTTATGAATTTTACAAAGCAAAAAGCCAGCAAATTTGCTGGCTTTTACATCTTACTCTGCTGTTTTCTCCTGAACTGGGAAACTTTCGCTCTGAGTCGTTTTTGCTGCAGCTAATTCTGTTGATAGCTGATCAATACTTGCTTTCACATTTCCTTTACCTGAGAAGTTTTCGATTAGTTCTTTTACATCAATTCCTGATGATGCTTTTAATGATTCTTGGATTGTAGACATTAAATTTGTGGCATAGCCGGTAATTTTATTAGCTCCACCATTTTCACCACTTGAACCTGTATCAACGACTGTAATTTTATCAATATTCGCTAATGGGCTAGCAACTTCTCTGGCATAGGAAGGAAGCATTTCCAAAATCATATCTAACGTTGCTGCTTGGCCGTACTTCTCGAATGCTTCGGCGATTTTTTCCTTCGCTTCGGCTTCTGCAAGACCTTTTAAGAGAATAACATCAGCTTCAGATTGACCCTTCGCTCTTTCTGCTTCTGCTCTAGCATTTCCGTCAAGACGGATTTTTTCAGCTTCAGCCTTTGCTTTTGCTTCAATACTGTATTTGTTTGCATCTGCTACAGTAATTTGTTTTGCTTTTTCTGCTTCAGCAGCTTGCTCGACTGCATAACGATCTGCATCTGCCTTTTTCTTAACTTCAGAATCATATTGCTTTTCACGACGTAAAATCTCTTTTTCTTCTAATTCAATTTGCTTTTGACGCTCGATGATTTGAATTTGCATCTGTTGTTCCATAACTTCTTGTTTCGAACGAGCTTCTTCTAAAAAGTACGCTTGATCGGCTCGCGCCTTCATGACATCTTGCTCTCTCCGAAATTCAGCAACTTTTAATTTATTAACCTTTTCTGCTTCAGCTATTTCTGTTGCTCTTTCCAATTCAGAGCGTTTCGCTTCTTTGTCAGCCTCAGCGCGCTTAATTCTCGTTTCTTTATCGGCGTCAGCTGTCGCAATGTCGGCGTCACGCTTTACTTGAGCAATTCTCGCCTTTCCTAACGCTTCTAAGTAACCGTTTCTGTCACGGACGTCTTTAATTGTAAATGAAACGATGATAAGTCCCATTTTTGCTAAATCTTGTGATGCAACACGTTGTACTTCTTGAGAAAATTTTTCACGGTTTTGGTAAATCTCTTCGACCGTTAAAGATCCTAGAATACTGCGTAAATGACCTTCTAGGACTATTTGCGCTTCGTTTTCTCGATCATCTTTTGTTTTTCCTAAAAATTGTTCCGCCGCTGTAGCGATTTCCCCTATCGAACCTCCAACCTTAATGATTGCAGTTCCATCGGCAACAACAGGTACACCTTGAGAAGAATATTATCTATATAAAAAAGTGTACATAAATCAAATCATACTTTAGGAAGTAACATCTATCAATGGTTTAGTATATTGTACACACGTACATAAAAACAAAACTGTACATAATTCGTTGTATTGTGTACAGTTTTTTATCTTTTATCTATCATGAAGTATTGTAAACTAATTTTATGAACAGTGAAATATCTGTACTAATAAATAAGTTTCTAAAAAAATGTTTATGAAAAGTGGGATTTATGTCTGACTCACATGAATTACACAATTGAATGTGCAAATGACTGTTAGTGATTCGTATTTGACTAAAACGGATTTAACCGGGGAAAAAACTAATATTTAGTAGCTAAAAAATGATGAGTCTTAGCTTGTATATGCTATACTTCACTATTTAAAGTAACCTACTTTTATTTAAATTTTTTACTAAGTTACCAAGTTACCTTTATGTATTATATTAATAAAATAAATTAAACAAAATTTCGAACAAAGGAGTTTTTTAGTTTTTATTAAAATTTAAATTTATTTTTTTAAACAAATAAGGGGAATAACTTTTATCTTAATCTTTCTTCAACTTTAGAAATAAGCTGACTAGGTCTAACGTTTAATACTGAACAAATAGAAAATATCGTATTTATTGTTGGACTTCTTAGTCCTCTTTCCAATAAGCTAATATATGTTCTATCTAATCCACATTTTAAAGCTAATGATTCTTGGGAATGACCAGCATTATTTCTATACTCTTTTAAGACTTTACCAAATTCCTTCTCAAGGTTCCTACTCATTAAATCCCCTCATCTTTTTGTATGTCTGTTTGTAAGTATTTTCATCCCTCCAATATGAACAGTCTACAGACTATAGTACTCATTCAGCTAAATACCTTAAATTAAAATTATAATTACTTGCAAATTATGTAGACTATAGTCATCAAAAGTTGTATTATTTTAATGAGTTAGATTTTAAAAAAGAAAGGTGTTTTGATATGAGGTTTATCTACATGGATAAGAGAATTGAATCACTAGAACAAAAAGAGTTAACAGCAGTCGAAAGAGAAATGTTGCAAATAATTAAAACACTAAACTTTGAACGAGTTCACGATACATCAAGTGTCTTATTTGAGCTTAAGACTGACGTAACATACTTTTGGCTACGGTTTAAGAAATTAGAAGAAGAAATTAATAAAATTAATAAAAAAGTATTGAAGGTTAAAAAGTAAAACGGAAAGGCGAGCCTAGAATAAATTTGAGGAAATCGAATTTATGGAAGGTCTATTATTGGAAGAAGATATCATAGCGGGTGTTGTCTCAAAAAAGTGGCATATATAATAGAAGACATCTGTATATTTTATTCGATTTTTTGTGGGGCGCTTATGTTCTTGAACATATTAAGAAAACGAGCAAAAATAATTAGTGTTTTGCTCGTTTTTATTTACTTTTCTTTTTATTATTAAATGTCTTTTAATTCTTATTAAAAATTTATATGGGATTCTTGTTTTTTATAAGGATAGTTGTCAAATTGTTTCCATAAACTTATCCATTTCCCCTGCTAAAACACTCGTATCTTCAACTATTGTTCTTAAACTAAGCCACCTATAGTTCAACAAAAAACTAATCCCACGAAAGGATTTTATTAAAATCAATACCCTATGACAGTAGGGATACCCTTTTCGTAGGTGTCCAATAACTCATCCTTTAATCAATGTTCAGTAATCTATTCTTTTTTCGTTGACAAGTAAGAACAAATAGATACAACGGAGGTACGATAGATTACACAGAAAAGAAAAAGAATTATAATATATAAGATGGTAAAAGGTTAGTTTGATACACTAAAAGTGATTCAACAGGTAAAGGGGAGCGTTAACGAAAAAGTGGACACAAAGACTATTACAGAGGGATTTGTGTTATTTAAATTACTGCATATTATAATTTCAGTTAACACTTAAAGAGGATTAAATAGTGACGAATGTTTTAATTACACGGAAAAGAAAAAGAATTATACTTTTATAAGATGCTAAAAGGAGGGGAACTGTCAGGAGAAATAGGAAATGGAAAAATAAAGATAATAAGTAAGAATGAAATATATTATAAATTCGATTGAAACTACAAGTAAAACATTAGGAGAAAGGAGTGAAAGGGAGATGGATAAAGAGAAGTA
Source organism: Bacillaceae bacterium IKA-2 (assembly GCA_031761875.1). Taxonomy (GTDB): domain Bacteria; phylum Bacillota; class Bacilli; order Bacillales; family Anaerobacillaceae; genus Anaerobacillus. Next base: position 1,798,468 of record CP134492.1, on the reverse strand, counting down.
CGATTATTACAGGGAAATGTTAAACGGCAGCAGGAGTAAAGAGGAAGCTAGGGTATGGTTTCGGAAAGCAGAGGAGCAGCTGGTTCTCAAAGGAAAGGGTGGTGACATTGAAAATAAAAAGAAAGATATTACTGACTCAGGAGGAATACAATCGGATAGAGAAGTTGAAGGTGTTTTCGGTGATGACTAGTTCAGTAAAAGAAATAAGATTGTATCGGACAGAAGTTAGAAATATTTTAAACTGAGGCAGAACAAGGAGGAATGGAAGGTAAATGACCGTGAAACTGTAACGGGTTCCGTTACCTATCGCAAAACTCCAATTTACACAAGAAAATGTACCTAAATTTGCATAACCAATTGCACCTTATTTGTAGTTGTCTTTGTAATTAAAATTAAAAAAATCTCAGTTCACTGAACTGAGATTTTTCTTATATTTATTTTCAACGCTTATTCAACTAAAGTGGCGTTACTTTAATAAGACCAATTACTTTATAAATTAGCTAGAACTCAATTACTTAAATCAAAGCGAGCTATTTCTTCTTCCACGGCATAAATAACCAATGTTACTTCCATAGCATTTTCAATAATTTCATCTAAATGTTCTTGCGTAGGGGCTATTCTCATATCTGGGTTTTCTTTTAGTGCACCCAATTAAAATCAAATTCATATTCCCCTTCTTGGTTTGGTTCAATAATTGGAGCACTTACAAATTCGTCTTCTAGTAAACAAAGGTAGATGAACGTACTAAAGCCCACTCTCTCGTATCTAGCTACAAACGCTCCTATTGTCGCTAAAGCGATTTGGTTCATGTTGACCATAATTCAACCAAAACCCTCTCTAAGGAAGCTTTAAGCTCATCTGGTAAGTCTAATCTCGATTTCTTAATGAAACTATATATAGTTAAAACGCCGATACTCTTTTTACTTAATGTGGTTTCTAATCTCACTTTAAGCTGTTCAGTTAAATACACTTGAAAAATAGCGCTCATTTTCACACCCCAAAATACAGGTCTTAGTAACTTAATATTTAAGTTATCAAGACCATTAAATAATACCAACTAAGATAAATATAGTGTGCCTAATGGTAGTTATTCTATTATGAGTAAGCAACTGATAGATGTTAGTGGAATGTTTGAGCCAGATAGACATTCATCCAGTACCGTGTGTAGTTGGTACGAGCGATTCTCACAGTAGTGGGCATCGATTAAAATAATAGACAGTATGTTTCCGTATTCTGATTCTTATCAATACACGTTGGAACAAATAACAATTTTTTACCCGCAACTACGTTTTTTAATATAAACTATTTTAAAGTTCACAATTGAAATGTGTAAGCTTTTTGAAAGTTACGAAAATAGAGGGTACAGTAAAAGTAGAAACACAGAACTAGTAATATTCACACCTATTAATCCTCATAAGTGATTTCGAACTGCTCTGTTTCTACCAAAGGGTGTTGACATTGTTTTGGGTCGTTTCTCAAAAACTTAGAACTGCTGCTGAATGCTAATTGTCTAAAAGGACACTGGACATGTAAAAAAATGGAGGTTTAATATGGACGACGAAAAGTGGGTCAACATGGTTGAAGATAGTTCTAATGATTTTGCAAAAGATGTATGGAGGACTTTCCGGGAAAGATGGAAGACCACTTATGATTATGTACCAAGCAAGGATTTGCTTCAATACAAAGAAAAAGAACCTGACCAATTAAATGAGTCCAACGAACATCTATCCTTTTTGCTTACTTATGTAACTAAGATTTCGTTTTATGCGATGTATGATAAGGAATCTTATAAAGGTGGTTTGGAAATGAAAGAAGCTGAGGATTGGAATGATAGAGGTGGTCTCTGTATCTATGCAAGTGTTTTATTGTATTGTTTATTAACGGCAACGGGAACTGATATTAGAAAGTTGAAATATATTCAAGGTTACTATCATTACGATTTCCCACATGACAGTTTAGAAAAAACGCTTTTTTCTGAAGGAGTATATGGACTTCATGCCTTCCTTGAGCTAGACGGTTGTATCATTGACACTACGATACAACAGCTACAAGAATATTATCAAAATAAAAGTGACTTTTATATATTTGGTAAGTTCTTAAAAGGGTTGAATTATTTCGGTTTTGAAGAGCAAAGGCAAATCATTATTGAGTACGCAAGTGAAATATCACAAAAACGTAATATGACAGTAGACGAATGGATTTATTTTCATTATAAAGAAGCACATAATTTAGCTAAATACGAAATCAATAAAAAATAACGAGTGAACGGTATCAGACCAAAACTACTAAATATACTCTTTGAGCAGATTGAATTCTAAGAATTCAATCTGCTTTCTTAATTACCATTGCTAAAATGGTCTTACATTTAGATTTACCACTGTTGTTATTCCAAAACTAATCTCATTTGGACTCATGGAACTAACTTTTTAACAGACTTTGGATTTGCTATTGAAAAAAGGAATTGTATCTAGACCTCCAACCATAAATCCTGCGACCACAGTTGGGTTTATTGAACAACCCCCATAAAATAGGTTTTCAATATTTTTAGGATACCTTAATTTCAACATTAATTCTTTGTTTTGCAACACATTCTCCATTTCTTACTATATAGCATTCAACGAAATGCTTCCCTTTGAAAGAGGTCACTTCCTGATAAATCAAGTTATCCGTTCGGACAATTTCCCCGCGAATCATATCTTCTTCCCTTGCCTTCCCACCTCTATTCCTCACTTTCCAATACACCTCAAAAGGTGAAGGAACATTTGTTTTAGCAGCAAAGTTCAACTGATAACCTGGTAAAAGTATCTCTCTCTTTTCAATCATAGATTGTAACCAGCCAACCGTTTTGCCATTTTTATGAGTTACCTTACAATCTAACTCTATTACATATTGAGATTGATAGTTTATTGGCATTTGGTGTTGAATAAACTCTTCTGTTTCACGATAACGAATAAATTCTTCTGTTTCATTAAGAGACACATAGGATTCCAAAGCCTTTGTAAGTTTTTGTTTTTGTTCTGTCCAATAAGGATGATTAAAAAATGCTTCCCATGCTTCGATTGCCTGATAATCGGTACAATTGTCATCAAAAAGAATATCTAATTTGGATAGCTTATCGCTCAGCCTATTGTATAAATTGACCATTTTCATATCATCTTTGTCGACTAACTTAGTGCTCATGGTTGTATCTGTTGGATTAACTACTTCTGTTTCTTCTGCTAATCTATCTTTAATCGCTTGGATGGTGTAATAGAAACATTCATCCATTCTTTCATAGGACTGAAATTGTTCATTTGATAAAACACTTTGAATGAGTCCACCAGGCATGTTTACCCAACCATCTCTTGATTTGGAGAACATTTTTAACAACCTAACAACTTCTCTTAATTGATAATTCTTTTCTTTATTTTCATCCACAAACCATTTCGTTATGGCTCTTGGATTTCTATCTCCCCATTGACTACCACAATGTTCATATGTGTAGCTGTCATCCGAATCATTCTTTTTATATCTTCGGTAGATAGCAAAATCAATATGATATCCATCTTGATACTCTATACGGACACAATTCGTTTTAGCTGTGGGTTCTTTCTTGAAATTCGTACATTTTCTTTTTAAGGCATCAACTATGATATTCTTTGTGGCAATTGTTCCTTCTGGAAGTTGGTCTTTTTCAAAAACAATTGCAACATCTATATCATAATCATTGCTCTCGTTTTGAATGACGGTAGACATTGCTACACTTCCTTGAACAATGGGTTGTTCTGCTAACTTGTAACTCTTCCCTTTCTCCTCGTTGTATTCTTTTAACCCTTCCTTCAAACGTTCAATGTTTAGATTCTTTTTTTGAAAAAGGGAATTTTTTTCCTTTTTTGACAAGACGACACGTTTCCCATAAAACGTATTAAACTTACTGTTCAGATTCTTCATTTCCATTCCGTTTCTCCCCCGTTAATTTTATATTTATTAAGTTCCCTATTTTCTTAAGATTAATTGCCCAATTGTATTTTGGCTGAGATAAACCCACATAGTTATAAACCCAAATTTCCTTATCCATTCTCGGAGAAATGGCGCTTCCCAAACGATAAGCTAAAGAGGGTTGTCCAGAATAGAACAAATGAATCCTCTCCAATTGAGGATATGTTTGATTTATTTCATCTAAAACCTGGCGAAACTTCTTCTGATATTCATTAAGTTGCTCCATGCAAACAATCGCATTTCGGTGAGGTGGTTCTAAATGCAAATAATAAGAGTTCAAACTATCTAAATGAAGCCCACTTAGGTCGGCATCATTTACAGGGTAAGTTACTCCTACTTTCACCACGACTTCCTTTGTTTCTTCTACATTTTGTTTTGAATCATTTTTCTCAACCATTAAAGGCGGATACACCACTTGTTTTCCTTTCACTTTTTCCCATCTTAATTGGTTCTGATTCCACTCAAAAAAGGAACTGTTTGACTTGTCAGCTACTTGAAATCCAAGCAGAAAGAGAAGTGGAATGTGAGCCAATCCCCAATAAGATACTTCTATATCCGCATTCCCATCCAAGCGTTGAAGAATTTTTGCCGTTATTTTTTCCTGTTCCCTTAGAGCATGTCGTAGATTAGGTTCATTAATGACTTTAAGTTCTTCTGTTTGAAGAATCGGATACGGCTCGATGTTGTAATCTGATAAATCAATATCACCCTTGGAGTAATCCACCGATTCGATAGAAGAATGGCGAATTTGCAACATCGTTTGCTTCTTAACCTTCTCTTTTGTTTTGAAATAAAACCAGAGTCCTAAAGCGATTAACCCACCACCAGCAATAGTCGCTAGTGCTAAATAAACATAGTTCGTTGGTTCTTTAGTGTATATTATTTGAGTACCAAACACTTCGTTTATAAAAGATATGACTACACTTTTCCACCAATCTTGTACAAATCCAGTTGACATTACACCGATTCCACTTGTAATTAATAACAAAGTAATTTTCTTTTCATGCCACCCTTTAAATATTTTTGTTACTTTTGTAAAAAAGTTACTCAATGCCCAAAACCTTCTCCCTTTTAATAGTCAGTATAATTTTACCATATACTAATCTACTTCTTTAATTTAAACAAATAAGTACAAGCTGTTTTTGCTTTTCCTATAAGTAATAAAAACTCTATTTAACTGTAATCATATTTTTTTCTATATCCTTTATTGTTTCCAATACTGTCATTATTTTCTTATCTATTCTTTTTTGCTCTTCAATTGGTGGAAGCCCAATTACATAGTTCTCTAATTCTCTGTGTCCTGCTGCTCCTGTGTAGGTTTGAACACCTTTTCCGATGAAATTGTTACTCTTGAAATTGCACATAAGTTAATCTATAAAAACATAATCATGAAACGCTCTAACTTATATAATTTGTAAACAAAAAAAGACTATAAATTTAATGTTAATTAAATTTATAGTCTTAGCACTTCTTTTCTTTAATGATAGATTAAGAATTTCTAAAACTTCTATATGTTTCTTTAGCAATCTCTTGCATTATTGTATTGTAAAACTCCTTATCTTCAAATAGCTTTTTAAACGCATCCATCTGTTGTGAATAACATTCGTGTGCAACAGATTTGAAAACGTCAGGGAAAATACTTTCTTGAAACACTTCCGCATTATTTTTCTTAGCATATCTGGCAAGTTTCTTATTGCTAATTAAAACTTTTCCGTATATCGTTTCAACGATAACTTTGTCTCCTTCGGTAAATACACCATTGAATCGTTGATTGATATGTTCAATAATTGCTTCGAGCAGTTCATCCTTATCATCTTTACCTTTACCAGTATCTACTTTCTTAGGGTTTTCTATGACCACATACTCTCCTGGAGAGTCAAGAGCAATTTGCCCTTCGAAGCTCTTATCAAGTCTGTAAAATTCAAGCTTGATTTTATCTTCTAGATTTACTTTCTCAAACACGCTATTGGGAAGCACTTTGTCCATGTATTTCATAAAGTTGTATTCTTTTTGAAGCTCCTTATCGAACATTCTTGTGATTTGGACAATGTACGAATACCATTTCACAAAATTTCGAACAGCTTTCTTAAATTTAAATTGGTCATCCTCGCTAAGCTTTGTAAAAGACTTCAGAATTGGAGTAAACAAGCTCGTGATTTTACCAAGGTCGGTTGTTGATTGAGTACCAGATTTATAATAAATCTTGTTGAACTTTTCAACATCCTCATCATTAAACAACCTGAAGCTTCTAACCAGTGTTTTGGTATCGTAAATGAGATTTACATTGATTTCTTCATCAAGCACAGTTTCTTTGTAATATGGCTTGAACGCCTTTAAGATATCTTCTTTCTCATTTACAAAATCCATAATGAATGTGTCGACTTTTCCTTTAGCAGTTCTATTTAACCTTGACAGCGTTTGTACTGCTTTTACACCTGACAATTTCTTATCTACGAACATTGTGTGGAGTAACGGTTCATCAAAACCCGTTTGGTATTTTTCAGCAACGATAAGCATATTGAACTCGTCGCCACGGAACACTTCTGGCAATTGCTTCTCACTAACCTTTTCACCACTTTTAGTTCTATTCAGCCCAGGTTCGGTATAATCGTCTCCATTGTCACTAACGGTCCCTGAGAAGGCTATTAACACGTCTAAATCAGTATACCCCTTATGTTTAATATACTTCTTAAATTCCTTGTAATAACGAACTGCATGAAGCCTTGAAGCCGTAACAACCATACCTTTGGCTTGTCCGCCAATTTTCTTCATCGTAACATCTCTAAAGTATTCAACCATAATAGCTGTTTTTTGCTGTAAGTTATATTGATGTAGTGATTCGTACCGTTTTATAGCTTTCTTAGCTTCACTTTCGGGTAATTCTGGATTTTCAGGTGTACTTTTAGCAATCTTAAAACACGTACTGTAAGTCATATAATTCTTTAAAATATCAAAAATAAAATCTTCATCGATAGCTTGCTTCATCGAGTATATATGGAATGGGTGAAACGTTCCATCCGTATGTCTGTTCCCAAACATTTCAAGAGTTTTTTCTTTGGGAGTAGCTGTAAAAGCAAAAAAAGAAAGATTTTTATGCTTGCCATGAGAAATGAGTTCTTTGACCAGTTTGTCTTCAAAGTCTTCATACTTTTCTTCTTCATCGCCTTCGATTCTTGCGAATTCTCTCAGGGCTTCTTCATTATCTGCAAGTGCTGTTTTAAGCTTTTGAGCACTAGTTCCTGTCTGGCTCGAATGTGCTTCGTCAACTATAACTGCAAATCTTCTGCCTTTATTGCTTTCTATCTCCTCATAAATTACTGGGAACTTTTGAAGCGTTGTCACAATTATCTTCTTGCCACTATTGATGGCATCACGCAAATCCTTTGAGGATTTTCCATCTCCAATAGTCTCAATTAATCCGTAAGAATGGTCAAACCCAGAAATAGTATCTTGAAGCTGGCTGTCTAAAACTTTACGGTCAGTAACAACAATGACTGAAGTGAAAATACTGTTGTTATTTTCATCATGTAAGCTTGCTAACCGATAACACACCCAGCCGATGCTGTTACTTTTACCTGAACCAGCACTATGTTGAATCAGATAATTATTTCCAGAACCTTTTTTCTTTACATCATCGACTAATTTTGTGACTACATCAAGTTGATGGTATCGTGGAAAGATAATCTTCTCACTTTTCCTAACCATTTCTCTACCATCTTTAATTTCTTTTTTTCTATCAACGCTAAGATGCAGGAATCTTTGAATAATATTCATTAGTGAATCTTTAGCTAATACTTGTTCCCACAGATATGAAGTATTGTATCCATTAGGGTTCTGTGGATTACCCGCACCACCAACACAACCTGCACCTCCAGAACCTTGATTAAACGGTAAAAAGAAAGTGTCTTTTCCCTTAAGCAGTGTTGTCATAGCCACTTCATACAAATCTACTGCAAAATATACTAAGAATCGCTTATTGAAGTGAAAACAGATTTCTTTGGGGTTTCTGTCGTACATGAATTGCTTCTTAGCATTTTCAACGGATTGTCCAGTGATTTGGTTTTTAAGTTCAATTGCAATTATTGGAATACCGTTTAGTGAAATCACCATATCTATTGTATTCCGATTTACAGTTGAATAAGCAAACTGTCTTGTTAGACTCAAAATATTGTTGTCATAATTTCTAACAAGGTCGGGATTGAGCGTTGATTCTGGCTTGAAGAAACAAACCTTTAATTTAACACCCCTGTCATTGATGCCATTTCTGAGTACATGGATTAAACCATGAGCATTAACTTCTTCATTAAATCTCTTTAAGAGTTTTTTTTCAGATTCCTCTCCATATATTTTCTCGTATCGTTCCCATTCATTTTCTTGTGTGGTTTTGATGAAAGACACCAGTTTTGGCAAATCTATTGAATGTCCTGCATCATAGGTAGACATGTTGCCTTTAACATATCCACCATGTGCTAACAGGAAACTTTCAATGTCATCTTCAAATCGTTTTTCTTTATATTCCAAGTTTTGTTTTCCTCCTTTTAGTTTATTTCTTTTTTACCCGTTACTACTTCGTAGATAAGGGATTTCTTAAATGCTATGATTTGTTCTAATAGTGATTGCTTTCTACTCAAAAGTCGATTGATTTCTAAAGTCTTAGAATTAATAAAAGCAACGATTTCTTCTTGTTCATCTTTAGGAGGAATTGGAAGCGAAAAATTCAAAAATGGTTCAGTTTGTAATCTCCACCTACCAAGAATTGAAACCCCTTGTCCCAACCCATAAAAGATACGGTTACTAAAGCAAATTTGAAAAACATTCTTAAAATACTCTTTAGAATAATTTGTTTTTACTTTTAATCGAAAAACTCGATAGTCTGGACTTGTAACACCTTCAAAATCCGATAAATCAATCCAACCTGTTAACAAATCCATAGGTTCATAGCATAATCCCCAGAATATACATGTTGATATTTACTGTAGTCTGAAGATTGTTGACCATCATTTGAAACAATATCTTTCACCTTAAGACCTTGCTGAGTTATTGACAAAACATTGTAACCCAACTCACCAGCAATACGTTTTACTATTTCAAAATCATATTTTAATTTCCTTGCTTCCCAATGCTCAGGCACTTCTCCAATCCACTCAATCCCAGAATCCTTCATCTTTACATTGGGATTTAATCCTTTTGTTACGGTTTCTGTGATAAGAGACTGCTTGTACTTCTTGTATTCTTTAATTGACTCTTTTGTTTTCTCGATGATGTTGTCGATGAAGTCGACTTTTTGGTCGAGGTAGGTGGAGATTTCTTTTTGTAACTCTGGTAAAGGATAAGGAATCATGACTGTATTTAGCTTTAGCATCTGAATTCTCATTCTATGTGCAAGAATGCCATTTCCATAACCAATTAAGGATTTTTGAAACTCCTCAGTTTGAAAAACATAATTAAAATATTCAATTGAATCCTTGGAATATCTATTTTTTAACATATAGTATACTGGGCTTACTGCACCAAAATATTTTGACAAACCTACAGAACCAATAATAACATTCATACTATTTAAGACGATATCACCAGGATATGCAAGTTTGTAATCTTCAAGATTTTCTTTTGACTTATTTCCAATATCACCTTTCTCACGATATGGGATTACACCTCTATCTTTAAGCAAAGAAAGAATATTATCTGTTTTTTGAGGCTTATTATTTTCTTTTCTTTCTTTTAAAGCATGCTTGATTTTAACCGCTTCCCAATCAGTCGGAATTTCTCCCAACCAAGATATTCCACTATCTTTCATTTTTCTCATACTACTCACCATCTTTCTCAAACAGTGATTGTTTATGATACTCTAAAAGTGGCCCATTAATAGAATAATATCAATTGAAAAACGGTCCAGTACTTTAACACTAATCTCTTACTGTTATGATGGCAGTAAAGGGGTGGGATGGAGTGATTGAGATAATGGACAAACATGCAATAATAAAACTAAAGCAGCAAGGTGTATCCAATAGAAAAGCTGCCAAGCTTTTAAACATCAATCGGAAAACAGTCGCAATCTATTGGAATGAGTACCAGAAGAACAATACTCTGTTGAATGCCTTAGACGTTAATAAAAAAGAAGTACAAGAAGTACAAGAAAAAATATGCGAGGCACCAAAGTATAATGCTCAAAATAGAAAGCCAAGAAAGTACACAGCAGAAATCGATACCAGATTAGACGAAATCCTAGAGAGTGAATCTGAAAAGTGTAAAGAGTTAGGTCGACATAAACAACAGCTGACTAATTTGCAAATTCACCAAATGCTAGTCAATGAAAAGTTTGATATTGGATATACAACTATTACAAATAAAATCAGAGAAAAAAGAAACAAACCTAAGGAATGCTTTATTAAACAATCATATGATTTAGGGCAAAGACTTGAATATGATTTTGGCGAAGTGAAGTTAGAAATAAACGGGGAGATCAATACCTATCATCTAGCTGTACTATCTTCACCAGCTGCTGATTTCAGATGGGCGTATTTATATAAGAATCAAAAGCAAGACGTCTTTATGGATTCTCATGTGCGTTTCTTCGATATGTTAGGTGGCGTTTATTCAGAGATTGTGTACGACAATATGAGAAATGTAGTATCAAAATTCATAGGTAAAACTGAAAAAGTCCTCAATGAGAATTTGCTAAAATTGTCACTCTACTACGGATTCGATATCAACGTCACTAATTGTTTCAGTGGAAACGAGAAGGGTAATGAAAAGTATATGATAATGTAAAGTAAGGCTGTTAGATAACTATAAACAAAGTGATTCTAGTTGTTTTACTTTACATTTTCAATGGCTATATTTAATATAGGCGAGGTCGCCTACGTTAAATATAGGAGGTTATGATTATGGAACAAAAATATCAAACATTTGAACAACTGTCCTCAGAAGTAGTTAAATCCCTTCGGGATATGTCCTATTCCGAATCAAGGATAAGCCAATATCGTTCCGCGTGGCAAAAACTGGCTACTTTTATGGAAAACAATCAGATTGAGTATTATTCAGCGTCAGTAGGTGGAGCATTTATAGCTGACTTTATTGGTACTGGGAAATACGAGGAATTTAGCCATTGGGAAAAGAGCATAATCCGGTGTGTGGATGTTCTAACTGAATTTCAGTCTACAGGAACGTTCCAATACAGAAGGGCAAAGAAATCCTACCAATTTTATGGTTGCATCGGTAATCCTATGGTGGATTTCCTTAATCACCGAAAATCTTTGGGTATTACAGAAAATACGCTTGGTCATTACCGATTAAATCTTCATCGCTTTCTTAGTTTTTTTAATGAAGAAGGAGTCATGGAAACCGAAGCAATTAAAAAACAACACATTTTAGGATTTGTGAATCAGCTTGGTTTTTATACACCTGCAACGCGCCACAGCATGCTTACCACTTTACGTGGGTTTATGAGATATCTACATGACAATGGGTATACAGGGATTGACTTTTCATACCTAATTCCAAAAGACAATTACAAGAAGCAATGTAAACTACCCACGACATATACGAAAAATGAAGTTGAATCATTAATCAATACTGTTGACAGAAGTAGCCCAAAAGGGAAGCGTGATGCTGCTATGATACTATTGGCTGCACGATTGGGATTGAGGGCTTCTGACATCTGTCTGTTGAAGTTTGAAAACATACACTGGGAAAAGAATACAATTACACTTGTTCAACAAAAGACTAAAAATAAGATTGAGCATCCACTTTTAATAGAAATAGGAGAGGCTATTATCGATTATCTGAAGTATGGACGGCCTAAATCTGATCTTCCTTATGTCTTCCTACATGCAATCCCGCCATATAACTGCCTAAATAGATCGACTTTGCATAGCATTGTTACTTTTTATCTCCGTCGTGCTGGCATTAAAAACATAACAGAAAAGAAACATGGTCCTCATGCTTTGAGGCACAGTCTTGCTGGGCAACTACTGGAACAAAAAATACCCATCCATGTTATATCAGAAGTGCTAGGTCACAAGAATACCGAAAGCACAAAAACTTATTTACGAATAGACTTAACATCTTTGAGCCAATGCGCATTAGATGTTCCACTCTTAAAAACGCCATTTTATGCCAAGGAGGTGGAATGATGCCGAACTATTGTGGTATTTATGCTGGTTTAATCGAACAGTACATTGATTTCAAAAGAAACCTCGGTTACAAGTTTGTTGATGCCACTTACACACTTTCGTTATTTGACAGATTTACAATAGATAATGCCGTATTAAAACTCGGTCTATCAAAGGAGATTGTTGATAAATGGAGTGAGAAGCGTCCAAATGAATCAGACAAGACACGTTATGCGAGGATTCATTATATTGCAAAATTTTCCGCCTATTTAAATGATATGGGATATCCATCACATATACCGAGATTGCCTAAAAAGTACAGCAGTACGTTTGTACCACATATTTTCTCGAAAAAGGAAGTGAATGCATTCTTCGATGCATGTGATACGCTTAAAGTTAATAGACGATTTGAAACAACTGTGTATGTACTCCCCGCTTTATTTAGAATGCTATATGGCTGTGGCATCCGTATCAGCGAAGCGTTATCCCTAACATGTAAGGATGTTGATCTTGATGCAAAAAATATTATTGTCAGGGAAACGAAAAACGGCAAAGACCGAATACTCCCATTATCTGAAACACTAACTGAGGTGTGTATTCAATATAGGAATGTTCGTCCCGGCAAATATGAACCGAAAGGTTATTTTTTTATCAAGAACAATGGGCAAAAATGTAATGCCAAGGCAATATATGAATGGTTCAGAAAAATACTCTGGAATGCAGGAATTCCACATGGTGGGAAGGGTTTTGGCCCAAGAATGCATGACTTTCGTCACACTTTCAGTGTACACTCTCTTGTGAAAATGTCAGAAGCTGGGCTAGATTTATACTACTCACTCCCAATATTATCAAAATATCTTGGGCATCAGTCATTAGAGGCTACAGATAAGTATGTAAGGCTAACATCTGACATGTACCCTGATTTAATTAGAGAAGTAGATAACGTTTGTGCCTATGTATTTCCGGAGGTTGACCATTATGAAGCCGACTGATTTCTCTCGCTATCTGACAGGATTTCTTACAAAATACCTGCCAGGAGAAATGGGGTTCAGTATAAATACGATTGCCTCTTATAGAGACACATTTGTACTTTTCCTTACATTTATCAAGGATAAAAAAGGAATAAAAACAAATTCTCTGACGCTGGGCATGATTAATAAGGAAATGGTTATTCACTTTCTTGACTGGATAGAAACAGAGCGTGGCTGTAGTACAGCCACAAGGAACGTCCGCCTTGCGGCATTACACTCTTTCTTCCAATATCTCCAGTATCAGAGCCCCGATAATCTTTTGGAATGGCAGAGAATCCTTGGAATCCGGGTTAAGAAAACAGAAACAAAATCAATCAGTTACCTAACGCTTAATGGGATCAGACTACTTTTGGAAATGCCTGATCAGTCAACTAAAATAGGACGAAGAGATCTTGCTCTTTTGTCAATTATGTATGAAAGCGGTGGAAGAGTACAGGAAATCATTGACCTCACTCCGTCACAAGTACGTTTTGACAGACCATGTACTGTAAAGTTAATTGGTAAGGGGAATAAAGCCCGGATAGTCCCTCTGATGGATGCTCCGTTAGATTTATTAAATCGATATATGGATGAGCAGGGGCTGTTAAGTTTGTCAGCAAACATGTACCCATTGTTCTGTAACAAAAGAGGAGAAAAACTGACCCGGGCAGGGGTGAATTACATACTAGATAAATATGCACGCAAGGCTCGTATTAAAGATCAAATATTAATCCCAGAACGATTTAGCTGTCATTGTCTGAGACATTCAAAAGCTATGCACTTACTCCAAGCAGGAGTTAATCTCATATACATCCGTGATATACTAGGTCACCGTTCTGTCCAAACAACTGAAATTTACGCTAAGGTAGATTCAAAACAAAAAAGAGAAGCAATTGAAAAAGCATATACAGATGTTGTACCAAAAGGTGCACCTTCTTGGCAAAAAAGTGGAGATTTATTGGAATGGCTAAAAAGATTTGATAAATAAAATAGTGTTTGCGTTGCAGATAATGTAAAGTAAAACAGCGAGGGATCCTTTACTTACGGTTATTTAACAGCCTTACTTTACATTATCATATACTTTTCATTACCCTTCTAATGTAAAGCTTTGCATTAGAAGGGTCATGTGGAGGGCAGCGTGAAGATAATTAGGAACAAAGCATTTGCGTTAACTTATAAGTTTAAGACATTCGATGATGCACGTGAATACTTGAATACTATATTGATAGAACTCAATAAAGACAGCACTATTTCTGAAGAAATAAAACATCTTCAACCTACAAAACCAAAGCTTGATCTTGCAACAGTTACAGTGCAAAAACCAAATAAATATAGTTTTGTACGAGTTGATAACAACCACTATTCAGTACCGGAGTATCTTGTAGGACGCTTAATAACAATCAAGAAATATTACGACACAATAGGCTTTTATTCAAACAACATACTCGTTTGTGAACACAAAAAAATAGATGGTACTAACGAGATAAGTATTAAAATTAAACATTACTTAAACTCATTAAACAAAAAACCAGGTGCAATCAAGAACTCCCACGCTCTAAAAAGCATACCAAGGTTAAAAGCCATCTATGATACTAATTTTAGCAGAAACAAGAAAAAATTCATAGAGATCATTCAAGAAAATGATGATAAACCAATCGAAGAAATACTATTGATTCTAGAAACATACAATAAATCTCATATCGATATTATTCCATCTATGCACATAGATAAAACTGCACTTAGCAACATCGCTACAAGGCAAGTATCTAGATATAACGAATTATGTTTCTCGGAGGTGGAATAAATGCAAATACAAGAAATGGCCCATATACTAAAATTACCCTATATAAAAACCAATTATCAAATGCTTCTTGATGAAGCAAACCATACAAACATGACCCACCGAGAGCTGATAAGTCGTCTACTCGAAAGAGAATTAGAACTAAGGCTTGAGAATGGTTTAAAACATAGACTCAGAAGGGCTAAATTCCCTCTTAACAAGTACTTAGAAGACTTCGACAAGAGTAAGTACCATAAGAAATTTATACCGAAATTCGAAGAACTAGAAACGTTGCAGTTCATTGAAAATAAAGAAAATATAATCTTAATAGGATCTCCTGGCTGCGGGAAATCACATTATAGTATTGGGCTTGGTATTAAGGCGTGTTTGGAAGGCAAAAGTGTATTGTTTATCTCTGTACCTAACTTAATAATAGAGTTAAAAGAAGCAATGAGTGAAAGCAAACTATCGCAATATAAAACCAAATTTGAAAAGTACAGTCTTGTCGTTTTAGATGAACTGGGATACGTATCATTTGACAAAATTGGTTGTGAAATACTATTTAATTTATTATCAAATAGAAACGATAAAGGATCAATAATCATAACAACAAACTTGGCTTTTGATCGCTGGGAAGAGATTTTTAAAGACCCGATGCTTACTGGTGCAATTGTAGATAGACTTGCTCACAAATCACATATCTTAGATATTTCACGAGAAGTAAGTCACCGATTTGAAGAGACAATGTCATGGCTAAAACCAACTAAATAAGTGGACCTTTTTTCAACTGATTCGTGGACCGCTTTTGAGTTGACAAATACACAGTGATTTTAGTGATTTCACAAGTTCTAATTCAATCGCACTAATTCTTTCAGCAATAACCTCTGATTTCTCAGGAGCGATATACTTATAGAAAAGACGGGTAAAAGGAATTTCATAACCTACAACCGTTTTACTTTCATCAATCCAAGCTTCAGGGTTGTATGGTAAAACTTCACGTTTAAAGTATTCTTGTACGTCTTCTGTAAGAGGAACACTTTCAGTATCTCTAAGCGATGTATCTGTGGCAGGTTTGCCTTTCTTTAAGACTACCTTGCCATCCTCATCTTTCAAAGGCGACTCGACCGTGATTTTATGGAACCCGAAGTCTTCATTACTGAATATTTTTGACTCTACACTTTTCTTGTCATAAGCGTAGAACTTATTGTCAAATTCTCCGTAGGCTTTAATAATGGCATCTCGACATGCATCCGATAAGTCAACACGTTTATTGCCAATTGATTTGCGTCTCGATTTATACATGTTCGATGCGTCAATCAACTGAATTTTGCCAGCTCTACGAGAGGATTTGTTTTTAGAAATTAGCCAAACATATGTTGGGATACCAGTATTGTAAAAAAGGTCATTTGGAAGTTGTATAATTGCTTCAAGCCAATCATTTTCGATGATGTGTCTGCGAATTTCAGAAGGACCAGAACCTGCATCTCCACTGGAAAGTGGAGAGCCATTATGAATGATTGCCATTTTTCCTGTATCTTTAAGCTTTTTGATACCATTCAAAGTAAATAACATTTGACCGTCACTAATCTTAGGAAGACCAACGCCAAATCTACCATTTTTTCCAAGTTTATTTTCTTTCTTAACTGCTTTTTCTTGCGACTTCCAATCGACTCCAAATGGAGGATTAGAAATTAAATAATCGAAAGTATATCCTTCAAATCTATCGTTTGATAAGGTGTCTCCAAAACGCATATTATCAGCCTTGCCACCTCTAATAATCAAATCTGCCTTTGCAATCGCATATGTCTCAGGATTGAATTCCTGACCAAACATTGCTACTTCAGCATCAGCATCAAGTTCTGCCAATCTTTCTGCTAAACAGGTTAGCATTTGTGATGTTCCCATGGTCATATCGTAACAAGTCTTAACAACACCTTCTTCAATTAATGCTTGTTCTTCTTCAGCAACTAATAAATCTGTCATTGTATAGATGATGTCACGGGCTGTAAAATGTGCTCCTGCTTCTTCGTTATAGGACTCCGAAAATTTTCTTACAAGTTCTTCAAAAATATATCCCATATCAGTTGTTGATACTTTATCAGCTCCCATGTAAGCACTTGGTTTGTTAAACTCCTGAATAACATAGAAGAGTTTATCTTCGTCTTTAGTAGCCCCAACAAGGTCGGAAACAGTATTCTCAAACTTGAAGTTCTTAATGATGTCTTGAATATTATCTGAGAAGCCAGAAATGAAGGCTCTAAAGTTGGACTCAATGTGGTCTGGCTCGTTTAAAAGATTTTCAAAAGTAAATGGGCTTATGTTGTAGAATGAATAGCCTGAAGCCATTTCAAGAAAACCATCTTTAACCTCAAATGACTTAACCTCTTCATATTTCTTTAGTACCGCATCTTTAGTAGGGAGCAGTGTATCGTTTAGTCTTTTAAGAATTGTCATCGGTAATATAACCTTGCCATATTCATGGGGCTTAAAAGTTCCCCTGATGACATCTGCAACAGACCAGATTAGGTTTGCTTTTTCTTGTATATTAACATTTGTTTGTTGGTGTAAAGCACTCATTATTGTTTTTCCTCCTAGATTTTAATGTTTTATCTAATATCTCAATCCTATTTTTCCCTAACTAATGATTCATTTAGCTTAAATATCCTATTTTATCGCATAATGTCACTGATGTGATTTCCAATTCGTTTATATTGAATTAATAATTAAAAAATGGATAAGGTCTGTTATATAAATCCCTTGTACCTTGTTTAACTTCTGAGTTTCGTCTTCTACAACTACATCAAAAATAGTTGTAATTTTTAAAAATACTCGTTTAAAATAGTCATTAGATACGTTACCTGAATTACCCTCTATTTTTTATTCCAATTGCTCCTTAAAATGTATTATGTAACACATCGTAAAACCTTTACTTTGCTTTGCTTTGTTTAGTAATTCTTTAATAATCAAACCTCCCATTTACTTAATGCTATAATTCTACCATATAATAGTAAATGCTAATCAATAATAAACATATTTTACTTGAGTGACGCAACGTTCAAAATATAGTCAAAACATTTATCTTATCAATAATGAAGACGTAACATAGCGCATAAATATTCACTGGTTCTCTTATGGAGGAGCTTTTTAAAAAGTCATCCGTAATTTTAACAACCGAATTAAATGTAGTGACCTGACCTGTTTTACTAATTTTTTTACATTGAAAAAGCACCGGTATTTTGCAACACTAACACTATTTGTTTTCAAACTTCAAATAATCGTTAATTAATATGGGAAAGCAACATGTTCAAAATTAAAAATTGTAATAATACAATTAGTTCATTTATAGTGACCAAATTCAAAAGACAAATCTCGTTGTAACGGGATTATTTCACCCTCATGCCGAAACTTGGGTTAAATGGTTTAAACATTGTTAAGTTAGTTTAATTGTTTAAAATAGATAAATTCTGTTTTGTCAACAAAAAGAGGTATACGAATTGTCGTGCGAATTCGTATACCAAAACATATGTTATTTACTGTTTTCCCTCCAAAAACTGAACCCGTTAATTAAATGAACTTTCCCCTTCGTAGTAATCCACTACCTTTTCCTTATTGTTTTACTCTTCAAATAAACTTGAATGATTTTTAATGAAATCCCTTGATAACGCCTTAGATTTATTGCTTTGATTTTTATTTATATCCAAAATATCTTTTAAATCTTTTTCAGCTCTCTGTGTCGGGCTTTGTGATTGTACAGACGTTTCTAAGTATCGCTTTTTATAATGTTCCTCGTTACTTTTAGCTAACTTTAGTTCTTGTTGTAACTTTTGGATTTCCAATTTCAATCTTCTGTTTTCCTTTTCTGTTTCGTATTTCGCTTTAGCGTCTTTATAAAAATCTTGAATAACCTTATCGTAATCTCTAAGCGCAATTACCATTTTCTTTTTATTATTCCAATAAGTTTCTACAGTCTCAATGATATTAGGAAAAGTAACGTAATTTTCATCATCTCTAGATGAGTTTGTACTAACTTGAGTACGACTCTTTAGTTCTTCAATAGTGCCGCCCATCTTCCTTTTCCACGTTTGCCTTCCAATCCCAGTTTCCTTCTCAAGTCGGTTTGGGTTTACCTCAGCGATAGGAATAACTTTTAAAATACTCTCCAATACTTTTTCTAACTTATCAATTGGGTAACTTTCCGAACGCCCGCGTTTACTTTTAGGTTTAGTGTCTGCGCTCATAATTCAACCTCCAAAAAACTATCTACTATAGACTTTTTAACGATTAGTGAAGATAGGTTATTTGATGTTCGCTTTAGTTCCTCATCAACATCAGCAAACCAGCTTAATTGACTCATATCAACTTTCACGTTTTTAGATACCTCAATCATAAAAGCAATCTGCTCTCTAATGTTCTTCGCCAATGAAGTCGAGCTATCTTGCAGCCAATCAATTACATCAGGATTTCCCCTTTCGTCTTTAGACAAATAAAAAAAGTCACACTCTTTACAATTCGCCCCAAATGGACAACCATAACTTTCTAAATCATATGTACAGTGTCCAAATGGGTCAACTTCATGATAGTACTCATTAAAATTCTGACTACGGATTATACTCCTTTGCATAATTGAGTTTGTTGAATTTACATATTCTACAGGAGATAAATCATAGTTTTTCATAGACCTCAATTTAGTTAAAGAGTAAACATAACTGTCGGCAAATTCTTCGACGTGCTGGTGATAATGAGTTTGCGCTACTAGTGTTTTATGCCCTCCCATTCGCGCAATAGTAAGAGGGTTAAATCCTTGAAGTAGCATATTCATAAAAGCGTAATGCCTTGTATCCATTGGTTTAAGTCTTTGAACATTAAAGGGGTTTCCTTGTTTATCAATCACTATATCGTTGTAAAACTGATTTAATAACCTCGAGAACCTACCACTTTTAAAATCAGCGCTATAGTCCTCTATGTTATTTACACCTAAATAATTTTTATTTGCAAAAATGTATGCCGGTGTGGATAATAATTTCGTTGTCTCTCCAAATCCTTCAACATCTCTTTTGTATTCTTCTATTAACTTTTTAATTGAGTCACTTATCGGGATTTTACTTACTTTGGGAATTTCTCCATTTCTTAATTTCAGTCTAGTCATACTTAAAATGGTATGTTCCCCTTCTGTACTGAGGCAATCCCATTTAAGGTTATAGAATTCAGAAGCCCTTGTGGGGATTATATTTGTTATTTTCCACCACAGTATAATTGGATAATAGTTTAGTCTCTCTAGTTTGGAACAGTCTTGTATAAATTTTTCAATCGAAGCACCAAACAGTAATAAATCATTGAACTTTATCAATTTTCTAACATTAGGATTAGGCGGGGAAAAGAACGCTAAATACTCTTGATACAATTCTGTATTATCGTGGTTTAAAAATTGTAGAAAGTTAATAATTGCTTTTGCTCGCTTGTAGGAATCCTCATTTTCACTTTCTGTTATAAACTCTTCCAGAACCTCTACCATCTCTGAATCAAAGCCTTGTGAAATCAATATAGATTTTTTTATAATGTTGAGATTACTTTGAACGGTACCTCCCGTAACTCTATTTAACTCGTAAATCGAGAAACACTTAAGACCTTCTTTTAAATCTGGGTACATATCAATATCGAATTTTAAAAAAGCTGACTCTTTTGTAGAATTCCTTGTCACACTCCAAACATCGTCATAGTAACTATTTGTTTTAACTATACCCTTTTCTTTGAGCGCCTCAAATTTCCGTTTCGCCTCCTCGATAGTTTCTTTGTTATAACTAACATTTTTGTAGGTGTAATATTCACCGACGTTTCCTTCATGATAAGTTTCTTTAACTACAATCCCAATAACAATCACTCCTCTTTTTTTAGCTTTATCCTCTCCAACGCCTCTAATCTCCCGCTCCCAAGTTCTAATTTAATTTTTAAATCTTCTAAATCAATAACTCCATTTACGAAATTCTTCCCAAATTCATTTCTTGCTTCATTTAACCTATCTAGTAGAGCATTAATTGTACTCATGTCCCTTAAACCCGTAGCCCATTTAGTAGAATTAATAAGCGAGTGCAATCTTTCATCTAATTCATCCTTAACAGATTGCATAACACTCTCACTGCCTCTCGGCATTGAATATTCACAACCAATACAGTTCTTCCTTTGAGGATAAAAGCATTCTGGAGCTATAATACAGCTTATATCTTCCTCTCTAGATGACATTTCTCCTAGATAAATTTTACGAATAACATCGCATATTTTTTCGTTTCCAAGTTTAAGAATTGATTGTGCTATTGTTTCCTTTTTCGCTTGTCGAGATTGGATGAACTTAGCCATTCTCTCCACCGACAAAGGCTTGTACTTAACCTGGAACTTTCGAATTAATTCTGTTTCTTTTGTTATTGTTAAAGGTTTACCACTCTCGTCTTTTGCACCTTCTAGTAACATTGCGTATAAATATCCGAATTCGCCTCTATCAAAAAGCTCCATCGCAGTTGTATCGAAGCTTTTATCATCGTATTGTTCCGAAATATATAATTTAGTTATTTCTGAAAATTGTTTATCTGGTCTTAAGGGGTTAGTTTTATGTCCTCTTAACCTTGTTCCAAATTGATAAGCATCGTAGCTAGTGCCTTTTTTATTTTTAATACTGTAGAATAAATGCGACATTAAACTAGCATTCATCTTTCTCGACCTGAACTTAAATTTAAGTTGATGAAAAAACAAACGATGAAAACGTTCATATACATCATTATATTTCGTTTTGAAATTTAATAACGTGTCATCCCTTTCGTACTCACTATGTAAATCTGCTATAGCGTAAGCTGTAGCTAAAGCAGGTCTAAAAGAGGGATTACTAAAAAACGTTCTACGTAGCTTAGTTTTAGACACAATCAAATTTATCATTCTAGACTTGTCAATACGCATCAGGATGCCATTGATTTGCATTTCACTTAAACCGTCAACAATATCTTGGAAACTATCAATACCGAAATCATGAACATTAATTTTAGGTAACATGATTACATCTGGGTGCCTCCACGCATTTACCAGATGTGTCGCAACGTATAACCACATTACTGAATAATCTCGGTTCTCAATAGCCCTCAGAACATGTATATCTAGTCTTTTACAATATTTATACAAGGAAAGAAATTCACTAAATTCATATATATCAATTTCTTCATCTGCTCTTGGTTTGGTTTGTAAGTTATACGTTTCTTGGAACTTACAGGCTCTATTTTTTTTGACACTTTTTAAAAACGACACTAAAACCGATTTATCAAGATGACCTAGTTTGTCTGTTAGAAGTAACCGCTCTAATTCTTTATCAGTATACTTATAAACTTCCTTATCAAATAAGTTTGAAAAAAACTCGTACCTTAAAACAAAAACACGAGCTTTCTCTACTTTAGCTTTATCTGTTGCATCACTTCGTAACAATTTAGTCTTACAAAAATCTTTAAGGAAACCCATTGTCCAAGAAATATCCGAATCGACTTTTATTTCTTTTATTCCTTCTAGTAATATTTCAACCGGGTCTTTTAAATTCAGATGCCTGTAAGAGTTAACTCTGTCTTTTATATATCTTCCAATATCCTCTCTTTTTATATAGTATTTCAATTCTTTTCCAAGGGCGTATTGACGAACAATTACACCATCCACTTCTCCACTACTAAGCAAGTTTCTAACTGAATCCTCTGATTTTTCATAAGGAAACATTTTAACGATGTCCGGAAGACCAATATAGTTATTCTCCATTAAAAATTTTTCCTCATTATTACGTTCCCCTAAAAATTTAAGTGCAATTTCTTTGGAGTAAGCTGAAATATTAAGACCATTATCATCCACCACTACAGTTCGTGCTCCTAAAATCTTATATAAACTCCTCACTTGTGCTTTAGTTTTAAATCCGAATAAATCCATAATTCCCTTAGTTGTTATATGTTCACTCTTAACAGTTCGCCGGTTTAAATACTGATTTGCCAAATCTTTAGGAACACGAATAGTTTTGTCGAATAATGTACTTAACATGCCTTGGGGCAATTCACTCTCAATATATCTTAACCAGAATGTTTTACTACGTCCTGAGGCTTCAAATAATTCTTTAAATGTACTGAAGTTTTTAAGTGTTTCCTGTAATTCAATAAAGTTATTTATTGAATTTAAGGTTATAACTAATTCATTCTTTTTTTCTGTAGAGGAAGGCATCGCATAAACTTGGAATCCCGCGGTCTTTCTTAAATATGAATACAAAGTGTGCCATTTTAAATTTAGCATGGAGGCTGCGACAGAAATAGAGACTACTTTGTCTTTAATACTTTCATATTCATCAATCGATAACTTTATAGTCATAGGTTATTTCCCCTCAAGTAATTCTTCCATTGAATCATTCAGTATTTTTATAGAATTTTTTGTATTGGTTAGATACCCCGTAGAAGAGTTTGGAGACCTATCTCTTCTTAGCCTCATTATTTCTAATATACTGTTAACTTGTTCAGCAATAGAATTTGAGTACGTCCCTCTACCAATATGTGTACTCCATTTTAACGACTTATAATTCAATGCAGCTATCTTGTCATCAGGATTTGGCGACTTCTTTAATGTCTGAATGAAGCTTTCTTTAACCTTATTGAATAGTTCGTTATAAGTTTGATATTGCATTGTTTTCCCATGTTTATTAACAAATAGGCTGTCAGAGCCGTCAATAGGAGCCGGGTAATTCAAATCATGAGATATATATAGCTCACTCAATAATGACTTAATAGCTTGAATCGGTTGAATACCGGGAGACTTCACTCTATTCCCACTTCCTTTTGAATTTAATCTATCAGTAGCCAATTTCACAATCAATCCATGTTCACCTCGGACCCCAATAGATTTAATTGTTGAGCGCTTTACTGACATTACTTCAGAACCTCTCAAACCACCAAATATGGATAGGTATATACCTAGAGCTATTCTAGGGGCTACATCAATCGCAGTCATTATAAAAATCGGAACATGTTCTTGTTCTAAAGTCTTTGCCTTTTGCTCTCCAACATTTCTATTAGTTGGTACATATTCCATTTCAGGAATAAGCATTGATTCTAAATTCTTCTTTTTTCGTGCTGTGTCATATGACCATTTAAAATCTTCTATTTGATAATTTTTTAGTAATTTTTTCTTTGTTAAATAATAATAAAAATGCATAATAGTAGAATCATATGCATATATAGTGGACTTGACGCACCCATCACTTACTTTCTTTTCAAGAAAATGAATAGCATGTTTAATATGTAATTCTTCTAAATTATCAACCATCAAAATATCATAATAATCAAAGAATATATGATTTAAAAAAGCAACAATATGTTTAGCTCTTGCAAGTTGTGTGTTGTGCTCCTTCCTTCTCCAATTATCATATATAAAAGATGTTAAAGGATGAATGACAATCCTCTTGTTCTTTTTATTTTCTAATAAAATCACTACATACTCTTGCACTTCCTCATTGCGCCTAATTACTTTTGTTATCTTTACAGTATTAGTTTTAAATTTAATAATTTTATAATCTTCTATAACTTTCACCTCCTAATTAATATCACCAACTACCTCTTTAACATTTTTCAATTGATATATATGTAAACCAGCAATACTCTCCGCTATTACTTTAATTGTATATAATAATTTTACTATATGTACACTTTTATTACCATAGTTTTTTTGTGGATATCATATATTTTTATATAAATATCTCCAATTGTTTTATGTACATAATTTTTTCCACTAATATCCTTATAAATAAAAAGAAACCTTACAAATAAAGGTTTCTTCCTAAATAATTATGTACAACTGTTTTATAGACTATATTATATAGATAATGTATATACTTCTGGAGTAGAAACATCAATTTTACTAGTTAACAAACTTAATGTTTCTGCTTGGTGAAACACCGGTAATACGAACGTGCCGCCACCACGAATAATTTTTATTCTATTACCTGTCTCATCAACGTTAACGTTTTTTCCACCTAAATAACTACCTGTTACAATAAGTGCCTCATCCGGACCAACAGTACGATACTTCGTTACAAAAACACCAATTAAAGTAAGAATTAAAACAGCAACTATACCTAAAACAATCCAAATCACTTCCATAAGAACCTCCATTTAGTCTAAATTTTCATGGGGTAGTACTTGTAATACCCCGTTTTTCACCTCAATAACTAATACGACAGTGTCATACGCAATTGCTTCTTTATCAAAGCTCACTGCAGACTTGGCGATGTTCCCACCGTTTCCCTGAATAATCACCTCACCAAAGCCATCAATCGGTATTGAAATAATTACTTTCCCAACTCGCCCTTTCAAATCTTCATCAGAATAAGCAAGCGTCGCTTCAGCTTGGGAAAGCGGAACAAGAATGAACACATTCAGCAATGTCACTAATATAAGTGCAGTGACAACTGATGCCAGAAAAATAATGAAGCTACCAACATGAGTAAACTTCTCCATTAGATATCCCATCGAGCTAAAAATCGATATAAAAGCTAGAACGACTGTTGGATTTAGAGGACCTTCTGAAATTGCTTCGAAGATCCCTTCTAATAAATCACCGAATAAAATATAAAGTAATGTTAAGCTACCACCGACAATGAGCCCAATTAAATAGATTGTTTCTAAGGAATAACCGAAAAGCTCCATTGTTTACCCTCATTCACTGTTTAGGTTAAGTTTTTCTTTTAACTTTGCAAGCTCTAGGTCAATGCTACTGTCTTTATCAAGGCCATCAAGCTCTTTGTCCAAACTTTGGCTCGCTACTCTTAAATCTTCACTTGCCTCTGCCTCTGCCTCAAATTGCATGACCTTTTTTTCCATTCGCTCAAAACCTTGTTTAGCCCCGCCGTTATTAATGGTCGAAAGGGAACGATTCATTTGTGCTTTTGCTTTTGCTGCTCCAGCCTTACTCTTCAAGGTTTCGCGCTTTAATTCCATTTCCCTAAATTCTGATTTCATCTGCTTTAACTTTTCTTTTAAATCCTCTGCTTGATAGGCTGCATTTCGATGCAGTTGTACTAACTGCTCAAGTTCATTTGTCACTCTAATCTTATCTTCAAGGGCACGTCTAGCTAAATCTTCATTTTTAGCTTCTAGTGCTTTAATTGCCTGCAGTTCTCGTTTATCAACCATTTCTTTTGCGTCGACTACTTTCTTATTAAATAACTTTTCTTCAGCCATCATTTTTGCAGTTGCAGATTCCACATCCCTAATCTCATTACTCATTTCCCTGACAAATTGATCGAGCATTTTTTCTGGGTCTTCCGCTTTTTCAATCATGTTATAAAGCTCTGAACTAACGACTGTTTTCATTCGCTTGAAAAATTCAAACACACTTACCCCTCCTAATTTTTATGTTTTATTGCTAATAAAATGAAATTATTCCATATACAACTATTATTTACGAATATATACTTAAAAAGTTTCAAAAAATAAAATCAAATGGAGTAAATACTAAAAAAAATAAACTAGCAAGCCGAAGTATGAAGTCGAAAAAACGAATAATAAAACCAACTTGGCATTTGTTATTGATATTTTTTCGCTTTCATCCATGAATGAAATTCATTCCAATACTCCAATTCGATAAAAAAAATCCTCACATTATCGTGAGGGCTTTTCAATAAAAATTAAGACAAGTTGTTATTTTCACGCTGAATACTTTCAAGGTCAAGCTTTGTTTTAGCTGTGCCATATTTATAAACTATTTGATACAAATGGTTTAAATTAGAGCTTGTTTCATTGTTTTCATCGTTTAGATATCGCAGATTAAAAGGATGAAATAAATTTTCTACAACGTCATAAATTTCATCACCATACTTTTGTATGAACTGTTGAACTTCATGTAGTTCTTGATCGGTTGCTTCGATTTCATATTGAATGACTTGTGAATCATCTCGAATGTGTCCAATTCCAAAATCTTGAGGATTTAGTGTAACATAATATTTCTGTCTCATCTCCAAAACATGATCAACTCCAATTAAGAAATGTATGTATTAAACTTCCACAAAAATTCTTCTTTCATTCACGATTAATCAAACTTTTATTCAAATAAGAAATAAAAAGTAGCGAGGGCTGACTGTTATTTAATTTAGTCTAAGAAGCTTAATGAATTTCATAATTCTTATTTTGTGCCATTAGGACACTATATATAGTTTAGTCAAATAGTTTTCAACTAGATATAGATTTATATGGCTAATTTATTGGTATTATGAAATTCACTCAGCGAATTAAAATTTAATTTTTATCTCTTTTTTAAAGGAACACTACAATAAATTGTCGAATTATTAATTAACAATGTTTTATTACCTAAAAGGTGGTGCAATATCTTTGGTTTCAGTTTCAACTTATCAGGAATTAGTCGACTTTTTGGACAGAAGTAAAGCCGATATTTCAAAAGAATGGAGGCAAAAAATTAAACTACAGCCTATCGATATACATAAAGAAAAAGTTAGAGATAACGCATTGCTAATGTTTGAATTATTAAAAAAAACTTTAACTGATACTATCACAGAGAATGAGATTGAACTTTTAGCACACAAAGTAGCAAAAGAGCGCGTCGAAGCTCATATTAATATTGGTGATTTTGTTCATAATGTAAATCTAGGAAGAACTATTATTGTCAACCATCTGTTTTTATCAGCAATGAACAAGGAACAACTACAAGCCGCTATTAAAAAAATCAATAGCAGCTTTGATCAATTCTGCTATTATGCAGTTAAAAAATTTACTGTGCTTAAAGAGCAAGTGATTGAAGAAAAAAACTTATTAATTAATGAAAATCATAATGTAAAGTTGACCTTATTAGGGCAAATGTCTTCTAGCTTTGTTCATGAGTTTAGAAACCCACTAACAGCGGTTATTGGGTTTATTAAGTTATTAAAAACTGATTATCCAACATTAAAGTATATAGATATTATTGACCATGAACTCGATCAACTTAAATTTCATATCACACAATTTCTTCATACATCTAAAAATGAGGGCGCTCAGGAACAGCGGAAAGAAATCGTAACGGTTCAGCTTTTATTAGAAGATATCATAAAATTTTTATACCCCAGTATAGTCGATATCGATGTCAATGTAATTACTAACCATGGACAAGAATCTCATACAATTGCCAATAAAAATGAATTAAAACAAGTCTTTTTGAATATATTGATGAATTCCATCGATGCTATTGCAAAAAAAGGTAAACCTAGGAAAGTATTTGTTAGTACTTTTACAAGTGATGAATATGTCACAATTGAAATAGCAAATAATGGCCCCCTCATTCCAGACGAAACTAGAGAAGTTATCTTCGAACCTTTTTATACAACAAAAGAACTCGGGACCGGAATAGGGTTGTATGTATGTAAAAAGATTATAGAAAAACATAATGGAAGTATTTCTTGTGATTCTAATGAAGAAATAACTACTTTTAAAATTTGTTTACCGATAGTATTTGAAAAAAATAACCATCAAAAAATCGACCAACCAGAAGAAGCCACAGACGATTAAGTCGGTGGCTTGTATACTCGAAACCTAATTTTTTAAACTATCTATCAAGCTAGGCTCGACCGACCACTAACTAGTCGTCTATGATTGAAATCTAGTAAATTTCGGGGTGTCACCGTCAACTCTATTAGATGGGACACCCCTTCGTATGATAATCTAGACGTCACTCATCCATATTTATAGGTAATTCCATATCCGCCCTTAGGATATACCCAATCAATATTGTCCGATGGGCAAGCGATACGACAGGTTCCACACTCAATACAATTTTCAAAAGCTACTGTTGTGATTTTCAATTTCTTTTCCCACTCATAAACATCAGATGGACAAAAGAAATTACAATCCTTTGTCACGCATTTTTCGCAAGTGTCTGCTTCTTTAATGACCAAGTGTGACTTATCGTCACATTTATATCGTATTGTAAATAATCGATCAGCAACTGAACAATTACTCATCCGTTCATCGACCTCCATCCTTTGTAACCTAATTTCATTAAACTCATAGGACCGCCTGCAGCATCTTTGATTAGCTTAATCGCTTTTTTCTGCTTCTCCGCCTTGGATACGCCATCAACTAAAAACATATTATAAGCCGCTTCATTAACAGCGCGAGGAAGCTTCTCAAATAACAATTCAGGATCTTCATCCCTCAACATTTGGTGCATTCCTCGATATTTTTTCAAATCCTTATGAATAAACGACGCTTTAACTTTTTCATCATAGAGCTTTAAGGCCGCTCTAGTATAATCCCCTTTATTCTTCGCTTCAATAATAGTCTCCCCGGCCAATCGGCCCGAAGTCATTGCAAGATTTGTACCTTCACGATGAACAAAATTAACTAGCTGCGCAGCATCTCCACAAACAACCCAACCGTCCCCAGATAGTGGCGGAATCGAATTAAATCCACCCTCTGGGATTAAATGTCCTGAATACTCCAGTCTCTCACCTCCTTGGATTAGTCTCCTGATCATCGGATGTTCTTTAACCAAATCTAACAGGGCGTATGGTTTGATTCTTTTGTCCCTTAAGTGTCCTACCATTGTCCCGATTCCTAGTGAAAGGGTGTCCTTGTTTGTATATAAGAAACCCATTCCAGCCATTCCTTGTGAGGTATCGCCCATAAATTCTATCGTTACACCTTCATCGCCTTCGAGATTAAAACGATCTTCAATTTTCTCTCTTGGTAGTTTAATAACTTCCTTTACGACAAGAGAAACTTCATCGACCTTCCATTCGGTGTGAATGCCCATTGATTTACCTAATAACGAATTAACACCATCGGCAATGATGACAACATCGGCATACAAGTCGCCATGTTCTCGATCGGTTCTTACGCCAACGACCTTGTTACCTTCTTTAATAACTTCCAAAGCAACAGTTTCATATACAGGTATCGCCCCGGCCTCGACCGCTTTATTTGCAAACCATTGATCGAATTTCACTCTCAAGCCTGTAAAACAGTTGAAAGGTTCTTTGTACGCTTCATTGCGGTGACCAAAAGTGACCGCCGATTCCTTGCCCATCATCCATATTCTTTGCTCGACAATATGTCGTTCAATAGGGGCATTCCGCTCTTTCCAAAATTCAGGAACAAGTTCTTCGATCTGCTTTCTATATAATACGCCGCCAAAAAGATTTTTGGCGCCAGGAAATTCTCCTCGTTCTAATAAAACAACAGACAATCCAGCACGAGCCATCGTTAAGGCCGCTGCTGCTCCCGCTGGTCCTGCTCCTACGATTACCGCATCGAATTTTTCACTCACAAATATCGCTCCTCATTTTGGTTTCTCAAGCCGACTCAATAGCTTCAGTTGACTCGGTGTTAGGGATCTGAATTCCTAAGAACTCTTTTCGTTTCCGTATTTCTTCAGTAATTGCTGGTATGATTTTCATCAGATCGCCTACAATACCATATTGTGCAAATTGAAAAATTGGAGCGCTTTCATCTTTATTGATAGCTACAACAATTTCAGAGCCTGACATGCCTACTGTATGTTGCACTGCACCGGATATCCCGACGGCTATATAAAGCTTTGGTCTTACAGTAAAACCTGTTTGCCCTACTTGGTGTTCGTGTTTAATCCATCCTGCATCAACCGCAGCTCTAGAAGCTCCGACAACACCGCCGAGAACATCAGCGAGATCTTTCAATAATGCAAAAGGTTCAGCTCCGCCTAATCCTCGTCCTCCAGCAACAATAATTTCTGCTTCTTCTAAATTAATGCTATGACTTTCTTCAAAAAAATCAACAACCCTTGCTGCAATTTCGCTTTCATTCATTTCGTTTTCAATGTGAATGATCTCACCTGCTCGAGTTTCATCTTTAGGAATAGCTTCAAACACACCAGCGCGAGCCGTTGCCATTTGCGGTCGATATTTCTTGCACAATATCGTCGCCATCATTTTTTCTGAAAATGCCGGTCTACTTGCTAATAGCAAGCGTGATGGGTGTGGTTCAACATCTAATTCTGTTGTATCGGCAGTTAAACCCGTCGGTAAATGAGTAGCAACCGCACCTGCTAAATCTCTTCCTGTAGCCGTTGCACCAAACAAGACAATTTCAGGTTTAACTTCTTCGATAATCTTTAGTATTACTCGGCTGTATGGTCTTGTTCGGTACTGTTTTAATTCAGGAGCCTCGCATAGATAAGACTGCTCTGCTCCATAGGCAATAGCTTCTTGGGCAAGATGTCGAACATCATCGCCCATGACCACCGCCATTAATGGAACCTCAAGCTTGTCAGCCAATTTCCTGCCTTCCCCAAGCAATTGCCAGGATACCTTTTTAGCTATTCCACCTCGTTGTTCTATAAAAATGAGAACCCCACGAAATGCTGACCAATCTGGCATCTGATCTTCTATTTCTTCAGCAGACATCGAATCTTCCTCCTTGAAAAATTAATTTTGTTAAGACGTCCAACCAAGCTTCTTAGGAACATCCTCTTCCCACAATTTGTCACTGATATGTTCAGCGATCTTTTCGGGTGTTTCCCCAGTGATCATCGTACAGTTTATTTTTCTGATATCAGGAACCCAAGTTCTTGAAACGATCGTTGGTGAACCTTTTAGACCAATTTTATCACGTTCAATATTTGGGAAATCTGCAGTTGTCCATACCGTCGGTTTATATCTTGCAGCCCTTAACATATTCGGTAATGTAGCTCTTCGAACAGCATTCAGTTCCTTCAGCGCAGTAAGTAGTACTGGCATATTCGTTTCTACAACTTCTACCCCATCTTCTAAAAGACGATGAACCATGACAGTTCTTTTTTCTTCATTTACTTCTACAACTTTACTAACATAAGTTAATTGCTCTAAATCTAACCTACAAGCAACTCCGGGACCAACTTGGCCTGTATCACCATCAAGTGTCTGCTTACCACAAAACACCATATCAACAGTTCCCCAGTGTTCTTCAACCTTTTTAATTGTTTCTCCAATTACATAAGATGTAGCAAGTGTATCCGCGCCTCCAAAGCCACGATCGGTTACAAGAACGGCTTCATCTGCACCAAGCGAAATACATTCCTTTAAACCCTTTTCTGCTGGTGGCGGACCCATTGTAACGACAGTAACCCGTGCTCCTTGTTCGTCTTTTATGCGCAACGCTTCTTCTAAACCATGTTTATCATAAAAGTTTACGATACTCGGTACGCCTTGTCGGATCAACGTATTATTTTTCGGATCAATACGGATTTCTCTACTATCTGGAACCTGTTTAATACAAACAACGATGTGAAGCATAGAAGTCCTCCTCCTCCTCAAACTTTGTGAAATTAAGTACATAACATAGCGCATAAAATGTGAATTTTATTACTATTCTATATATTCAGATAAAACACTTCTTATACATTATATACTATAATGCTTTTAATGTGTGGAATAAAAATGAAATAACCTTAAAAATTGCCCGCCCGCCAGCGCTTTAACGCACTGGCGGGCAGGCACTTTTTACTTTCTTCACTTTAATTTTTTGATATATTAAAAAAATAATACATATTTTTTGTTCAGAATAATTCACCTATTCTGCATTTTAAAGATTACGTATCAATTTAAATAGATTTCCTAGTATAATATCTTTGTTAAAATATATTTGTCAGTAAGTTTTGAAGGGGTGCTAAATTTGAACAATATCAAAAACAAAGGTTTAATTGGTCGCTCTCTAGATGGAATCGAGCGTGTAGGAAATAAATTACCTCATCCTGTAACTTTATTTGCAATTTTCGCAGTTTTGGTCATCGTATTTTCCTGGATTTTCGCAAACTTGGGAATTACTGTTGAGCATCCTACAAATGAAGGAGAAATCTTAGAAGTTAGAAACTTATTAAGTAGCGATGGGATTGAGTATATTTTCACTAGTATGGTAAGTAACTTTACCGGATTCGCACCGCTTGGTACTGTACTTGTAACAATGCTTGGTATTGGGATTGCAGAGCGCTCCGGGTTAATTAGTGCAGCACTTCGCGCACTAGTAACATCTGTTCCAAACCAGCTAATTACAGCTGCTTTAGTATTTGGTGGAATTATGTCTAGTATGGCGGCTGACGCTGGCTATGTAGTTTTAACTCCTCTTGGTGCCGTTCTATTTGCCGGATTAGGAAGACATCCATTAGCTGGACTAGCAGCTGCTTTTGCCGGAGTTTCAGCTGGATTTAGTGCAAATCTTTTATTAACTTCCCTTGATCCTCTTTTAGGATCTTTAACCCAACAAGCAGCTGCAACCTATGATGCTGCCTATGCAGAAACAATTAACTTTGCGATGAACTATTATTTTATGATTGTATCTGTTTTCGTCTTAACCATCGTTGGAACGTTTGTTACTGATAAAATTGTTGAGCCAAGACTTGGAACATATAAAGGTGGTATTTCAGAGGTAGCAGTTGGCATTTCTGCTCTTGAAAAAAAGGGGTTATTAGGAGCTTTAGTGGCATTTCTCGTAACAGTTGCTGGGTTAGCCCTATTAATTGTTCCTACATGGGGACCGCTTAGAGGTGAGGAAGGCGCTATCATTAATTCACCATTTTTCTCATCACTAGTACCGATTATTTTAATTTTATTCTTTGTACCTGGTCTTGTTTATGGAAAACTGACAGAATCTATTAAAAATGATAAAGATGTCGCCGATCAACTTTCAGCGACAATGGCGACAATGGCGACAATGGGAGCATACATTGTCCTTGCTTTTGCAGCAGGTCAATTTGTTGCTTACTTTAACGAGACAAACCTCGGTATGGTAATGGCTGTTAAAGGGGCTGAGTTTTTAGAATCAACAGGGTTTAAAGGAATTCCATTAATCTTAACCTTTATTGTTGTTGCAGGTTCTATTAACATATTTATCGGTAGTGCATCAGCAAAATGGGCCATTATGGCACCTGTATTTATACCAATGATGATGGAAGTCGGTTATTCACCAGAATTAACACAGCTAGCCTATCGTCTCGCTGACTCCACAACAAACATCATTTCACCATTGATGCCCTATTTTGCAATTGTGATTGCCTTTGCGCAAAAATATGATAAAAAAATTGGGATCGGGACATTGATCTCAACAATGATCCCTTACTCAATTGCATTTTCAATTATCTGGGTTTTAATGTTAATCATTTGGATGACGTTAGGAATTGATTTAGGACCTGGATCGCCAATACTTTATACAAAATAATTTTAAGATGTTTCGTATACTCTAACAACTGGTCGAGAAGAAGCGACAAACATAAATGGGTAATCGAATATGAATTGTCAGCTGAATGAATTTTGAACAAAATCAATATAGTTTCAACACAGTAAAAAGAGCTTATTCCATAAATGGATAAGCTCTTTTTGCTGTGAAAATAGAAAAAACCATTTACCTTTTCCTCTACCACCTTCCAAGAATGACAGATATTTTATTGCGGATCCAACGCATTTCAAATATTATATGAAAAACAGATAAATCATAGTGACTGAAACAATGAGGAAGATAATACTCATACCACTTCCAGCTCTTATATAGTCGGCATTTCTGTATCCACCGGGACTCATAATAAAGGCATTCACCTGGTGAGTTGGTAGTATGAATGAGTTAGATGCCGATATCGCAACTAATAAAGCAAGTCCTGTCGGGTTGATACCAAAGGAATTCCCCATCATGATTACGAGCGGCACTAAAAGGACGGTTGCTGCCACGTTCGACATGAACAATGAGAAGAACATTGAAATAATAGCGATTACGATTAAGATCCCAAATGTACCCCAACCGCCAACTACATTGATAATTCCTGCCGCAGTATATGCAGCAGCTCCACTGTTTTCAAATGCCGTTCCCATTGGTATTAAACCGGCTAAGAGAAATACAGTTTTCCAGTCGATGGCTGGATAAATCTCTTCTTTGGGAATAACACCAAGAAGAATCATCAACAAGGCACCTGAAAAGAAGCTAAGTGAAAGCGGAAATCCGAAAAGAACAAGACCAATTGCCACTGTGATCGAAAGCAACGCGTGCCTTTTCTTATCTGTTTTCGGCTCAGGCTCCGGAGGGTGAACCTCTGTAAGGATAGCAAAATCATGAGACGATTTCAGACTGACGATATCTTCCCAGCGACCGAACACGATCATCTGCATACCAGCTTCGAAAGGAACTTCGGATATATTTTGCTTCTCACCACCACGAGTTATAAACGCAATAGGTTCGAGCTTATAATTTTTTCTAAACCCTATTTCCTGTAGATTTTTACCGATAAAACGTGATTTTGGTGGAAGAACAATTTCCACAAACCCGGCCCGGTCTTCATTTTCTAAATTTGAGAACGTCTCTAAATCGTCCTTAATCTCTAAATTGTGATCGTTTACAAAAGAGGTGACATCCTCTTTCCTGCCGAGAACTGCAATGGTCTGATTGCCTTGAAAACGTGTTTTCCGCCATGGACTGTAAAAATGGCTTCCCGATTCACTCAGGGCAAGAATATTGATTGTATATTTTTCCCAAATTCCAAGTTCTTCAATAGACTTTCCAACCAGAGAACTGGTTGCATTAATGTCAATTTCATAAATATCCTCTGGTAATTCATAGGTTTCACGTATTGCTTCGGTAAGGCTTTGCTTTGCTTCCCCTTTAGCCTTAGGTAATACAAAGTCTCCAAACAGATAAAAGTAAAGAATACCTGAACCAAGCAGAGCAATACCGATTGGCGTTACAGCAAAAAGATTAAACGGTTCATTTCCTGATTCGATAAGCAGATCATTTAAGATAATCAGAGGACCTGAAGCCACCATTGTTACCGTTCCACCAAGTATAGCAGCGAAACCCATCGGCATAATTATTTTGGATGCAGGGATATTAGCTTTTTTTCCTATTTTTCGAAGAGCAGGAAGAAAAAGTGCCGCCGCTCCGATATTCTGCATAAAAGAAGAAATGATACCAACAGTTGCAGAAGTGCTAGCCATAATATTTTTTTCTTTTTTACCGACCCGTTTTGTGATGAATTCAGCAACAACAACCATGATCCCGGAGCGGTCAACCCCATATCCGATCAGCATAACAGCCATAACAGAAATGACGGCATTTGAAGAAAATCCAGCGAAGGCTTCCGACACCGAAATAACACCGGTCCATGGAAGTATAACCATAATAAGAACGGCAACAAGATCGGTACGAAGCTTTTCTGTCACAAATAGCGTGATCGCTAATAATAAGACAGCAAATGTGATCATAATTTCAAGTGTCATACGTGTCCACTCCTTTCAAATGGTTTTCAAATTGACATTAATAACATTTACACGGTACAAATAAAATAAACTAATATACCTACCATGGTATTATACACTTGCTACAAAATCAACCCATTTCTGAAAAATGATTATAAATGAAAAAAAGATGCCTTATCGGCATCTTTTTTTCATAAAATTATTCTTTGTATAAACATTACCGAATATTCGATTGACAAGTCTGACATTATGATTTGACCATAAAAACTAACTTTAGATCTATTCTTACTTTTTTTACTAAAATTACCGATTCTCACACCTATAGTTGACAGATGATAGACTTAATCGTACTAAAGAAAATTGATGGGTATTGTCTCGATATTTAAAAGTTATCCGAATATAGAATATTTCGGTTATTTTTTGAATCAATAGACTTTAGTATGTCCAATTCAGCTCCTGTATGAATGCCCTCAACTACAACCATTTTATCTATCGAAACAAATATTTTTATAAACTCCTTCAGCATATTTCTTGAGTATTCTTCTGCCATTAGCGCCGATACCATAGAATTCCCTATTTTTATGATGTCAATATTTTTGTATTTGACCGATTCACGTAACGAAAAATCCACTGTGAAATTATCAATCGCTAAAATAAATCCGCTATTTTTTAGCCTTAGTATCGTTTCGCTTATGTTATCATCCATTAAAAACTCTTCCTGAATCTTAATAACAACCTGTGATTTAGGCATTTTTATCGACTCAGCAACAGCTAAAAATCCATTTGTTTTTGCGTTTATTAGTGTATCTTCCGCCAGTGATAGTGCATACTTGCTATTGTTTCGCTCTGAAGTGATACTTACATGTTCAATAAAATAATTGCGGTCAATCTCTTTAATTGCGTATTTATCTAATTCTGTTAAATGACCTCGTCTTTTTAATAAAGGAATAAATTCAATTGCGTTATATACTCGGTCATTATCTTCCCATCTGCTTAAAGTGTTGTAGAGAACGATTGAATTGTCTACAATAGTGTAGATTGGTTGATAAGAGAATTTGATTAATCCTTTTGAAAATACATGATCAAAATTTTTAATGAAATTAATTCTAAACTCAACATCGCTCTTTTTACGATAAATAATGACATTACCTGTGATACTTTTGCTGTCATACATCAAATCATCCGATAAGTTGATTAACGTATGCCAATCCTCTATGCCTACATTTCGGGAGATGATGCCCATAGCTAATCCGACAAAATGATTTCTTCCGCTAGAATCAACAATTGGGTCAGACAACGCTTGGCGAACCAACTTCACATCTTTATCGATTGAATTATCACAATCGAATTCATCACCATTTATCAAGTTCCCTTCACGAAGCGCAATAAATTCATCTCCGCCATATCTATAAAGGGTATCAGAACCAAATACACTCATAAGTCTACTGGCAACACACTCAAGAATTATATCTCCTGTTTCATGACCGTATGTATCATTGATAATTTTAAATTTATTTAAATCAATAAAATAGATCGTGTAATCCAACGGCGATTTGTTTTTTATGAATTCAAAAAGACTGTGGCGATTTTTTAATTTTGTTAAAAAG
Organism: Bacillaceae bacterium IKA-2; assembly: GCA_031761875.1. Taxonomy (GTDB): domain Bacteria; phylum Bacillota; class Bacilli; order Bacillales; family Anaerobacillaceae; genus Anaerobacillus. Next base: position 1,760,753 of record CP134492.1, on the reverse strand, counting down.
TCATTATATGCATGAAATTCTTGAAGTTTTAGCTTTCTTGTCATAAAAAGACCGATCACTGTTATCAAAGTGCCATAGACTATCATAATCAGCGCATTGCGTTTTTGCTGAACAATTAGATAGTCGTTATTGACTTGAAAAAGAACGGTAATACTTTGAAAAAGATCTTTAATCGGCATTGCATTGGCGATAATAAAATCAATACTTTCCTGATCATCTGCATTGATAATAATATTTTCGGCACTACTTATATAGAGACTAATTTTAGGACCTAACAACTCTAGTTCAGCAATAACTTCCTGGTTGGCTATTTTCTTCATACCTAATTCAGAATTCCCATTAATTAACGCATGATAATATTGCTGATAAAGTTCTAATTCTGATTCAAATATTTTTCTCGTTTTATTGAGACCATCGACATCGTTTAGTTTATCTAGGTCAGCTAGTTGCTGTGCATAGTTAGCAATTAACATCGTTCGCATACTTCCAGAGCCAGAATTATTAAGAGCCACGCTTAAATATTCTCGTTCAGCACTTCTTATCACAGCAGCGCTTAAGCCAATAATAAAAAATAGTAATGAAAAAATCATCATAAGAATAATCCGTTTAGTAATTGATTTGTTTCTCAATAGGTCACTTCCTTATTCAAAGTGAGTACAGTTATCTGACATCTTTCTACATTTTACATCAAGTCACAAGTTATTTGTCATTTTTTATTTACATTTCTAGATTGGAGAGTGCAAAGACCAATTTCATCTGTTAAAATACAAAAAACGGTAGCCGTTAGGAGACGAATTATGGAACAGTCAAAACAAAACAGAAAATCGATTAAATTGATTGCCATTGATATGGATGGAACACTCTTAAATGATCGCCATGAGATCTCAGCGGAGAATCGGAAAGCGATTAAGGAAGCTCAGGAAAAAGGTGTCCATATCGTAATTAGTACAGGGAGAACAAGTATGACTTGTAAAGAATTAGTTGATTCACTTTCACTTCATTCTTATTTAATCACAGTTAATGGTAGTGAAATATGGGATGAGACTGGAAAACTTGTTGAAAGGCAGTTACTTGGCGCGGAGTATATCGAACATATGTGGCGGTTAAAACAAAAACACGAAGTAAAGTGTTGGGCCGCATCTGTTGGCGATGTCTGGAGAGAGGAATTCCCAGAAGACTTTTCAGTCCATGAGTGGATGAAGTTCGGTTTTGAAATTCAGGATGATAAAATAAGACAAACTATATTTGATGAGCTAATACAAAATCAAGCGCTTGAAATTAGTAACTCTAGTCCAATAAATCTTGAAATTAATGCCGCCGGTGTCAACAAAGCCAAAGCCTTGGAAAAGGTATGCAAACGAATTGGTATAAAAATGGACCAAGTTCTTGCGATGGGAGATAGTCTCAATGATCTAGCAATGATTAAAGAATCTGGCGTTGGTGTAGCAATGGGAAATGCACAACAATTTGTAAAAGATTCAGCTGATTGGGTTACAGCGTCTAATCTTGAAGACGGCGTGGCAAAGGCCATACGAAAATGGGTGTTGTGAAAAAATATTAAAACATGTATGAATTTCATAATGCCATTTCGGTGCCACGGTAGCTTGATGTGGCTAGTTTATTAGTATTATGAAATTCACACATACTATTTTTATAAAAAAACTGGAAATTCTCATGCCAACTAATAGGGTCCACTAAAACGGTATAGATTACTGTGTTCACTTATCCTTAACGTTTTTTCTCAACTCAATTAAGTTCAGGCTCATTTAAACAAAATATTGAGCTAAATTACCACTATCATCAACATAATCGATGATAGACTTCCTCGTTTTTAGATCAATAAACAACAGACAACTTTTTTTATCTTTTTGCCATGAAAGTCTAATTTCATCATTAGCAGATTTTAAAACCTTAAACTCGCCATTAAAAGCATCATACTCATTTCTAAAACGGATCAGTTTTAGAAGTCTTTGAACAACGTCTTTTTCAAGGGAGTGTTCGATTTCCTCAATAGTATAATTATGACGATTGATTTCACGACCATCACCAGTTACCTTCATATTTTCATAATCATTTTCCCCAGCCAGTAAACCGACGTAATACACTTGAGGTATACCCGGTGTGAAAAATTGGATCGCTCTCGCCGCTAAATAGTCATCATCAACGCCGTTAAGAACCGAGTAATAGGTACATCTTATTTGATGCACATCAAACCCATCCTCCGCTTTGTGTTCAGCTGATAAAATAAGGCTAAGGTTTGAGCCTCTTTCTAAACATACATCAACTAACTTTCTCGCATCTTTTGTATCAATATGATCATCTAGGTCTGGTTTAACAGGAATGCCATCATGACAGTCTAGCATTGTAAACTGCTTCTCAGGACGATTATTAAGATAATGACAAAGATCAACGCTCGACTTATTAATTAATGCATCCAGTATTCTATATGGCAAGATGAAATCATAAATCCAACAACCGTGCTCAGCCAACTTGTATTGAATTGAGGAATGAGCATGTACTTCAGGAAGCAATTCTATTTTTAATGATTCAGCAAGTTCGATAATCCAATCAAGAAACTCATAGATTTCTGGCTCTACAAAAAAGCAGCTAGTACCTAGCTTTTTTATAATATATCCAACAGCATCCAATCTGACAATTTTAACGTTCTGTTTCTTGAAATTTAAAAAAAAGTCCCTAAACAGTTGTTTTACTTGATCTGAATTGATATCAAAATCAATTTGCTCAGAAGGGTCCGACTTTCCAAATGTCGTCCAGACCTTTTCTTCCTCACCAGTTTCTTTTATCGTAAACGTCGAATATGGCAATGGTCGACGTAAAAACATTTTGTCGATATCGACTTTTACTGGCTTCCCATCATCCCAAATTTTATCTAAAGTAATAAATAAATCGGCATACTCAGACTGTCGTCCTTTTTGGAGAAAGTCTTGAAAATAAGGAGATTTTCTAGAAATATGGTTCACCATAAGATCTACTAGTAGATCAAAATTTTCGCCTATCGCTTTAATATCATCCCAACTACCAAACTTCGGATCAATTTCTAAATATGTCAACGGCGCAAATCCACGGTCTCCTGAAGATGGAAATGGTGGAAGAATGTGAACCCCACCTTTAAAAATACTAGGAAAATATTTTAAAAGCACATGATTGAGAGCCTTTAAATCTCCACCCATTGAATCCGGATAAGTGATCAATTGTACTTGATTTTTTACAGCCATGTTTTCTAAGCCTCCTAAATATGATAAAGCCTTTTTAAATCTTCAAGCTTTGGTAAATCTACAACTGAACCTGAAAACTTTAATTTAAAAGCACTAACGGCAAAACCTAGTTTCAGTGCTTCTCTAATCGGATAGCCTTTAACTACCGCCGCATAAAAGCCTGACCAAAAAGCATCACCCGCTCCTGTACTATCGACGACCTCTTTCGCTAGAGAAGGAAAGCTAATTGTCTCGGTTCCATTAGAAACAATCGCACCATCTTTGCCTAGGGTCATGATGACTAGCTTCGCACCGAGCTTTAAAAACTTCTCTATTTGATTTTCATGCGAATCCTCACCAAACAATCTTTTTGCATCGTCTTCAGAAGGCTTCACAATATCAACTTTACTTATGATTGATTTCACATACTCAAGGCCATCTTCACCATTCTCCCAGATCAGTGGATGATAATTTTGGTTCTATGTCAAGAATTCGGACAAGTTAAATATAGAAATTTCCTAGTTGAATAATTTTTTCGAAACTACAAAACTTTAATGATTTAACTTACGAAAGCGTTTTCGTAGTCATACGGTGACTTCATACCACAATATTCATGGATCCTGACGGTGTTGTAAAATGTTTCTATATACTCAAACACTAGTTCATGCGCGTGTTTAAGGTTTTTAATGACATAACGGTTAATCCATTCTCGTTTAATTAAGGCATGAAATGACTCTATACATGCATTGTCCCATGGATTCCCCTTGCGTGAATAGCTGCGGACAAAGTTTGCAGCTGGTGTAGCTTCAATATAGTTTTTAGATACGTATTGGCATCCACGGTCACTGTGTATAACCACGGGTAGACTGATTTTACGGTTTTTCTTGGCTTTCTCAAGAGCTTTTAGTACATGTTCTGTGGATAAACTATCCGATAGCTCCCAACCTATTATTTTTCTTGAATATAGATCCATGACACTAGTTAAGTAGACAAATCCAATTACTGTGTGAATATAAGTTATATCTGTGACCCAAACGGCATTTGCTACTGGTGGTCTGAAGTCTCTATTTAAAATGTTTTTAAGCTTATTGTCGAAGTCAGGATCAATGGTTGTTCTCACATATGGGCGAACCCAGATGGCTTTTATTCCTTCTTCTCTCATGTAGTTACCCACGGTCTTCGTTGTTATCTCATGGCCTCTTGACTGAAGTATGGAAGCTATTTTAGGTGCTCCATATATTTGATGAGATTCATTGTAAATCTTTATTATTTCCGTTTTTATGGCTTGTTTCCTTTTTTCTTGATTAGATATTGATCTCTTAGACCAGCTATAATATCCTGATGAAGAAACGTCTAAAAGTTTAAGCACACTGTTAACAGATATCTTGCGCTCCTTCGATAAGTCCATTGTTTCTTTAAAAATAGACTCTGTTAATTGTTCAGTATGCCGATAGCCTTTTTTAAGATTTCTAAGGCATCCTTTGAGTCCTTTAATTCTTTCTTTAGACGGGCAACTTCCTTCTCTGAATCTGAATTAAAATTACCTGATCCTCTGTGGTTAACTACACCATCATTTTCTTTTGCAGCTTTGACCCACTTGCTTAAAGTGGAGTGACCTATCTTCAAGTCCTTTGCGACTTGTTCAATGCTTTTATCAGATGAATAATAGTGATTAACAGCGTCTTGCTTAAACTCAGCACTATAACTTTTACCTCGATTCCCCATAAATAGTTCCCCCCTAGTTTAGTAATTTTATTCTATACTAATCTAGGAAATATCTCTATTTCGGTTGTCCTATTTTTATTCTAGCATCATTTGGGTCGAATCCGATTAACAAGTTTTTTTCTCTAGCGACTTTAATAACTTTTTCAATCGTATCTCGTGCAGGCATTTTCGAAATAGGCCAGCAAGAAAAGTGAACAATTTTAGAATTCATTAAAGCCTCTTCTATTTCCCTTGTGTAGGCTAATTGATAGTCTGCCTGACGATAAAAAATTGGTACCGGACTATTTTTACTTTTTGTTACTACTACCATACTTGTGGCGTAATCAAACTGCTGAATACAGTTCGTATCAATGCTAGCGTTGGTTAATTGATTAATTAAAAACTTCCCAAATCCATCATTGCCGACAGCTGCAGCCACTTGAGAATTACTACCTAATTTTTTGACGTTCATCGCAATATTAGAAGGTGAACCTCCGAAAAACTTATGATACGTATTACATTCAAAATTTTCATCATAATCTGCCGATATCATGTCTATAAGTAATTCCCCTATAGTTAGAATATCGTTACGCTTGTTTGAAAACTGTATTTCTTGATCAAAAGTTAACATCCCTAAGCCTCCACCATATCTAATTTATTAAATGATGACTTCATCTCTTAAAAAAAGATGATTTCCCATAGCTTTAACATGCAACTAAAAAACATGCGATCGCTTTACAGAAATCATCTTCCGAAAAGAAGTTATTTATTACTTACTACCAGTAAATGTAATTCCTTTAATAAAATATCGATTAAAAAATGCATAAATTAACAATACTGGCAATGTAAATACCATCGATGCGGCCATGATATAATTCCAAAAGGAAATATATTGACCTTTAAAACTATTCAATCCTAACGGTAACGTGAACATATTCGGATCTGACAAGATGATCAGAGGCTGCATAAAATTGTTCCAAAATCCCATAAACACGAAAATGATTTGGGCAGCAATCGCTGGCTTTGCCAGTGGTAAGACAATTCTAAAGAAAGTTCCAATTCGACTGAGTCCATCAAGTTCAGCTGATTCTTCCAACTCCTTAGGGAAGTTGATGAAGAATTGGCGCATCATAAAGATGAACGTCGCATTAACCATTCCTGGTATAATCATCCCTTGATAAGTATTTAACCAACCAAACTCTTTTAAGATTAAATAGTTTGGAATTAACGTAACTTGAGCCGGAATCATTAACACTACTAATACAAGAATAAATATGGATTTTTTACCTGGAAAGGTTAGACGGGCTAGTGCATAGCCTGCCATTGAATTGAAGAGAACATTTAAAGCTGTTCCCACAATGGCAATGAATAATGAGTTGAATAACCATCTCCCAAACAGTGGTTGTCTAATAAAAATTTCTCGATAATTATCTAACGTGAAATCTCTCGGAATAAAATTTAGCGTACCTGAAAGGATTTCCTCAAGCGACTTAAATGATGACGATAACGCCCATAAAAAAGGAATTACAGTAATGACCGCATAAGTACTTAAAATGATATATAAAATTAGTCTTCCAATTTTTTTCATCTTTGTTTCCATGATATTTCCCCTCCCTCTTAATAGATCGACTCTTCTTTAGAAAGCTTACGTTGAATAAGCGTTGCTGACAGGATAAATACAGCTAAAGAAAATGCTAATGCCGCAGCGTACCCCATTGTCCCCATTGTTCTAAAGGCATATTGATAAATTAAGAGTACAACAGTTAGAGTGGAATTATCTGGACCACCTGATCCACCAGAGAAAATATAAGATTGATCAAATAATTGGAACGTACCAATAATTCCTATAATCACAACAAAAGATGTCACTGGTCTTAAACTTGGTACAGTAATATACAAAAATTTCTGGAATATATTTGCACCATCAAGATCTGCTGCTTCATATAAAGATTCTGGCACACCTTGCAACGCAGCTAAATAAATTGTCATAAAAAACGGTGCTGTTGACCAAATATTCATGATCATGATCGCTGTTAACGCAACCTGCGGATCACCAATCCAATTGTAAGTTGGTAGGTTAAAAAAGCTTAACACATGATTAACAAGTCCATTTTGGTTATACATCCACATAAAAATAAGAGTTAATACTGCAGAGGATGTTAACGTTGGTAGAAAATAAACAATTCGGAAAAAACCTTGTCCCTTGAGACCCGCATTTAATGTCGCCGCTAAAACGAGCGCTAGTATTGTTTGCAATGGAACAACAATGATGACGTACTTTAATGTATTTCGTAGAGCAATAAGTGCGCGATGGTCATCAAACACACTTAAAAAGTTTTGAATTCCGACAAAGTCGTAACTCGTCCCTCCAAGTAACTGAACTTTATGAAACGAAAGAAATAAAGCATAAAAAATTGGTGCTAACATAAATAACCCTAATGTAAACAACATCGGCGCTAGGAAAAAATACGCCTGTCCAGAATCTCTTAACCTTCTTTTATTGATTTTGAATTTTTCAAAAATAGATTGCAAAGTGGCCGCTCCCCTTCTTAGGACTATAAAACTATATAATTCTTTCTAATGAAGAAAGAAATGGCTTAGTTTCCATCACAACAAAGAAGCATACAGTATGGGTCTCCCAAAGGTTTTAATCACCTTTGAGAGCATACTTTTCTATCAATTTACTATTAGAGTAAATTTCATAATATCAATAAACTAGCCACATTAAGCTTCACCTAGTGTCGTAGAATTTGCATTATGAAAATCATTCATTAACTAACTTTATTATCTGTTAATTTCACGATTGGCAATTTCTTCTGCTTCTTTCAATGATTCGTCTAAAGGACGTTGTCCAATGAAAGCACTTAAAAATTGGTTGTTAAAGTTTTGATTAATAATTGGCAAGTTTGTTCCTTGTTGCCAAACTGTAGCATATGGAGCTCCCGCTACGATCGCAGCACGCTTTTCATCTAAATCCCAACCAAGTGTTTCTGCTACGGATATCCGTGTCGGCAAGGCAAAACCTTTACTAGTCCAGATCTCCATTCCTTCTTTACCTGTTAAAAATTCAATTAATTTCCAAGCAGCTTCTTTCTTGTCTGATTCTTTGTTCATGACATAAGCAACTGTGTAAGCCATTGTTCCTTTTTGACCGTCGATTGTTGGAACTTCCGCTGTACCGAAATCAATTTCCGAGAAGTTGTTTTCGATAAATGGAATTGCCCAATTCCCTTCAATAACCATGGCAGCTTTTCCTTGACCGAACATTTCGCCACCCCAACCTGAACCAACTTCACTCGGTTGAGCGGCTGATTTATCGACATTTCTCATATCAACAATAGGTTGTAAAGCTTCGATTACTCTGTCATCACCAAAAGATGCTTGATTATCAGTGACAATTTTTCCACCTTTTGATTCTCCAATATAATAGGCACGAGCTAATTCAGGCGCTGCACCAAATCCATACACTTCTGTACCTTGTGTTAATTCAATCGCCGCTTGACGAAATTCTTCCCAAGTTGTCGGCACTTCTACATTAGCTTCTGCTAGCATCGTTTTGTTATAAAAAAGCGCTATAGTAGAATAGTCTTTCGGAAAACCATAAGTAACTCCATCTTCTTGGAAAGCTTCTAACATTGGTTTTTCAAAATCATCAATATCAAAATCAGCCGTCACATATTGATCCAATGGTTCAAGTACACCTGATTCGATTAATGCCGGCGCTTCAAATGCATCTAGATAAAAGACGTCAGCTGCCTCGCCACCAATTAATCGCGTTTGCAAGACATCCATGTATTGATCAGAAATAATATCATGTTTTACTTTAATATTTGGATATTTATCCTCGAAAGCTTCAAGTGTTTCAGCTAATAGAGTTGTTTCTTCTGGATTACCTCCCCAACCACTTAAGATAATTTCCACCACTTCTTCATTGCTGTTATCACCGTTACCGTTATCTTTAGATGTCTCATTTGAAGTGCTAGTATCGTTTCCTCCACAAGCAGCGAGCATACCAACCAGTAATGACGCAACACCAATTGACCTAAACCATTTTTTCATAGACATTTTAATTTACCCCTTCCATTTTCCTTTTTTTATTTAAAGAGGAATGTTTAATTCCTCCTCAAAACGTAAGTAATAGATTGCAGTAAAAAAGTTGTTTTTGATGTTATTTAATTAGTTTCACAATACTGATTTAGCACCACTAGCTGTAGCTAGATGCGGCTAAAATATTATCATTATCAAATTCACTCTATTGAAAACGTTCTTTAATAAAATCCAGGGTTATTTCTTTCGTATCTTGGACGATGATATCGGCTTTGGCCATCGCTTCAGGGCTACCTACACCAACCGCAAAAATCCCTGCAGATTTAATTGATTGTACTCCTGCTTCTGCGTCTTCAATTCCTACACATTGATCTACCTCAACTCTTAAGGCGCTGGCTGCTTTTAGGAAAATTTCCGGATCTGGTTTCCCGTTAACGACCATGCTAGCATCGATAATTGTGTCGAAAAACTCTGTCAATTTTAATCTATTTAAAACAGTAAGAGCATTCTTACTTGCTGAAGCCAAGCCAATCTTTATGTGATGATCTCGTAATTGTTGGAGAAGCTCTTTCATCCCAGGCAGAATATCGGTTGGGGTTATTTCTTCAATCAGTTGTTTGTAATGATCGTTTTTTTTAATTGCAAACACCAATTTTTCCTCTTTTGTGTAACTGTCTTGAAGATTTCCATTCTCTAAAATCAGTTGTAACGATTCCATTCGACTTACACCTTTTAATTTTTCATTGAAGTTTTTATCAAAAGGTATTCCAAGCTCATCGGCCAGCTGCTTCCAAGCGAGATAGTGCTGCTGGGCTGTATCCGTTATTACTCCATCTAAGTCAAAAATCACAGCCTTCAGTTCTTTCATTTCTTTCAGTCCTTTCATAAATTCGAAGATACCTAAACTATGCTCCAGATTTTATTCTTGAGTACCTTCGAAAAATAGGTGAGTTTTTACGTTTAAAACTTTACTTGTAACATATCTGACAATATATACTCTTTACCATGAATAGATAATTGAATTTCTGTATTTTTCTTCGTAACGTTTCGGATTACTATTCCTTCACGAGTAACATCTACCTCGAGACGATCGTCTTGCCAATAAATCGGAAAAACTAAATGGCTCCATTTCTCAGGTAGCTTTGCATTAATACGCAGCTCACCGCCTAACATCCTTACGCCACCAAAGCCACAAACAACAGCCTGCCAAATCCCGCCGATAGACGCCGTGTGTATGCCATGGTCGGACGTTTTCATATTTGGCCCTAAATCAATTTTTGCTGCTCTTTCAAATAATGAGTACGCTAAGTCTCTGTCATCCATATCAGAAGCAAGGATACAATGACTCGCTAGACTTAACGAAGAATCATGTAATGTCTTCGGTTCATAGTAATTCCAATTCGCGCGCTTTATCTGATTAGAAAACTTATTTTCTAGTAAATAGAACAAGATCATAATATCTGCTTGCTTTGAAACTTGAATATTATTAACTTGTTCTAAGTTATAATCTTCAAACATAGATCCTACATGAATTTGATTTTTATATTTTGTTAAATCAATAATTTCTTTTTGAAGATAAGTATCATCTTGTGGCACAACTAAATCTTTCTCTCTAGGTTGTGGTAAATATATTTTCCCGATTTTACTTTGCCACTTTTGAAACGACTGTTCTAATCGAAGCTTGTGATTAAGCTCATTAAACAGTTCTCTATTTTCTTCTTGAAGCTGCTGGTAATAGGTGATGGCTAACTCGATATTTTGATGAGCCATGTAGTTTGTGAACGCATTGTTATCAATATGCTCTTTGTATTCATCGGGACCAATGACCTCATTTATATGATAGCGGTTCTGTTCGTCATTCCACTCTAAGCGACTAGTCCAAAACGTTGCCGTCTCAAACAGTATTTCATAACCAAACTGATCCATGAAATTTTGATCGCCAGTAATCTTGTAATATTGCCAAACCGCAAAGGCGATATCAGAAGTAATGTGTTGCTCAATAAAACCAGACCAAATCTTCGTTGCTTTTCCTGAAACAATGTCGACACCACCCCAAACTGGCGTTACTTCTTCTCCAGAAAAGGCAGATTCCCAAGAATACATCGCACCTTCATAGTGATTATCTTTTGCCTTTTTACGTGCACCATTAATGGTATTGAAACGATATTCTAGTAATCTTCTAGCAGTTTCTGGGTACGTATAAGTAAAGAATGGGAGAATAAAAATCTCTGTATCCCAGAACGAATGTCCTTTATATCCTTCACCCGATAAACCTTTAGCCGCAATTCCAAAGCGATTATCGTGTCCTGGAGCCATAGTGATCAAGTGATAGTGGGCAAAACGAATGGCAAGTTGGTCAAATTCATTTTCACTCTCCACTTTAATTTCCATCTGCGCCCAACGTTGCTCCCACTCTGTAACACTCTCAAAAAATAGCTCATCATATCCTTTAACAGTTTCTTCTTTTAAGTTACAAAGAGCATTTTTACGCATAACTTCTAGTGTATAGTTATCGTTGTCATACTCTTTATCTCTACTTGTATAAATATTACTTATTTTTTCGAACGAAACCGTTTCGCCTTTAGCAACAGTTACGTTTCCTTCTACAAATACTTTACGTCGGTCCATAACCAATTTGGGATCAATCTCTAGCTTTGAGCCCTTGATTTTCCAAACGTGTACTGAATTAAGTACAAAATCAATTTTCGACTCTGTTGTTTGCTGCAAAAGCTGAATGTATTGATTATCAAAAATTCTTTTCTCACCTTCATGAAAATGTTGAACACCAGAGTTTGTCACTTGAGCATTTATCCCAGAAGCAATATTAATTTCGACCTCTTCTGAAAGTGGAGTAACTTCAAGCTTTAAACAAATAAGCCGAAGGTTATTTAACGAAACAAAGCGTTTGAAAAGAAGGCGATAACTTTGACCTTTAGGACTTTCCCAGACGATTTCACGCTCTAATTCACCCGTTCGCAAATTAAGATCACGCCGGTATTCTAATAGTTTGCCTTTTTCCAATGAAAATTTTTCTTCATTCAATGTTATATTTAATTCAACAATATCAGCAGCATTAGGTAGTTCTGTTACTTCTTGCTCATCAAATTTGTTGAAAGTTCCAGCAACAAATAAATTTCTTACTTGACCTAGATAAGGTTCCTCTGTTGATGAACGAAGGCCAAGATATCCATTTCCAAGCGACATAATCGCCTCACATTTACCTTGAACTTCAGGTTTAAATTCTGTTTCACTTACGATCCATCCTTTTGTTTCACTCGAACCTGAATGATAATTTAACAATATAAACACTCCTTAATTTAATTACTTTCTTCCTGAAACGTTCAGGCATTTTGATAAAAATAACTGTAGAAATTGCCAAAACCAGTTTATCCGAAACGTTTCGGATTTTTTATAAAGGACTAAAGAGTATACACTCTATTCTCCTCTTACCTTAGCTGTTGACTCTCTTACTTTTAACTCTGTATCAAGAATAATCTTTCGCTCACCTGTATCTCCTTGGAGCATTGCCACTACCAATTCGGTAGCCTTTTGTCCCATTAAATACTTATTTTGAGCAACAGTCGTTAGTTTTGGCGTTACATAAGATGCCAAGGTAATATCATCATATCCTGTTACAGAAAGTTCCTCAGGAACAGACACACCTAATTCTTTTGCAGCTTTTAATACTCCTAGTGCCATTAAATCACTTGCACAAATGATTGCTGTTAACTCAGGCAAATCGATCAAAAGCTTTCTTGCACTTTTATAAGCTTCGTCCTCATCAAAAGCACCATTGACAACATATGACCAATTAAAAGTCAGGTTAGCTTCAGTTAAAGCTATTCGATAACCTTCTAGACGCTGCTGACTTACAAATGCCCGATTATGTCCGTTTACCATCCCAATATGGCGATGTCCTAATTTCAAAAGATAATTTGTTATATTTTTTGCCCCTAATACATTGTCGGTTGTTACATAACCAACACTTGAACCTTCTATTGGTATATCCACTAAGACACATGGAATTTCACTGTCAATTACTTCTTGAAGATACGGGTCATCTGTTTTTATTCCTTGAATAATAACCCCATCGACTTTACGTTCCCTGCAAAGTTGAGCATACGATTTCACTTTTTGGTTTGATGTACTTGTGCTAAAAAAGATTAAATCGTAGTCTAAATTTGCCGTCGTATCATTTATTCCACAAAGAATTTCATAAGTGAAATTATCTTTAATGCTTTCCATCTTCATCCCAGAAACTAGTAGCCCAATTGTCTTTGTTTTATTTGTGACTAAGCTCCTAGCTAATACATTTGGACTGTAATTCAAGTCAACTGCAATCTGTTTTATTTTTTTTCTTGTATTTTCATTAACATCAGAATAACCATTTAATGCTCGAGAAACGGTTGTAACTGACACTCCAGCTATTTTTGCAATATCCTTTATTGTACTCATCAACCATTCCTCCAAAACGTTTCGGATGTTCTTGTAAATTTAGAATACCATCAATTGTATGCGTTTTCAAGCATTAGTTTCGAAAAATTTTTTTTTGCCCAAAAAATGACCACAAGGGGACAGGCACCTTTTCCCCTTGTGGTCTTCTTCTGTATCGCCAGAAAATCAAGTCTTAAAAAAAAAACTTTTTAGCGATTAGGTAAGTGATTGTCGATGTTGAGCCTCCTAACACCGTTCCCCAAATCAAATCTACTATCGTCATCTTCAATGGCCAATTATTCAGTGTTGCTAAATTTGTTAAATCATAGGTTGCATAAGTAACTAGCCCAAAAAAAGCACCTGCAAACAAGGCATATCTCCAGCTTTCATTTGCTAACGCTGGATTGATTACAAAAAATACGAGTGCAGCAATAAAAAGAAAATAAAATGAAAATGCCGCGATCCAATTAAACTCTGTTTTCATCATCGTCCCTAGTTGCTCCCGATAAAAATCCTTGGCAATTACACCTAACCAAAGCATATCTATCAAAAAGAATATCACAATCGCAATAGCGTAAACTTTAATAAAATGCATCATCGCATAAATCCCCTTTTCCAATTAAAGTTTTTCAGTGAATTTCATCATCCAAATTCTCCGCCACTAAGTGTAGCTAATTTATGAATATTATGAAATTCACTTATTTGAGTAATAAAATCTTCAATTTGCTTTTTGTTCTATATTAGCTATTGTTTCATTTGGCCTTGACATGACCATCTGATAGACACCAAGTTGGCGAGTTAAAAAGCCTGCTTCGCAATAACACAAGTAATATTCCCACATCCGGAAAAAATCGTCATCAAAACCTAATGCTTTGATTTCAGCTGTTTGTTCAAAAAAACGAGCTTTCCAAGCTTGTAACGTTCGCGCATAATCCATCCCGATATTATCTACGCCGTCAACGACCAACGCCGAATCTTTGGTCATCGCTTTTGTCATCGCCGTCAACGATGGTACTATTCCACCTGGAAATATATAAGCTTGTATCCAATCCGTTGAACGGCGATAATTCTCGTAATACTGGTCTGCGATCGTTATCACCTGCATAACAAAAAGTCCATTTGGTTTCAAAAGCCGGTCACAAATCTTAAAAAACTCACCATAATATTCATGTCCAACCGCTTCAAACATTTCAATCGAAACAATTTTATCAAAGGACCCCGTTATGTTTCGATAATCACACAGTTGAAAATCAATACGATCTGACAAGCCTTCCTTTTCAACTTTTTCTCTTGCATATTTCAATTGCTCTTCAGACAATGTTACAGAGGTCACTCGACAGCCAGTTGTTTTCACAGCTTCCAAAGCAAAGCTGCCCCAACCTGAACCTATTTCCAAAACGTGATCTTCGGGACCGATTTGTGCCTTTTGAATGATCGCTTGCAATTTGTTTACTTGAGCCTGTTCTAGTGTTTGATTTGGGTGATCATAGATACCTGAAGAATACGTCATACTATCATCCAAAAACGCTTCAAAAAATTGATTGTTTAAATCATAATGTGCACGAATATTTTTACTGCTTCCAGATAAGCTGTTGCGGCGAAGCGTATGTTTAATACGAATCAGTTTATTATTGATCCAATTCCTTCCAACCGAGGTGTGATTTAAATGGTCCCGATTGACTAGAAACAAACGAAATAAACTCGTCAAATCAGAACAAGACCAATGGCCTTTCATGTAAGATTCTCCAAGGCCAATATCGCCATTTTTCATCACATTAGAAAAAAAGTTGTAATCATGAATTTCAATTTTTACTTTAAATTTGGCGTCAACATCGCCAAATACTTCTTCGCTCCAGTCAGGTAACGATACTACAATCGCACCTATTTTCAAGTTACTCAGATATTTAAAAACCAAACGCATACGTAAAGACACAAGTACAGAAGGCTTTACGGTAGAAAAAGTCATTGGGCTAGATAATCTTGGTTTCATTTGTACCTTCACTCCTTTTCGGTATAATAGTTGAGCCGCCTGAAACAAAATACGCGGCATAGCAATAGATGCTGTAAAAGGAAACTTTAGTAGATGAGCTAGTAAAGTCAATTTTGTTAACGGAACCGCATTTACTTGTAAACGTGTTGCCAATTTGAGTTTATCTTGCTGATGCAAATCGATATCAATGCTCACCTTATTAGTTAACTGGGTGAGCTTAAAGTGGTATACTCCGTCGAGATTATTAAAGGGGGAAACATGAAAATTTTTATTTTCTTGAAATTGCATAATTGGTAAATCGTAAATTTCCTTATTCTTCAGCTGCGGTTGAGTAGCTTGTAAGCGCTGATTGTCATTATCCAAGAAATAAAGATGTTTTTCCCCGAAAGTATTGCTCACTTCAACCACTACACAAACTAGTTGTTTGTTAGTGTCATAGCAATAGAAAAAGCTAACGGGATTAAAGACATAATTTAAATAACGGGGCATGGTAAGTAATTCAACCTTTGATATTGTTTCAACGTATGGTTTATTAGCCACTCGTAAGCTGTGTTGCAGTTTTTCCTTGATTGTCCCTTGACCCCGTAAATAATCTCGATCGTAAATAGATAGGATATTAAATTTGTTGTAGCTGAAAAATGCTTGTTGTTGAGCTAATTCATCTAGATCTATCGACATAAAATAAATAGGATAGTTAAATTTGTGTTCAACAGGCTGTATCCGTTTATGCATCATTTCTCCAGCGTAAAGTTTTGTTTTCATAGACTCAAACCCATTTTCCTCGCTACATCGACAGCAGATTTCACTGCATCTTCATGAAAACCGTAACCAAAATAACTTCCGCAAAAATACGTATTATTTTTACCATTTAAGTGTGGTAAACCCGCCTGTGAATTCAATGACTCATTTGTAAAAATAGGGTGCGTATAAATCATTTCCTTAATTATTTTGTCTGGGGAAATCAGTTGACTACCATTTAAAGTGACACAATAGTCTTGTTTCGTATTTAGCCCCTGCAACCGATTCATATGGTACGTTACAGAACCAGACTGCCCTTGATCATCGTGACGAATGTAATTCCATGACGCCCACGCTCGCTTCAATTTTGGCAATACAGAGGTATCTGTATGCAGAATAGTATGGTTTTTTGAATAGCTCCAAGCTCCTAGGCGCTTTTTTTCTTCATCTGTAGGATCAAAAAGCAAGCGCAAACTTTCATCGGCATGCGTTGCCAAAACAACGTCATCGTAACACTGTTCAGTTCCATCAGACATACGTAGGATAATCTGTTCATCCTCTCTCCGAACAAAATCAATTTCAGCATTTAAATGAATTTGTCCGCTGAATTGTTCTTCAAAGGCTTTGACGTAGGAGTGACTTCCACCTACAACCGTCTTCCATTCCGGTATATCCTTAAGTGACAACAAGCCATGATTCTTAAAAAAACGGACAAAACTTTCTGCTGGATAATCCAATATGTCTTTTTCCGAGGCTGACCATATCGCTCCGCCCATCGGTATCAAGTATCGCTGTGTGCTTATATCTGGTATTTTTATTCGTTCGATGTACTGACCTAAGGTCTCCCCATTAAATCTATTATTCTCCAAATCATTCAATGCGTGTTTGCTAAATTTTATAATTCCTGCGAGTAATTGATAGAATGATGGACTAAAAAAATGTTTTCTTTGAGCAAAAAGACCATTCAAATTTGTGCCAGCAAATTGAAATTGATCTCGCTGATCATAATAGCTGAAAGACATATCGCTGGTCCTCGTTTTAACATTCAGCTGATTCAAAAACTGGTTGAACAATGGATATGTTTTGTCATTAAGTACGATAAAACCTGTATCGACTGGCAAGCCTTTGTCAGGCCCAGCTTCGATAACGACAGTGTTCGTATGCCCTCCCAGATAATGATTTTTTTCAAACAGCGACACATCATATTTACGTTGTAAAATATAGGACGCAACGATACCAGCTACCCCTGCTCCTATGACTGCAATTCGTCGTTTACCTTGTTGGTTTTTCATAACATGTCTCCCATTCTAGCAATTCTTCTTCCATGCGCTTCTTAGAAACTCGTTACTGCTAAATAAAATTGAATGATTTTACTTTTAATTTTTTTTATATTCTTAATAAGTTTATATCAAATTTTCTTTATTTTGTCAAACGTTTGTATAATGTTTAGGGTTTCTATATTTTCTATTATTTGCTATAATATATTTGAGATGATATGTATAACGTATCGATATTTTCTTTAACAGAAGGGACGGGAAGCACTTGGATCAACATTCTTACTCAATAAAACAAGCCTCACAACTAACTGGACTCTCCAAACAGTTGATCCGGAAGTGGGAAGAACGTTATCAACTTGTCAAACCTATAAGGTTAGACAATGGATATCGATGTTATAGTGAAAATGATATAAAAACCTTACTCAATACCAAGTACTTGGTCGAAGAAGGTCATTCGATTAAACGTGCAGCTAGTCTTGTTGAAAAAACTGAACTTAATAAAGACATCCAAATCCCAACTAAAATACGACCAGTCAAAAAACCACAAATAAGAAATGAGATTGTCTTAAATCTATTGCGTGAAGGAACAGAGTGCAATGATCTTGGGATGAATATGATATTACAGGATGCCTATTATCAAAATGGCTTAGCCAATTTTCTTCAATATGTTGTTTTACCTTTTCTCACAGAGGTTGGCGGCCGCTGGGAAAGAGGCGAGTGGGGAGAATATCAAGAGTCATTATCAAGCCTTGTTGTAAGAGATTATCTTGTTCAATTACGGAGAAATTTTCCCGTCAAAAGTCAGGCACCAACTCTACTTGGAGCTTGCCTCCCTTATGAACAACACGATATACCTCTCCTCATCAATCTTCTGCAAACCATGTTGAAAGGATGGAATACAATTTTGTTAGGAGCTTCTCCGGCACCAGGGGCGATTGAAGCTATGATTAAGAAATTAAAACCAGAGAAAGTTATGCTTTCTATCATTACCAGCTTCCCTTTTGAAAAAAACCCTCTAGTACTGAGTAAATTAGACCAATTTGCCTCAAAGAGTCAGACCAAATTCTATTTAGGTGGTTCGGGGGTTGCTCATATTCCGAGTGACACAAAGCTCCAATTTATCCAAGTCGCTCATTCACTAGAAGACATCTTAGATTAATGCTTTGAACTATTACTAATTTTTTTGGTAATAACAAAAAGACGCATGATTCCATTATGGAATTCATGCGTCTTTCTATTTACTTTTTTTATAGGGAAATTATCAGTTCAGTACTAATTTTTTCCAACTTCATGCGACTGCAAGATTCATTTAAACTAACGATATTTAGGTTGTCACATGTTAACTTCTTTACTCGCCGCTTGCTTCCCATCTAGATATTTCATCCTTAACCATTGGAGCCACTTCTTTTCCTAACAGCTCAATGGTTCTCATAACATCATCATGAGGCATTGTTCCAACCGGTACGTGCAGAAAAAAACGGGTTATTCCTACGTTCTTGCGTAGATGAATAATTTTCTCAGCAACTGTTTTCGAGTCTCCAACGTACAACGCCCCTTCAAAACTACGTGCTGCATCAAAACTCGAACGATCGTAATGCCCCCATCCACGCTCTTTGCCAAGTACATTCATGACATGTTGGGTTGAAGGAAAAAATTTGTCAGCCGCGGTCTCGGTATCCTCGGCGATGAAACCGTGCGAATGCGAGGCAACCGGCAACTTCGATATATCATGGCCTGCTTTAGTTGCCGCTCTTTTATAGAGCTTTACGAGCGCTGCAAACTGCACCGGACTTCCTCCGATAATCGCTAAGACTAGCGGTAATCCGAGCACACCGGCGCGAATGACCGATTCCGAATTACCCCCGCTCCCAATCCAAACTGGCAAAGGATTTTGCACTGGGCGCGGATAAACACCTAGATTGTTAATTGCCGGTCGATGCCCACCTTTCCACGTCACTTTTTCGGAATCTCGTAATTTCAACAACAACTCCAGCTTCTCATCAAATAACTCTTCATAGTCTTGGAGATCATAACCAAACAGCGGAAACGATTCGACGAAAGAGCCGCGGCCAGCCATGATCTCTGCTCGACCGTTCGAAATACCGTCAACTGTAGCAAAATCTTGGAATACGCGTACTGGATCAGCGGAAGAAAGTACCGTTACCGCACTTGTTAACCTGATTCGCTTCGTCTGTGAAGCTGCCGCAGCTAGGACTACTGCAGGTGACGATGCAGCAAAATCTTTGCGGTGATGCTCGCCAACACCAAAGACATCCAACCCTACCTGATCAGCAAGTACTATTTCCTCTACAACTTCACGCAATCGTTGAGCATGACTTATCACTTCACCGGTTTGAACGTCCGGTGTTGTTTCTACAAACGTACTTATACCAATCTCCATTTACAATTCCTCCAATTCAAGTGCCGTACTGTTCATCTACTAAAAGATTCAAGGACATCCTATAGATGCTAACTTTAGAATCTAGTTGATTTTAATTTCAGTTCTTTGTTTATGTAATCAATGTCAAAATTCTGATAACCTTACATTTGCCCCCATTGAAGCAAGTCGTAATGTTCGGGGTGGTTGGGGTCAGAAATAATTACCAGAAATTCCTCGTATCGGTAGTTACCTCCGACATCTTCAGGAGGGGAATTCCCCTCCCCGCCCCTTCGATAATTACTTTACCAAATTGGTTTAGGTCATTACTGGTGAATTGTTTCTCCTGACGCAAGCTTCTGGATAGTCGGAATATCGGCTGGGGCCCACTCAAGCGTATCTAACTCATCTGGACTTAACCACTCAATTCTGACATGTTCCGTTAATGTGGGTTTTCCTTCGATCAACTTGCAATAAAACGTTGTCAAATCGATCGTCGCAAAATCATACTCATGAACCGTCCGCTCTACCTGATTACCAATCTCGATTTGGCAAAGCATCTCTTCACGAATCTCACGTACCAAAGCCTGTTCAGGCGTTTCATTAGACTCGATTTTCCCACCTGGAAACTCCCACAGAGCAGCCAGAGCCTTGCCAGGACCTCTTTGTGCACATAAAATTTTTCCATTCTCTACAATAACTGCTCCTACAACACGTACTTTTTCATTCATAATAACCTCCAAAGACATTTGTTCATCAGCTGTTTTTATTTATTATACAGTCTCCTGAGGCAACTTGTAAAAATATTCTAAATCACTCTTGACTAAAGTCACGAGTGTTCTTGGTTAAATCATTTTGTGAATACACCCATCAATTAAATGACAGGTTTTTGATTACGACGGAACCAAATAACGACTGGAATAAGCAATAGTGAAATGACACCTCCAGCAAGCGAGAGTGTCGCGTAACCCAATTGTGCTAAAACGATCCCGGAAAGCCCTCCCAATTGCCCCACCCAAAGCTATAAAGACATCTACAGATCCTTGCGTCTTTGCACGAGTGGATGGCTGTGTTGAATCGACAATCAGTGCTGTTCCACTAATTAAACCAAAGTTCCAGCCGAGTCCTAGTAAAGCTAGTGCAATAATGAGTGCCACAAGGGAATCAGTAGGTGCTATAGCACCCAGAACACCAGCAGCAAGGAGAGTAACACTACCAGCAATTGCCATTGTCGTACGTCCAATTTTATCTACGAGAACACCAGTTACCAGAGACGGTAGAAACATTGCACCAATATGGATGCCAATTACGAGTCCTATCTCATCTAAGCTAAAACCATGGCGTCCCATATGAATTGGTGTCATTGTCATAATTGCAATCATGACAATTTGGGTTAAGACCATTATTGTGGTTCCAACTATGATCCCATGTTTGTTAATTGATAAGGTAGTTGATTTTGTTTCTGAAAGATTAACCTCATCTTTTTTCTGAGCATCAGCAATCGCTTTTGCAATGACTAGTGGGTCTGGTCGAAGTAAAGCTAAGATTACCAAACCGGCAAGGATGTAGGCTGCTCCTGCTAGAATGAATGGACCAGCAAGAGTTGGAACACCGATTGATGTAGCAAACCGCCCCATTACACCAACCAAGTTTGGCCCCGCAACAGCTCCGAATGTGGTTGATACCAATGCAATACTAATTGCTGTAGCACGCTGTTTCGAATTTGCTAAATCGGTACCAGCATAGCGCGCTAGTAGGTTAGTTGCTGTTCCGGCACCATAGATTATGAGTGAAGCAAAAAAAAGTGGAATATTATTAAATACTGCTGAAATCACAATTCCAATCGCACCAATACCGCCAGCCAAGAAACCCGTAGCAAGTCCCCAACGGCGTCCAAAACGTTGCGAGAGTTGTCCAACAATTAGCGCTGCCCCAGCAGAACCCAAAGTGAACAAAGCAGCTGGAACTCCCGCAAAACTATCTGTCGCTAGCATGTCTTGTGCAAGCAGTGCCCCAACAGTTATCCCTGCTGCTAGACCGGCGCCGCCGAAAATTTGTGAAATGACAACAATAATCAATGTTCGACGATATAGCTGTCGTTGCTTTTCTGGAGAAGCGATGTAACTTTGTACCAAAGAATTTTCTAAAGCTTTTGAATCATCAGCTTTACGCGACATCACTTATTCCCCTTCCCAATTGTTATCAAAGCAACTACTCTATTCTCTATACAATAATTGCACTCAAGTAGATTTAATGTTTCAATGTAATTCTTATTATACAATTACACAGGGGGGTATACAACGAATTAGATTAAGCCATGACCACATGGGGAGACCACATGGGGACAGGCACCTTGTCCCAAAGGTAAGTGAATCGGATATCGATACCAGCCTGAATGATAAAGTGTTTTGAAATCAGTAGCCTTCTCAGTAATTTTCACTGCAGCTTGTGCAGAAAGCGAAAAGTTAGCATTCCAAACGATCCGACTTCAGGGCATCAAAGTGATTTTTTAAACTTCAAAAAATTACTTTTTTATACAATAATATGTACTAATTCCATATCCTCGTTTTTTATTGAGTCCACTAATGCAAAAAAGTAGATATATTGACTCAAAAATTGTATAATTAACAAAATATTTCGTTAATTATTTGTCGATTCGTGTTTCTTATAGAGAGTAACCAAGTTAAATTGAATTTAGGGTAGGGGTACAGTTTAATTTATGGGGGGTCAGGATGATGGAAGAGAAATTATATAAGACCATTCTAGAGAATTTTTATGAAGGCGTGTATTATGTCGATAAGCATCGAACCATAACGTTTTGGAATCAAGGAGCTGAGAGAATTTCAGGATTTACTTCATCCGAGGTACTTGGAAAAGCTTGTTTTAATAATATTTTAAACCATGTAGACAATCTTGGTAATCAATTATGTTTTAATGGCTGTCCACTTCATGAGACGATTACAGATGGGGATATGCGTGAAGGCTCCCTTTATTTACATCACAAAAACGGGCATCGCGTTCCAGTTACGGTTCGTACGATTGCTATTTATAACGGTGATACAATTCTTGGAGCAGTGGAAATTTTTGTTGATGATTCTAAAAAGCACGAGCTGCTTGAACAGGTTGAAGAACTTAAGGTTTTAGCTCTCAAGGATCAGCTGACGGGGCTCGCCAACCGCCACTATATCAATAATTTTTTATCTTTTAAAATGAATGAATTTAAAATGCTCGGTATTCCATTCGGTATTGCTTTTATGGATATTGATAATTTCAGAGATTTTAATAATCAGTTTGATCATCTAACAGGTGATGAAGTACTTAAGATTGTAGCCAAAACCATGTCATCGGTAGTAAGATCTTCAGACCTTGTGGGTAGATGGGGGGGCGAGGAGTTTGTCGCGGTTTTAACCGGCATTAATGAAGAACAACTTTTGAATATTTGTGAAAAAATTAGAATGCTGACCGAGGCTTCTTCACTTCGTAAAAACGAGAGCAATTTATCTGTTACTATTTCTATTGGAGCGACCATATTTAAAGAGGAAGATACCATTCAGGGTGCCCTTGAAAGAGTTGATGGATTACTTTTTCAAAGTAAAGGAAATGGAAAAAATTGTGTAACATTAGGCTAAAAAAATATTTATAGCCAAACTCAGATAATTAACTGTACTTATTTCTTAAACCGTTTCACCACCCTTTAAATGTGTAATCAGATTCGGTTTCGGTTACTGCATCTAATCTTGATGACTGGGTGGTAAAAGAGAAGCTAAACGAGAATGGTGTTGTGAAAATGATAAGGTAAGCAACTAACTTCGCCCCTTTTGTGCCAAAAAAATTTTCCATTCTCGACAATGACTGCACCTACAAGATGCATTTTTATGATATTATTTTCTCTCTAGATAATTCCAATAACAGCTGTTCATCAACTGTTATTATTATTTCAGTCACTTAAACAAATACTACTTTCCATTATAAGTTAACTGCGACTTTTTTGAGTTTATTTCAGACTCTCCAAAAATACAGAAATTGTTTTTTCCACTGTCTTTTGCTTTATACATTGCAACGTCCGCATGCTCAATCAGTTCATTAATGTCATATGTATCTCTCCCATATACCGCCATGCCTGCACTAATTTTAATTTCTAAATCAACCCCATCAACTTCAATCGGATTTGATACCAGATGAGTTTTGAGCTCCTCCCATATCATTTTAATAAATTCCTTATCAACCTGAGCTAAGCCATAAGTAAAAAGTCCAAATTCATCTCCTCCAATTCTCATTATTATGGAATTTTCAGGACTTAACCTTTTCAAGCGTTCTGCAAACTCAATTAAATAGTTATCTCCTGTTGCATGTCCATAATTGTCATTAACCGCTTTAAAATTATCAATATCTATAAAAGTAAAAACAGCTAGCTTCCCAGGGTGTTTGGAAATAGCCTCCTCAATTTCTGTCTTGTACTGGTATTTACTGACTAATCCTGTCAAGGGATCTTTTTCAAGCTTGTTGTTTAAATCCAAATTCAAAATATTTAATTGCGCATTTGCTTTTTCTAACATCCTTTTCGTGTTAATCAATTCATTGTTAAGAGCCTGAGTTTTTTCAATCTGAAAAAGTACTTTCTCCGAAATCGGCATGTCCTCACCATTGAAAGTTTTACCAACAACACTCATGAATTTATAAATGATTTCTTTGAATTCATCACTGGATTTATTAAGGTAAGATACTTGCTGATCGACTCCTAAAATTAACATGTCTTCGCCAGTTACAAACAGGTGTAAGAATACTTTTATATTGTGTTCTTTTAATTTTAACGGCAAATGATGATGACAAAAATTCTGACCATTGCAGCTTTCAACAATTTGATCCAACAACACTGTATCAGAATCTGCGATTAATTCAGAAAAAGATACATTAGCAGTTGGAATGATATAGGCAGGGTTACACCATTTAATTTCCTTAATCGTACCTAATCTACCAACGCGTACCAAAAAACTAATCATCTAGATCCCTCCTTTACTCGCAATATTAAGATTCGCCCACTCGACCAACTGATCAGCTGTTTCCGTAGATATATCGACATCCCATTTTTTCCATAATTGATCTGTAGTTTGAAACGCTCTGCCTCCAACAGAAATAGTAAGAGTTGGAAACTGTTTTCTTATCGTATTGACGAGCTCATAACACATAGAAAGATGCTGAGGCATCGTAACTGACAAGGCAATTAAATGAGGGCTATGCTCAGTGATAGCATTTAATATTGCATCTGCTGGAACTGCTGCACCCAAATACACACTATCCCAACCATGGAATTCAAATAAATCTGAAACCATCCGAATTCCAATTTCATGTAGTTATGTTCCAACTGCACACGAGAGGATTTTGTATCCGTTCTTAGGTTGACTAAAAATAAGTGGATAAAATTGGGACAATACAATTTGTGTTGTCGATGTGCAGTAATACTCTTTATCAATCGAAATGATATTTTGATGCCAAAGATTTCCGAGCTCATACAAGACCTCTTGAAGTACCTTCAAATAAATATCATCCAACTTCACTCCAGAATTAAAAGATCTTTCAATCAGATAATAAGCCCCTTTCGCATCATTTTTAAGAAGAAGGCTTAGATATTCTCTTTTAATATTTAGATATTCAGGCGCTTCAAATCGCGAAGAAATTTGAAAATTAACAAATTCATTTTCGGTAGCCATAATTGCGTTATCCAAATGATGATAGGCCTGCGAAGCCTCATCGGCTGATAAATGATCTCCTATTAGCTCTTCTAGAACCTGATAACGCATACACATCTGATCCTTGATGCGCTCGTTCCCCAATTTTTTTATCGAATAACTAAGCGATTGGTAAAGCCACACTGCATAGCCAATAAATATTTTGTTATCATTAAATTTCATAGCCAAATTAAGATATTCTATACTTGATAAAATATCTTGATACATCGATCTTTTCTGTCGATCGTTATATTCCGTTTCAAGTTTCGGGTCTAATTCGAACAGCCTGTCATATGCTAGTTGAGCAAGTTTATCTATCTTTTCAATTGAATTTTGGAATAATAAACTCATAATGTGTCTCCTCTCACTGCTACCGCCCTTCTTCACAGTATAGTCTATTAATTCTCTAATTGTAAGAAGTTTCCTCTCAAACAAACATCAATCTATTAGAACACATCGGAGGATTCCTAATAACAAATACCCTGTTGATTCGTGTTGCAAATCAGCAGGGACTCTCGTTAACCATTTATTAACAACTATTTTTCGTAAGGTCGAGACAACACTGATTTGTTACGACCTTCTCTTTTAGCTTGATATAAAGCATCATCTGCGCGTTTAAATAATGATTTTATTTCTTCACTTTTATGATAAGTGCCTATCCCTAAAGAAATTGTAATATTCCCACCCGTAGGACTAATTGCATTACTAACATTTTCACGAATTCTCTCTGCCAGACTCAAAGCTTCAGTATCTCTTGTATTAACTAACAAAATAACAAATTCTTCTCCGCCAAATCTCGCAACTACATCAACTTTTCTTACAAACTCTTTCATTTTATTAGATAAAAAAAGTAGTACTTCATCTCCAGTTTGATGTCCAAATTGATCGTTAACTTTCTTAAAGTAATCAATATCAATAATTATCAGGGAGAAAACATCTTTGTCGTACTTCCAGATTTCTAATATATCTTCTACATACCTGCGGTTAGCTAACCCTGTAAGCGAGTCTGTTAAAGACTTATTTTTATAGTTATTAATACTATTATCTTGTTTATTTGCAAAGTCTTTTATCGTTTTCGTTAATTGTTCCGCTTCAAAATACCATGAAGGAATAACGAACATATCCTTCATTTTACTATTATCATTATAATTAGCAGCACATAGCGCTAACTTTCGAAGCGGCGATGCCAATTTTTCTGTTAAAAAAATTGTAATAATAATAAACAAAGTAACAAAAGGAATAGAGTACAAAAACATTTTTTTAATTATATCTATTACAGGGCTAATTGCAACATTATAAGGTGTTTGTGATACAACTCCCCACTGACTTAAATCAACGTTTGTATATCCAGCAAGAAAGTCGATCCCCTTTGAATTAGTGATAAACTGAGACCCATTTTGACCAGTTTTCAACTTTTCAATCACTTCATTATTTTCGACAATTTCTCCAATTCGGTTTATTTCTGGATGATAAATTAACGTACCACTATTATCGACAACATATACATACGATCCGTCCTCGGCAAAATGCTTTCCTAGTATAGACGATAAAATATTTTCTTCTTCTAAATAAATCGTACCAGCTAAAAAAACTAAATATTCACTGTCTTCTCCCCATAACGGAGTGGAAACCATGATAATAAGTCGATTTGTGACTGCTGTATAAGGAACTGATACAAGTGTTCTTTTTTGTTCTAATGATTCTTTGGCACCTATAGAAGTTAGTTCTTTTCCCGCGATTGATAAATCAGGCGCGGTACTTAGAATAATCCCTTCATTATTAACCACAGTTAATGAATTAAAATCGTGACTACTATGTAATAATCGCTCTAATTTTTTGTCTATCATTTCAGCATTATCTAGATCGATCGCAATATCATCCTGTCTAGATTCTAAATGCTGTTTCATTGATGTAAATACTTCTCCAGTTATTTGTGCAAGTTTTTCAGAATATACACGATTAATCTCAAGTGACTGATTAATTACATTTTGCTTTGTTACAAGATAAGCTGAGAATAGAGTACTACATAAAATACCTATTATAACGAAAATAGTAAGTAGTAATATCCAGAAACGTAATGTTTTTTTCATCGTTTTATACCTCGTTGCTACGGTTATTTTAAGTGTAATCCTTCACAATCTTAATATCTCTTTTATGAACTTACTAAATATATCAAACTTCCCCATAATATTATACTAATATCTCTCATGAAAATCACTACTCGTTTGCCAACTGCTGAACAACATGGGGAGAACAACATGGGGACAGGTCCCTTTTCCCAAAAGTAAGTGGATCTGAATCTGTGCTAGGCAGATTAATGATGTGGCATTCCAGATAGATTTGAGACAGCTATTTCCAACTTGGTAACTGCTCTTCAGATAAAATCACTTAAAATAATTTAAATCAAAACAAAACTTTAGCAGGTATGCCCGTTGCAGAAGTTCGAAAAACGACGTACAATCGGCTCTAATAAAACGCAAAAAAAAGCTCCGCAGATTTTTTCTCCACAGAGCTTTCCCTTGCTAACATTTTCACAATTTTATATCCACTTCATTCTCGTGAAACAAGGTTTTTCAGGTTGTTACAGTTACTTTTTCTTAATTCTTTGGGGAAAAGGGACCTGTCCCCGAGTTGTCACAGTGAAGTTTAAATCGATGCTTTTTCAGCTTTAATAAACATCCATATATTACTAAATACACCGGCATGATATAACGATACTAAGATTACAAGTAATACTGGTCCAATCATAAGCCCGATAACTCCGAAAAGCTGAATTCCGACAAATAATGAAATTAGCATCGCAAGTGGATTTAAACCAAGTTTTGAAGATAATACCTTTGGTTCGGCTAACTGTCTTTGAATAATTGTTACTGTATATAAAACGCTTAAACCTATACCAAGAAAATAATTGCCCGTAATAAAACAATAAATAAGCCACGGAACAAATATTATACCTGTACCTAAATACGGTACTATATCGACCATACCAGCAATAAGTGCAATTGTAAAAGGCTGTTCAACTCGAAGAATTAGTAAACCTATAAATGTAATAGTCGCTGTCATACTAATTAGAATTAATTGGGCAAACAAATATCCTACTAATTTCGATTTTAAGTCTTTACTAATAACGGAACTTATTTCAAAAAAGGTATTAGGAATTCGTTTTCGTGCAAGCTTTCCTAACTTATACCAATCCTTACTAATAAAAAATAAGGCAATGATGATAAAAACTAAAGCTGTTAATGTTATTGGCAGTGCCCCTACAAACTGTGACAAAATGTTAGCTACTGTTTCACCAAACCTACCAAGAATAGTACCGAATTGCAGTCCTATTTGTTGTGTATTATCTTGAATAGCCTTTTTTTGAGGTTCGTCGAGTTCATTGAACAAACCTAACACAGTCTCCCAAAAGGGAAGAATCGAGTTGATAAAAAAAGATTGCAGTTGCAAAAAAAACATTTCAATATAATTGGGTAATTTTTGCGAAAAATAATTAAACCTATCAATTATCTTTAAAATAATAAATGTGATAATACTACCTACAACACCAAATAAGAATAATATACTTAGCAAAACAGATAGACTGCGCGGAAGCTTTCCCTTTTTCTCCAAAAAATTTACTAAAGGATTAATGATGAACGCTAAGGCGAAGGCAATTAAAAAAGGATACGTTAAATTAAAGGAATAATATAAGGCCATTAACCCTAAAACAACCAAAACAACAACTATAAAGACTCGAACTACATAGCCAATGAATTTATTCCCCTCCAAGATGTACCACCTCTCTATTTGTAGGATGCGTAAGGAAAATATAACTTTTCCCAAAACCATAGTCTTTTTTGGTCTTTTAGAACGAGTTCTCATAAAGTGTAGCTGCCCTTATAGGGATAGCAGTTTTAATCTCATACCAATATGATCATATTTTACCAATTATTAACATACTTATTATTCTAATCTTCCTTTAATCTCTTCTTGTGGGGTGTTATAGTGAACTATATTATAAGATTTTGCATCTGAAGTTGTTTGTGTATAGACTCTCTGGGAAAGTATGATAAGCTTTATATCAGTAAATCGACAAAATACAGTAAAATTAGAAGTTCACCCATGTAGAAAAAATATATAATCAAGGAAATTATCACAATGATAGTAATAAAAGGAGCTGATAAGAATGATACGAACTATATTAATGGTTATCGGTGCAATCGTAGTAATAAGTTTTATTTGGAATTATTTAACTTAAATTAGTCTCGCTTCATCTGTATAATCGAAGTGTCATAAAGAACCCGATAACGAGACACTAACGAATCGGAAAAACAAATTAATCCCTCAGGTTTAAACGAGGAATCAAGACCGCTTTGTTTTATCTTAATTTGTAAAAGTAGTCAGTAACGTTGATTTTTCGGTAAAAACTCTATTTTTCTATGAGAATATCTATTAATCTACTAGCAGTTATAGTGACAGCTAGTAGATTATTTTAATAATAGTCAGTCAAACATCTCAATGAAACAGTTTTTCGGGTTGAGACATTGCTTCGCACCATCTAAAGTACCCTTTTTTTACTTAATTGTATCTTTATACTTTTCGTTTCCACTACGTCACAATTATTTATGCTTTGTTTTCTTACTAATTTTATTGATCGTTTCCTTTATTTTCCCGATTCCTATCTTTACCTTACCTTTTAGTTGATCATTTTTCCCTTCCTGTTCTAATGATTGATTTTTTGTTGTTTTACCCCACTGCTCTTTTACATTACCTTTCACTTTATCCACTTTTCCTGTTAATTTATCATTACTCATTTTGTTTATTCCTCCTTGTAATTGCTCCTGTTACTAGTTAATCATTTCCCCATCAGGAAATTTTTTAAACCTTTCAGGTATCATACATTTCCCTAATCTGTTATTTAAAGTTAGAATACTTAAGTGGAATTCAAATAGATTTAATTCAACAAAGCAACATGTTTGGCATCTCGGTTTTATTAATCTTAACCTTTTATGGAAAGGCCATTTCATTTTAGAAATTAGGAGAATCTAGCTATGTATAAAGGAAGAATAGAATTTATCTTTGTCATCATAATGATTTATTCGGTATATTTAGTTTTTTATACAGAAATCCCTGTACTTTGGAAATCTTTCTGTATCGTTCTTTATGCGCTGATAATTTTGAAGACGATTATCTACTTAATGCTCCAAAATCGCACGTCTCAAAACACGCTTTTATGGATTTACATTTTGGTACTCTTACCTGTATTAGGATATATCTTCTATGTGTATTCTGGTCAATTATTAATAAAAAGTTATATCTTTAAAAGTAAGCGCAGCAGCGATCACTTGCTATTCGAAACACTGAGTAAGCGAAAAGAGACGCCCGATGTTTCTAAGCTTAATGAACACCAGCTTGGTTTTGCTCGCTATTTGGAGCAGGTACCCCTAACTAATATAGACATGCATACCAAAACACAAATTTTAAAAAATGGGCAGGAAACATTTCAGGAAATTAAACGCCGATTAATTGAAGCGAAAGACTTTATCCATTTGGAATATTATATTTTCCGCTATGACCGATTAGGAAAAGAGCTAATTGACATCTTAATCGATAAAGTACAAGCAGGGATAGAAGTACGGTTTATGTTCGATGCGGTTGGAAGTTTCTCACTTACAGATTCCGAAATTAATAAAATGGAGAAGGCCGGTATCATCATCCACTTTTTTTCACCAATAAAAAAAGGTTTTATTAATCAAAAGTTTAACTTTCGTAATCATCGAAAAATCATTGTCATTGACGGAGAAATTGGATTTGTTGGCGGACTAAACGTTGGGGTGGAATACCTTGGTGAAGATGATAAGATTGGATTTTGGTGCGATACCCATGTCGTTCTTGAAGGGGAGGCAGTCCAATCATTACATGCCGTTTTTTTATTGGATTGGAGCTATGTGTGCGGGGAAAAATTGTTTGACAATGATCGCTATATCAAGCCGATATCGGTCTCTGGAAACGGCTTGGTTCATGTCGTTCCAACTGGTCCGGAAACGGAGGGCATGAAAGATCATTATTATGCCTTGATCTCCTGTGCAACCAAATCAATTTGGATCGCTACACCATACTTTATTCCAGATAAAGCGATCCAGACAGCACTCAGGGTGGCGGCCCGCAAAGGAATTCAAGTTCGTCTGATGGTCCCTGAAACAAATGACGGTTTTCTCACTCAATATGCAGCTCAGTCCTATTTCCCTGAACTATTGGGCTTCGGAATCGAAATCTATTCCTACCAAAAAGGGTTTTTACATAAAAAAATCATTATCGTCGATGGCAACATGGCATCGATTGGGACAGCCAATATGGATATGCGCAGTTTTCATTTGAACTTTGAAGTCAATTTGTTTTTAACAGAGACTGATTCGATCCAAGATCTGGTTACACATTATCAGGAAGACCTAAACGAGTGCCTGAGAATTGATCCTATTGAATTTAATAAAAGAGGACTTGCGATACGAATAAAGGAATCATTTACCCGACTATTTTCGGGTATTTTATGAATGTTAATGAATGAAAAAACGTCTCTTTCAAGAAAGAGACGTTTTTTCGGATGCTTAATTAAACTAGGTCACATGCTTCAGCAGGCATCCAATGCTCATCTTTGCCATTCCACTTGACATTACATCCGATTGGATTTGTGATTGGAACGGTAACTTTTTGTCCTGCTACGTGTTGCGTGAGTGCATTATCTAAGTCATTTACTGTCATTTTATTAGTTTCTCTTGGATTATCTACAGCTCGACCTGTGTAAACAAGTTTACGGTCTTGATCAAATACATAAAAATGTGGTGTTCTAAGTCCACCATATGCTTTTGCTACTTCCTGGGATTCATCTCTTAGATAAGTCCATGGAAATTTAAGTTCGTTCATTCGTTCTACCATGTCCTCAAAGGAATCGCTTTCATTTATCTTTACGCTATTAGAGTTTATCCCGAGAAATTGAACCCCTTTATCGGAAAAGTTTTCAACTGTGTTCCTAGTAATTTCATCTGATCCTGTAACAAACGGACAGTGATTACATGTGAAAAATACGACTAAAGTTTTTGCTTCTGAAAAATCTCGTAAAGAATATGTTTTTCCATCCGTAGCTGGTAATGAAAATTCTGGTGCTCGCTCACCTAACTGTAGTGTAAATGTCATCTTTTATGTCCTCCCATTTCACGATTTCATCTTCAAATGATAGTGTAGCATGTACTAGCCAGGGGGGACAACATGAGGACAGGTCCCTTGTCCCAAAATATTGGTGATACTTTTATCTTCCCTTGACAACTAATTGTAAACTCATATGTACACTCATAAGTTATAACTTTGAAATGCCATCCCAGTCTGCCTTCGAACCTGGAAAAAGCATTTTTAGAAACACCCGTTGTAAAATTAAATTGTCTATCTTCAATCTCAATTATCGCTTTTGTCGGAATCTCATAAGATTCCTTAAAGGTCTACCTGGACGACAACTGGGCAATGATCACTACCCATGATGTCTGAGTGGATCTCAGCTTCCTTTAATGAGGTCTTCAATTTTTCAGATAATAAAAAATAGTCAATTCTCCAGCCAATATTTCTTTCCCTGACACTACTCATATAAGACCACCACGTATACGCCTCAGCTTTTTCAGGATACAAATACCTAAAACTATCTATAAATCTAGAATCAAGCAATCGAGACATCTTACTTCGCTCTTCTACTGTAAAACCTGAATTTTTACGGTTTGATTTAAAATTTTTCAAATCAATTTCTTGATGGGCCACATTCATATCACCGCATATGATGACTGGTTTGATCTCGTCTAGCTCCATTAAATAGGCTCTGAAACTCTCCTCCCACTCTAAACGATAATTAAGTCGGGCAAGGTCTCTTTGGGAGTTTGGTGTATACACATTGATTAGGTAAAAATTATCAAACTCTAATGTTATTAATCTACCTTCTTGTTCATGTTGCTCGTTCCCAACACCACCGTATTTAACTGATACTGGTTTTTCTCTTGTAAATATTGCTGTACCAGAATAACCTTTTCTTACGGCATAATTCCAATATTGATGATAGTCTTTTAACTGAAGATCTATTTGTCCCTCTTGCAATTTTGTCTCTTGAATACAAAAAATATCCGCATCCATCGCTTCAAAATAAGCTAAAAAACCTTTCTTTACACAAGCTCGAATTCCATTTACATTCCAAGAAATTAGTTTCATAATGCGTTTTATTCTCCTTGTCCATTTTTATTAAAAAGTAATAATTCGACTATTACTAATTGGCATTTTCTCTATTCACATAATCATTGTTGCCTACATAGTTTCTTAGCTCCTAAGCTACATTCGATCATATTGCTGACTATTTATGTCTATCCTATCGAGGATACTACCGCTTTTCGCTAACTAATGATTACTACCATAAGAATGTACCACTTCTGTCATGTTTTTTACCAGCGATTGCCACTCCACTCGATGATCGCTGATTTTAAAAAGGGCTATGAGAGGATTGAGCATTGGCTTATTCCAATAAAAACTTACCCGTTACTTAAAGAGACATATATACGTATCATTACCTTCTGCCATAGAAAACCCAATCGAAGGGCACGATCTCGCCCTAAATAACGGCTAAGGCCTTTATCAACCTGCTTCTTTTATACGCTGAAGCTACTCTGCGTTACCAACAAAAAAAAGAAGCCCAGCGGTTTATGAACTCCCCACTGAGCTATGCCTCATTATTTGCCTTCGTCCCTTTATCAACATTACTCCGGTGATGTACTCCTGTCGAACGAGAAATTTCGAGGGCTGTCAGTTCATTGCACAGGCACCAGATCTTCAGCTCTTATCTTGAAATTTAAGTTTTTTACAATTTAATTATTAGTTAGCCCAAACGTTTCAAGTCCCAAGTTTGCAAGTTCCCTTTGTCCGGCTACTGTAGGATGAATATCACCAACAATAACATATTCCGCTTGGTTTGTGCCAAACGCACCGTAGGCGTCTGCGATCCTAATAGTGGGATCGCCTAGGCCAAATACTAGATTAGAAAGCTGAAAATTAATTGCTGGTAAAAATTGATTACTTATTTGATGCAGAAACCGTGGATCGTTTACCTGGAACGGGTTATAAACATTGTAAACAACGATTGGTGCCGTTGTAAGCGATCGAATTTCTACCATAACAGCACCAAGATTAGCGAATACATTGCTCTCGGAAAGTATTTGATTTAAATAAAACTGCAACAACTGCGGATCTCCCCCACTTGCTTCTGAAGCAGCAATCAGCACCTTTAGTAAGTCGTTATTGCCTATATTTAATGTAATGTAATCAGCTTGTTTTAGAGCTTGACGATATTTTTGATCAGTTTTAAGAGCGTTCAGCATCTCCACAGTTTCCCAACCGGGAACAGCGAGATTTCGAACTCGAAAATCTGCATCGTTTCCTATTAAGTATGGAAAGGCTTGTTTTGAGGTAGAGTTATTGCCGTTATTACCCAGATTGTAGCCGTAAGGAATGGAATCTCCTATAGATACATAGGATTTTTTTGCATTCTCGTTTTTTGCTAAAACATTAGTAGAAAATAAGAGTGAAACTGTCAATAGTAAAATCAATGATCTAATTAAAATTTTCATATTTTACCTCCTATTTTTGACAAACCCTCCAATTTATTATAAAAAAGATTTTTGTTTTTTGTCAAGGTAATTATTGTGTTTAACTTGTTTACTAGCTGAATTATGATTTGGCGTTTTCTATCAAGAAATATTTGCTCAGAACTTCGGGGATTCACAGTGCATTGAACCTCCTGAGATCTTGTTTCTTCTTACTAAAATGAACTTCATAATGCAGTTTCGGCGCCACTAAGGTGCTGCATCTAATTTAATCAAATTTGTTTTACTAGATGTAGCTTTCTGTTGCTAGTTTGCCAGTTTTAAACTATACCCTCTGCCCCTTGTTGACAATAGAAAAAATTTGAGATATATTTTAAAAAACAGTTTAGTTAAATTTAATTTAGATCAATTAATAATATGGAGCAGGTGGACATGGATAAATACGAAATAATAAAATTAGAAAATCAAATTTGTTTTCCGCTGTATGCCCTATCAAGGGAAATTATCAAGTTATATAAACCTATACTTGATCAATTTAATTTAACGTACACACAATATGTAACAATGCTAGTAATTTGGGAAGCAGAAAAAATTACCTTTAAGGATTTGGGTCAAGAGCTACACTTAGATTCAGGAACACTTACGCCAGTCTTAAAAAAATTAGAGTCAATGGGTCTGATTATTAAGTATCGAACGAAAGAAGATGATCGAGTCGTCATTGTGGAATTAACAGAAAAAGGAAGGCTTCTAAAAGATGATATAGTTGTAGTTCCTGAAAAACTATACTGCCAATTTAAAGGAAATCCAGAAACGCTGATAACGTTAAAAAAATGCTTAGATGAATTACTAAAGGAAACAAATTAATTGTCTTATATTCTGGAAGCTGGATCAGTATTTTTTCATTGGTCAGTTGACAAAATTAGATTTAAAAAAATCAATGTTAGCGAGGGGATTTTCCGATGAATTTTAATGATTTTTCAGCTAAAAATATCCGCGGCGAAGAAGTAAGTATGAACGAATATAAGGGAAAGGTCGTTTTGGTTGTTAATACAGCAAGTAAATGCGGGCTGACTCCACAGTTTAAAGGGTTAGAAGAAGTCTATCAACAATATAAAGACAATGGCTTAGAAATACTTGGTTTTCCTTGCAATCAATTTGCAAAACAAGAGTCGGGTAACAATGAAGAGATAGAACAGTTTTGTCAAATCAATTATGGAGTCACGTTTACGATGTTTGAAAAGATCAATGTCAATGGCGAAAATGCCCACCCTTTATATAAGTATTTAAAAAGTCAAGCAAAATCAATCCTCAGTAAGGAAATAAAATGGAACTTTACTAAGTTTTTAATAGATGCTAACGGAAATGTAATAAAAAGATATGCTCCTACAACAACTCCTTTGAAAATGAAAAATGATATCGAAAAATTGTTAAAGATATAAAGGAAGGAAGTGGCTCTATGTTTCTAGCTTGGAATGAAATAAAAAATAATAAGTTGCGGTTTATATTAATCATTGGTGTTTTAACACTAGTCTCGTATCTTGTCTTTTTCTTATCGGGACTAGCAAATGGACTTGAAAACCTAAATAGAGAAGCGGTTGATAAATGGGATGGCGATGCAATTATTTTAAAAGCAGAAGCCGATGTTAGTCTACCACAGTCAAGTATGACGCTAGATGACTATGATGGAAACGGCGCAAATGAGTATGCTGTTTTAGGTCAAATTTATTTAATTGCGACTTCGGGCGAAAGTAAATCAAATGTGTCTATTTTCGGCATTCGTGAAGATGAATTTATTATGCCTGAAGTGACCGAAGGCGAGCCGTTTATAAACCTAGGCGAAGTAATTGCTGATGATTCTTTAAAGGCTGTCGGTTTCGAAATTGGTGATGTGCTACAGCTGTCCTCCGTTGACGAAATCTTAACGATTGTAGGATTTACTGACAACGCCAAGTTTAATGCGTCGCCGGTTTTATATGGCAGTTTAGATACGCTGCAAACGATACGCTTTAGTGCAGCTGCTGAAACAGGCGATCTTCAAATAAATGGTTTTGTTATTCGTACAGATAGTATCGAAAATATATCAGTCAATGAGGAACTTCAAGTAATTGATACGAAGACTTTTATTGAAAGTATGCCAGGATATTCAGAACAAAGCTTGACGTTAACTTTAATGATTTATTTCTTATTTGTCATTTCTTCGGTAATATTAGCGATTTTTCTATATGTTCTGACGATCCAGAAGATTAGTATTTTTGGTGTCATGAAAGTACAAGGAATTTCTAGCTCTTATTTGGCAAATTCAGTTATTGCTCAAACCTTTCTCTTATCTTTTGCAGGGGTCGTCATAGGTTTTCTGCTAACCATTATTACAGGATATTTTCTTCCGTCTGCCGTACCAGTTTCATTTGATTATCTTGATATGCTGATTTATGGAATCGTCCTTGTATTCGTTTCAATACTAGGTGCACTTTTTTCTATTCAAACGATTGTAAAAATTGATCCTTTAAAAGCGATAGGAGGTTAACAAATGGTATTACTTGAATTGAAAAATGTAAATAAAAAATTCAAATCAGGAAATTCAGAAATAGAAGCTTTAAAAGCAACTAATTTTAAAGCTGAACAAGGGAAGTTGATTGCAGTTATTGGACCTTCTGGATCTGGTAAAAGTACATTTTTAACAATTGCAGGTGGACTTCAATCACCGAGCGGTGGGGAAGTTATGATAAATGGTAAAAATTTAACTCACTTAAAAGAAAAGAAACGGGCAGAACTTCGCTTAGAAGAAATCGGTTTTGTTCTCCAAGCGTCTACTTTAGTTCCTTTTCTCAACGTTCAGCAACAAATTCAACTACTTGATAAAGTCAAAAAGAATAACCTTTCAGCTGATAAATTACAGCACTTATATGAATCGTTAGGAATAAGTAATTTATTAAAAAGCTTTCCAGCCGAGTTATCAGGTGGAGAACGTCAACGTGTTGCTATCGCAAAAGCAATGTACACTGATCCAAGTATTATTTTAGCAGATGAACCAACTGCCTCTCTTGATTCAGACCGTGCATTCGAGGTTATGGAAATGTTAAAGAATGCTACAACCAATAATGGAAAAACGACGATAGTCGTTACGCATGATATAAGGTTAATTGATTACTGTGATCAAGTGTATAATATTACGGATGGGCAGTTACGACTCCAGTAGGAGCATATTAAGCTGTAAAGCACTGGGATAGGTGCCTCCCCTTTTGTAACTATTTGTCCCGCTAAAAACTCCTTGAAAAAAACAGTTAAAACGCCAAATTAGCGTTTTAACTGTTTTTTATTCAAACTCTACTGCTACAGCTCTTACAGGAGAGCCATCTAAACCTTGTAATCTCAAAGGCAGAGTGATGATAAATGGGTTCGCGAAATCGATAGCTTCTATATTAGTTATATTCTCACCAATAATTCCATTTATTTTTGTAATGGCGTCATGTCCAGCAAAACTAGTTGCATCAGGTGGATCAATATTTAAGGTGTCAATTAAAAAAGTTCGAATACCACGAGCAAGCATTTCTTCGATTACCTCAATACTCACGTAAGGGTGAGTATAATACAACTCTTCTTTAGCAAAGTTAGACCAGCCTGTATGAAACAGCGCAATTATACCTGGGGTTAATTGATCAAGATAAGGGCGAATATCATCTAGTGTAATGGGAGCACCTGGTTCTTTCCCTGTAACATTGAGAACCAATCCTGTTCCGAGGAAAGAAGTTATTCCTACTTCATCAATTTTTAACCCCATTTTATTGAAATGATAGGGCGCATCAACATGTGTGCCCGTGTGCGAACCGATATTCAATTGACTCACATTAAAACCATCGGACTCAATCGTAGCCGCTGGATAAATCACTGGTTTAGGTTCCCCAGGGTAAATTGGAGTATCAATAGTTATCGGCATTGATAAATCTACTACTTTTTTTATTTTCATATAAATCGCCTCACTTTACCAATATTTGTTCTTCTTTCAAAAAGCTTAGACTAGAAGGGTTCTTTCAACTCCTGGCTAATTCAGAAGAAGCTAGATCCCAACAAATCATTAGACCTATTATACCTAATTTACTGTCATCTAAAACAATTCCATTACCTGAAGAAAAATAATTTTTCTCTAAAGTTGTTAAGTGAATTTTTCGTCTTTGATGAGAAAATCAGTTGCTATATGAAGGTATATTCTCCTCACTATATTGGAATTCTAAGGAACGCATTAGAATTTATAATATCTAAAAAGAGGAGCAATATGAAAAACATTGGTTTAGTTTTACAAGGCGGGGGCATGCGTGGTGTTTATACTTCTGGTGTCTTAGATTTCTTTATGGAACAGGAACTTTATTTTCCTTATATATCGGCAGTTTCGGCGGGGGCATGTAATGCATCAGCCTATTTATCAAGACAGCATGGGCTAGGTAAGATTATGCACATCAATTTTCTTCGTGATCCCCGATACATAAGTATTAGGAACCTTTTCAAACATCGGAGCTTGTTAGGTATGGATTTTATCTTCGATGAAATTCCAAAAACGATACACCCATTTGATTTTAAGCGATTTAATGACGCAACTGAACATTTAGTGGTAGCAGCTACCGATTGCGAGAAAGGAGAATGCTGTTATTTTGATAACAAAATAAGTGATCATATTTTTATGGCCATTCGTGCTTCCTGCAGTCTCCCATTTATTTCCCATATCGTTGATTTCGATGGATTAAAGCTATTAGACGGAGGAATTACCGCACCGATCCCTATTAACAAATCGATTTCTGATGGACACGATAAAAATGTCATTATATTAACTAACACTAATCAAAACGTCAGGCCCTTAAATCTTAAATGGCTAGCTCAGAAAATATATAGTCAATATGGCCATTTAGTTAAAGCGTTAATTGATCACCATGAAGTATACAAAACTGCTCTTTTGCAGATTAAACAGCTTGAAGCAATAAATAAAGTGTTTGTCATCCGTCCAACAAGGGACATCCCCATTAGGACGATAGAAAGAAATATAACTAAGCTTGAACTGCTTTATGATCAAGGCTATGAGGATGCAAAAAACAGCTATACTGCTTTGCTTGGATGGATGAGTGATGAATAGTTAAATCAAAGTGATGCGCCCTTGAACCACAAAAAGGAGAACATGTCCGCCACCACTGGACATGTTCTCCTTTTTGTTTTTTAGTGGATCTGGTCCCTTTGTGAAAAATTAGCACAAACAGCCAAACCCTCTCTTTACTTCCTATCTCTATGATCTAAGGAAGGCTTGGCTTCTCAAACATCGGAACTTCGCCACCTAATACTTTTAAAAATGCTAATAATTCAGCTTTTTCTTCAGCCGATAAGTTGATCTCACTCATAAACATGTCCATAAAGATACTTGTATTTGGATGTCCATCCCCACCACGATTATAAAATTCAATCACTTCTTCTAGTGTCTCAAAGTTGCCATTATGCATGTAAGGTCCTGTATGAGTAATTCCATATAAACTCGGCGTTCGGAATCTTCCGATATCCCCCTCAACCTCCGTCACATTATAGCGACCTTTGTCTTCGGTTAATAGTCCAGTGTTGTAAAACTCGTTATCAGATAAATTTTCTCCATTGTGACAAGTACTGCAAAACGCTTTGCCAACAAATAGCTCTAGGCCACGAGTTTCTTCTATTGATAATGCGTCCTTATCCCCTTCTAAGTAACGATCGAATGGGGTGTTATTAACGACGATTAATCGTTGAAAGGCAGCTAGTGATTTGCCAATATTATCAACGGTGATTCCATCATCAAAAGCTGCTAAAAATAGATCTTCATAGCCTTCGATCTCTTTTAACTTATCAATAAGCTCATCTAATGGTTGATTCATTTCATGAGGATCTTCGATCGGTCCTAGCGCTTGCTCTTCCAGTGAAGCCGCGCGACCATCCCAGAAAAATGATGTGTAATACCCTGAATTAATAATTGTTTGTGAGTTTCTCGCCCCATCCTCACCCGTTATGGTTTCAAATGTCGCGCGCGCGTCGCCATACCCTAGTTCAGGATCATGACAAGTGGCACAGCTCACTTCATTATTTCCTGATAAACGCGGGTCAAAAAATAAAATTTGTCCTAGTTCAAGCACTTCTTCTGTCATTGGACTATCTTCCGGAATGGGCACACCCCCTAAAGGAACTAGAGTGCCATTACTCATTAACGTTTTAACAGCTTCATCGAACTCCGAACTGACTTCCATTTGATCGTCAGAAATTTGAGTAGTAGAATTAGCCAAACTTACATTCTTCTCCCCACTCGATGAACATCCTATAAGACTTGCAATTGCAATTAAAAAGCAAAAGTAAAGTTTTTTCATATAGTATTTTCTCCCTTGTTTGAAAAATAATATTTACAACTATAGAAAGCGTAACACTCTAGCGTTCTCTTGTATGTGACTAATGTAACAAAGTTATGCTAACCAATGAAAATATACAAAAAATGAATAGCACATGACATGAAGTTAAAAATTTATTTGAAAGGTAAAAACAGAACCATGCGTATTTAGGAGGCCAGACTTTTTGGTGAAGTATATTTTACTGAAAAACACTCAAACTAAGAAGGTTTATTAAGAAATGTCAGAAATGTCTTTGATTAAATATTGATTTTTGTAGGAGGCGCTTCCGTATGTGGAATGCCCTTTTTTGGGGGACGTTTGCTGCTTCAGCTACTTTGTTTGGAGCAGTTTTAGCTCTGCAGGTTGCCATACCAAAACGAATGATTGGTTATATTATGGCCTTAGGGACAGGTGCCTTAATTGGCGCGACGACTTATGAGTTGTTACAAGAATCTTTAGAAATAAGTGGATTTACAGAAGTAGCGATTGGATTTTTAGGTGGGGCATTAATTTTCACGATTTTGGACTATTTGATTTCGCATAAAGGTGGCCATCAAAGAAAAGAAGCTGATCGTTCAACGATCAAAGATCCTGAGCAGCAAGATGCTCAGAAAACTTCGGGGATGGGGATCTTCATTGGAAGTGTCATGGATACAATACCAGAGACCGCGATGATTGGTATGAGCTTGAGCGGCGGTGGAAAGGTTAGCTTAGCACTAGTTGTTTCTGTTTTTATCAGTAATATCCCAGAAGGCTTATCCAGTACCGTTGGTTTACGAAAAAGTGGATTTTCCAAAAAGAAAATTCTGATTATGTGGTCGCTCGTTGTCTTTTTCTCCGCATTGAGTGCCTTGGCAGGAGCTACATTGTTAGATAATGCATCTAATAGTATTAAAGCGATTGTCAGCTGCTTTGCCGGAGGAGCGATTATCGCGATGATTGCATCGACAATGATGCCAGAAGCGTATAAAGAAGGCGGTCCAACTGTCGGGTTCGTCACATCGATTGGTGTTTTTATCGCATTATGGCTTCATTATATATAATAAAGTGGGCTCGACACAAAACAGCAGATTCGCTAGGTTCTCTGCTGTTTTTTTGTGCTGATTATTTTAAATAAAACAAACTCCCCCCTCACGCCCCAGTATTAGCTCATTAACGTCAGTGAAATAGTCTTCGCCTATTTTAAATAAAACAGGCATCTAACTAAAACGAAGTACGGTATTGGAACATACCTTAATTATTAGAAGGTTTAGTTGTATTAAACTTTAAATATTTCAATGAGGAGGATTTTTTAATATGTCTGTCGATTATTATTATAAATTTTGTTTACATCATATGCAGAGAGAGGTAGAAATACGAGACCATCATGGTAAGGTATATTTAGGAACAATTGAGAGAGTCGATCAAGAAAAGGTATATATTCGAGAAGCAGCAAGACCCTCAACTGGCCATAGCGGACCGGGATTATTTTTCCTACCTTTTGCTGCAGGATTTTTAATAGGAATACCTTTTGGAGCGATCGCTTTCGCTAGACCATATAGATATTAATGGGTGCATTCCAATGAACGAGAGGTTAATGGGTATAAAAATCTTTGAATCAAAAAACTTTATATTTCGAGCATTAAAAAAAAGTGATAAGTACGATGTTTATCACTTTTTTTCAGACGAAAATGTAATGAAATTAGACGAAAGTAATCCAGTGAAAAGTGTGAAGGAAATTGAGGATTATATTAAGACTGTTACAGAATTGAATCGGAGCCCTCATTATATGATTTGGGGTGTAGAATCAAAACAAATAAATAAAATCATAGCAACTTGCGGATTCAACAATTGGAACCGACATAATCAGCATGCAGAACTTGGCGGAAATTTATCAAGTCAATTTTGGGGGAAAGGATATGCAAAAGAAATACTAATAGCATTGTTAAATTACGCCTTTCAGGATATGGAACTTCATAAAATATATGGAAAAACAAATCACAAAAATATTCCTGCTATTAAATTGATGAATAAATTTGGTTTTCAAGAAGAAGGCAGATTACGGGAACACCAATTATTAGATGGTACGTATGAAGATGTTTTACTATTTGGTTTATTAAAAAAAGATTATTAATCAGTTTTACCTTTGTCGTCTATCTAAACAAAAAAAATAGCCACCTCTGCTCGACTAAGTAAGGTGACTACTTCTATAGTTAATCTTAAAAAAGATCAGCCGCACTGATTGCCGCTTGTAGTTTCGTTGACTGAGCATTCCCACGCTCAGTCACTTTTTAGTTTACGTAAGTCCTACTACCATAAGTTATTGTGGCAAATAGTCTAGTAACGCTGTTGCAATTGAGAAAAAGATGATTAAGCCCATAATATCGTTAATTGTTGTAATAAATGGACCTGATGCAACTGCTGGATCAATTTTTAACTTATTTATTATTAAAGGAACTATTGCTCCCACCATTGTTGAAAGACTGAGTGTAAAAAATAAAGACACACCCACAATTCCAGCTAGGACGATACCGCCTTCAGGATATATGATAGGAACAATGATTAATAGTGTGATCGCACAAATTAGTCCAAGCATAATACCAGTTCCAAATTCACGTTTTATCATCTTTTTAATAGAAGAATCTTTAAGTTTCCCTAAAGCTAGAGCACGGACAACAACCGCTAACGCTTGAGTACCAGTGTTTCCTGCTGAATCCATAATTAACGGGATAAACACCGCAAGGATAATGACTTGTTCAAGGGTTTCTTCAAACTCCCCGATAACTCCAGCTGTAACTAGACCTAAAAACATTAACATAATAATCCATGGAGAGCGTTTTTTTGCTGCTGAAAAACTAGAGATGTTCGCATCTAGGGAGCCTTTAACTGCAGAAATTTCACCAAAATCTTCTTCAGTTTCTTCTTCGACAACGTCCATAATATCATCAACAGTGATAATTCCGACAAGTTTTCCTTGAGATGTCACTGGGATCGCTAAAAAATCGTATTTTCTCATAATCTTTGCCACGTCTTCTTGATCTGTATGTGTTTCCACTGATTTTACTCTTGATAGCATCATTTCTTCAATTTTTTGATCAAGTGACGAAATAATTAAATCTCTTAACGAAACAACTCCTGCTAATTTCAACTGTTCATCAATAACG
Organism: Bacillaceae bacterium IKA-2; assembly: GCA_031761875.1. Lineage (GTDB taxonomy): Bacteria > Bacillota > Bacilli > Bacillales > Anaerobacillaceae > Anaerobacillus. The sequence goes on along the minus strand of CP134492.1, from coordinate 1,716,117 downwards.
TAGAGATAATAAATGGTTTCAGCTTCAGGCGCTTCTATACGAAGACGATCCATGACGTTACCAACGGTGTCTGACGATGACACCGAAATATATTCCGTTGTCATAATTGCCCCAGCTGTTTGATCGTCATACTTTAATAAGTGAATAACTTCCTCTGCTTCTTCCTTTTCCATTAAGCTTAAATATAAGTCTTTCGTTGTTACTGGTAATTCCGCAAAAAAATCAGCAATGTCATCGTATGGCATATTATTAATAACTTCGATGGCGTAGTTTTGTTGAAGCTCTGAGATATATAATTTTTGTTTATTAATTTCTAGATCCTGAAATATTTCCGCAAATGCTTCTGGATTTACATTTTTATAAATAATAGCCCGTTGCTTTTTTGTTACTGCATTTAAAATATCAATTTGATCTGTTGGATGTAATTCAACAAATAATTCTTTGAAATCAACGATGTTTTGATCAATCAATGTTTGGATGATTTGATTTTTATATGTTTCACGATTTTGTTTGTCTAATTTCACCATAGCGCTTTCCTCCTATTCGGAATTCAGCACATCTAACAAAGATGTAGAAATTGAATTCCTCATTTTCTTATTTGTAGCTTGGATTAAATGTGTTTGTATTATGTGTAATCTATTTTCTGTTCTACTATCTGAGTCGCTGTCCAATTCCCCACCCCCAATTAAAATTTAAACGTAAAAAAACACCATCACGAATGAAGGTGTCTTAAGCACAACAAAAATATTATGTATTACCAAATAGGTAAAACAAAAGATCATTCATTTCCCTCCATTCGTAGAGTTTTAGCACTGTGCGGCATAGGAACATTTTCCAGCTGCGTTAAAAACCACCTTAATTCGATGGTTCCTGTTGACCCATTGGCGTCTTTGGACATTTTTGGGCAGCAGCATATCTCCAGCACAGGAGCCTCACCTAACGAGGTATTTAATTATTAGTATGACATTATCGCAATCATTACTTTTTGTCAATCGCGTTTTTTCCCACTGGAGCTCAACCATATATCAAACAATATACTTCTTTAAAAGAAAAGTAAGCGATGTTATAATTGCCAATTACATCTAAAAAAAGGGTTGTGTACCTATGTTTTTGACTAACAATAGAAATGTGTATATAGTAATTAGTTGTTTCATCCTCTTTATTCTTATCTCTCTTCTTTCCTTACGAAATAAATTGACAGTATTAGACCATAAACTTATTAATTTTTTGAGCGATGGCTCCTCTCCTTTTATTGTTACAGCAATGGAGAGTATCACCAAATTCGGTTCTGGAGAAATGATTATTTTATCTTCAATTGTCGTTGCTATATTTCTTTCATTTAGGAAAATGTGGTCTTCTATTATTTTTTTACTTACGCTGACATTCGGGGGAATTGCTTTAAATTTCTTACTCAAAATATTATTTCAAAGACAAAGACCTGGAGAAATGAGCTTGATTGAAGTGTTTGGATATTCTCTTGAGATATCTTCTTATAGTTTTCCAAGTGGGCATACTATGAGAAGCGTAATTTTCTTTTCTTTTCTAATCTATTTAACATATTATTTCGCCAAAAATAGAGTAACAAAATTCAGTTTGACTACGGTTTTTTCTTTGATGATACTCATGGTTTCTTTTAGTCGGATCATTGTTGGAGCTCATTTCCCATCTGATATTATAGCAGCAGTAACGATATCAATCTCATGGTTTTACTTTTGCATAATAGCCTTAAGATTTATTTTAAAAACAACACCATACAAAACTCCATGTAGCAGGCAACCTTTATAGTAAGTCAAAACGTATTTAAATTTTTTACAAATAATAGCAACTTGCTTGCCTAATTCGATAAAAGTTCCACATTGTTGAGGATTGAGACGGAATTTTTTTTGATAAGATTATTGAATTCTTCGCGCATGAACAACAAATCGTGCGTCATCAAAATCATAAGCACATGTTGATAGAGTTAAGATACGATCTTCCTCCGTTATTGTCATTTCACTTTCATAAGTAGATTTAGATTGGATCTTCTGAAGAAATTTAACATACTCATCATCTGTCCCAAAATCAGTAATAATATAATAAAAGTCTGTACCCGTTACATAGGCAGAGAAGATTTCCCATTTTGTGTCTTCATATAAAGTCTGAAGCGTAATATACCGATTTTCTATAAAGTGATTTTCATCTTGATATTTTAATAAATCACTAAACATAGACTGATTCCTCATATGATGTCCATATAGTATCGTATGACGGTTGAACAAGTCCTGATTATTTCGATAATCCATGAATATCGATCCTGATTTAGATTTATTTCGTTCAAAACTATAGTCCAAATAAAACTCGTTATCACTTGTTTGCACGATTGGATAATCAATGGAGGAGTTAGAAAGTGTAACCCATCCTACCGTCTCATCGTTGATTTCTACTAATGGTAGAAATTTTTCTCCAATACGCTTTACATCACGATCATTTGAATCTGTCGTTTCCTTTATTATTTCAGGTGTAGGAGCCATTATAAAAGTATTTTGAAGCGAAGTATACATCTGTTTGTTTTGGTAACTCTCATAAATGGATTCACCAATTTTTAGAAAAGAGAAGAGTATCACAATTGAGAAAATCAATATTAACAGGCGGTTACGCATCATAGAAAAACACCTATCTATCCTTATAGACTTGATGATAAAAGAAAAGGGAGATCATAAAATGCTCCCCCTTTCTACTATTATATGTTAGATACTTTTTGCTTTCTTACAAAGAAAACTAAGGCCGAACCAGCGGTTACAGCTAAAAGAACATACATAAGTATTGAGCTATCACCAGTTTGTGGAATTGCTGGTGCTTCTTCTCCTGTAGGCAGCAATACTGCATCTATTATGTGAATGACTCCATTAGAAGCCTCGATATCTGCAGTAACTACATTAGCATTATTCACTTGCACTGGGTCTAATGAGATTGTTACTTTTTGTCCATTTAGTGTAGTAGCTTCCATTCCATCTTCTAGATCCGTAGACATTACTTTTCCTTCAACAACATGATATAAAAGAATGTCAGCTAAATCATCATTTTGTAGTAACTCTTCAGCAGTAACTCCTAACTCACTTAACAAGTCAGCAAATGCCTCATCGGTAGGTGCAAATACTGTAAACGGACCGTCACCTTTTAGTGCGTCTACTAAATCAGCAGCTTTAACTGCAGCCACTAAAGTTTCGAAATCATCAGCAGCAATTGCTGTATCAACGATGTCGACTCCTTCATGGTTATCCGCTAATACCCCACTCATAGGCATTAACACCAACATAACTAACGATACAATAAATAATTTTGTTTTACTCATCGTAAAACCTCCCTTTATAATATAGTTGTATAAGCTTTGCAAACAACTATTCATCTGCATGCTAGAATTTATCATACCCTGTAGATGCATATAATATGCTCCTTGTGGTCTACTTTTTTCTGGCGGGTCGTAATACTTTGAGAATCGCAACGCATAGTGAAACGCCTTCTAATAAAACTTTGGTGAAAATTTTTGACACTTAGGCCGCACTCACTGTTACGGGATCTATCAAGTTTATCTTATTTACAATACCGCATCCTCATTTACGTGATCCCCATCAACTAAAATGTAACTCTTTCTGATTCATAGGACATGGTTACTTCAGTTGGATGAGTGATGAATAAATAGTTAATAAGTTAACAGCCCAATTTCGAAGTTTCAAGGTATTAGAGTCTATTTGCTTTATAGGATAAACTTCTTAGCGATCTTCAGGGCGTCACAGTGATGATTCGTCTTGAGTTGACCAATCATAAAATCACGTGATGCGCCCTTGAACCACAAAAAGGAGAACATGTCCGCCACCAGTGGACATGTTCTCCTTTTTGTCTTTTAAACTCGGAGTTAGATAAATCACCCCCATTTTTTATAATAAATTCTGCCAATTTCTTCTGCTATAAAGCATTCTGATTATTGTAACTGTTTTCCTTGTCTTAGATACATTATAAAACACAATATAATTATCGACTAACAAATATCTAATTCCCATATGAGCTAGCCGAAGATCATTAACTAGTGTATTTCTAAGCGGCATGTTTTCTAGCGTGTTAATTTCAGCTGCAATTCTAGAAATAACCCTTTTGGCTGTTTCAGGTTCTAGCAACTCTGTGAAAATATACCGGCCAATTTCAAATAAATCATGTTCAGCAGGCTTTGTTATGACAATGTCATAGGTATCCATACTTACAAATCCTTTTGAATGTCTGCCAAGGCTTCTTTAAATGGACGCACCTTATTCACTTTCATGGCATCCACGCCTTCATCAATCAACTTATACAGCTCAAATTTTCCTACAAGCTTTTCATACGTTTCAATACTCATTACAGCTAAGTCACCTTGACCATTTTTCGTAATGTACACAGGCTCACTATATTTATGGCAAAACTCTGATATTTCACTGTATTTGTTTCTAAGATCTGAACTCGGACGAATTGATGGCATAAAAACACCCCCTATAATATATCTATATTATATCGTTTAAACGATATAATATCAATTTTGTGATGTGAACAGAAATATGGGGACGGTTCTCCTGTTTCAACAATCCTAGGACCTGTGTATAAGGCTAATTGAAATCCCTAAAATTCTTCTTCCTTGGCGTGATACTCCTGTTATTCCCTTTACTCGTCGTAACACCTAATTTTTTTCTGACTTTGGTAAGCTTTTTACTTGTGAAATTTCAATAATACCGAGAATATCTTTTATTTTTTACCCTTGCTTCCTCATCTGTTAATCTACTCGTTTTATTTACTGGCCCTTTAAACATGCATCATTAATTTTTCTTTCGTTAAATTCTTTAATAGAAAAATGAAACAAAAAAGTAGTAAATATATAATTTGGTTAGACCACAAAAAGCCCCATATAGAAAATCAGTTGACAAGCATCACAATATAGATTGTTTAGATCTAAGTGAACACATTGTATCTAAAGACGACTGACAACCTTTTTGTGTGTCCGCCACAATTTAAAGAAAGGGAAAAACCTTCAAAAAAATTATTCAACAAAAATATCTTAAACAAATTCTCGAAAACTTTGTTATATTTCGGCAATTTTCGAGTGATAGCCTTTCATTGCAACTTCTTGCTGATAAGTTAGAGAAAGGATAGCCCAGCAGAAATTATTTCACTTCATAGGGTTTTCTCAAAGTCACCTAATAACATAGTTATCAGTAACTACTCACCATGGAAGGTTGTTATCTTTGAGATGTTTTTGCCAAATTAATTGTAGGTCCTCTACTGTCTTTTCATCCATGGTGCCCTGACTTGCTGATACATTTTTTTCTAGTTGTCGAATATTTTTAGCACCAGGAATGATCGTTGATACTTGTGGATGGGCTAAGATAAATTGTAAGGCACTTATTGCAAGACTTTGATTTGGGTCTACTATGCTCTTGATTTTTTCTAACATCATTGTTCTTCTATTAATGATGTCCGCACCCCATCGTCTCCTAATATCTGTAAAGGTACTCTCTGCATTATATTTACCTGATAACCAGCCAGAATCTAATGGAACTTTGATAATAATTGCTACATTTTTTTCATGAGCAGCTTGGAAAGCAATAGCTGTGTGAGTGATAAACTAAATTGGACAGTTTCCGCCAGATAAGAATGAACACTTATTTTCCAGGAGGAAGGGTAGCACTTCTATAGGTGATGGACCGTAGGGCCATCACCTATAGAAACAATTTCCTTTTCTCTATAAATTTAAAATAAGACCAAGACACTGTATGATGATAAGTAGTTTCTTAGATTTTCAACAGTGTGGAGGAAAAAGGTGGATAAGTGGCAAATGTATATGGAAATTCAGCAATTACTAAAGCAAGGATTCAGTAAATCGAAAGTAGCTGGAAAGTTAGGGGTTTCAAGAACAACGGTTTATCGCTATTTAAAAAGTACGCCAAGTGACATGAGTGAATGGGTGGTTCAACTTGAAAGTAGAAGAAAAAAGCTAGACCCATTCAAAGAATTGATCCTTTCGTGGTTGTATTCACATCCTGATATGACAGCTGCCCAGGTTTATGATTGGCTACAAGAAAAGAAACAGGTAAAAGATGTTTCTGAAAGTACAGTAAGAGCCTATGTAAGAGAGTTACGACTATCATATGATATTTCTAAAGAAACAACTATGCGTGATTATGAAGCCGTGGCAGAGTTACCGATGGGCGAACAAATTCAAGTAGATTTTGGACAAACAGTTCAAAAGACAATCGTGGGAAAAACGGTCAGACTTTATTTCATAGCTTTTGTTCTATCCCACTCTAGATACAAATACAAAGAATGGGTGGATCGGCCTTTCACCACCAAAGATGTTATACGTACCCATGAAAATGCCTTTCAATATTTTGCTGGAATTCCTAGGGAACTCGTTTATGATCAAGATGCGCTTCTTGTCGTTAGCGAAAATGGAGGTGATTTAATTCTAACAAAAGAGTTTCAAGCGTACAAAGAAGATCGGAAGTTAACGATTTGGGTTTGTCGTAAAGCAGATCCAGAGACAAAGGGAAAAATTGAAAATATGGTAGGTTTTGTGAAAGTGAACTTTTCCAAACATCGGATATTTCAAAATATTGATAAATGGAATGAAGATGGGTTAGCGTGGCTGAAGCGTACGGGTAATTATAAGATTCATAACACAACAAAAAAAAGACCGTGCGAAGTGTTTCTCCTTGAAAAGCAACACTTACGACCAGTCTCAACGGCTACTGGCAGTTTACCTGCAGGTAGTCAAACTAAACTCCAATCTATTATAACAAGGACGGTTCGAAAGGACAATACGATTTGGTATAAATCTAATCGCTACTCAGTTCCTCTCGGAACATTTGAAAAGTATCCAGAAGTAGCAATATCTGAAGTCGACGATGCCTATTTAATGATCGTTGAAGTTGACACAGGGGAAATATTTGCGAAACATAAACTGTCTGTTGCAAAAGGAGAATTAATTCAAGATCGACAACATACGCGTGATCGAACAAAAGGGGTTACAGCTTATATACAGTCAGTAGCAGAAAAATTCGAAAATACAGATATGGCACTCTCTTTTCTAGAAACGATTAAATCAGCGTTTCCGCGATACATTAGGGATCAACTCCAGCTGATATCAAAAGAAATAAAATGTCATGAGCAGTCAATTATTAATGAAGCTTTAAAAGAATGTGTTAACCGGAAACTATTTTGTGCAACAGATTTTATCGATATGGTTCAGTACCTTGACCGACAACGACAAATGATTGTTACACCTCCAACTGATAACGATGAAACAACTAAAATACTTCATGAAAACAACCAATCGTTAGTGAATACGAAACCAGCAACCAGAGATATAAATGATTATTTGTCAGTATTGGCAGGTGATGTTTGATGAGTCAGTTTGCACAAGTGCAGGAGTTATTAAAGACACTCCGATTATCGGAAACATCTACTAGTATAACAAGACTAATTAAAGAAGCAGAATCAAACGAAGTTTCCTATACATCATTTCTACTAACGATATTAACATTTGAACAAAAGCGCCGGGAAGAAAAACAAACAGAAAAACGCTTAAAATGGGCTACATTTCCGTATCATAAAACGATGATCGACTTTAATCTTGATGAACAGAGATCATTAAGTAAAAAACAGTTTAATCAATTAAAAGAGCTAACATGGGTAGAGCAGCTGTACAACATTATTTTATTGGGACCGCCAGGTGCAGGGAAAACTTTATTAGCAATAGGATTAGGGATTGAGGCAATCAACCGCGGATATAAAGTTTCGTTTATTTCTATGGGTGATTTAATCCATACGTTAAAAACAGAAGAAATCACTCGAAAGTCACAGACTAGAATGAGCAGAATTAGAAATTCAAATTTAGTGATTATTGATGATCTTATGTTTATGGCAATGGATCAACGTGAAGCCAACCTATTTTTCCATTTAATAAACTATTTATATAATAATGCTTCTATTATACTCACATCAAATAAGGCCCCAAGTGATTGGGGCGAGTTGATGGGCGATTCAAGTATTACAGCAGCCATTTTAGATAGGATCATTCACCGAGCTGAAGTTATTCACTTAGATAATGACAGTTATCGAATGAAGCACCGATCTTCCATTTTTGGTGGAGAAAGTGTTCAAAGTTAATTGGCGAAAAGTGTTCATTTCTACTTGACGGTCACAAGCTGTCTCTTGATGAAAAATATTAAACATGACTTCAATTACTTGACTGTTTGTTGTCTCGATTAACTCACACATCTCTTTACTTGAATCAACAGAGGCGCCATAAGCTCCGATTTTACCTTCACATTTCAGTTTCTCAAGCACCTCAAAATGAGGGCTATCGCCATTCAAGATTTCAAATGGTGGATTATGCAAAAGAACGGAATCAAGATAGTCAGTTTGAAGTCGTTTTAAACTTTTATCAATTGATTTTTCTATCTCATTTGGATCAAAGTTAATCACGCCATTATCGTGATGACCAAATTTACTACTTATAATCACCTTATCTCTCTTCCCTCTTAATGCCTTACCGATGATTTCCTCACTTTTTCCTAATCCATAATTTGGAGCTGTATCGAAGAAATTACATCCTAAATCCAAAGCTTTATCAACAATCTTTATCGCTTCAATTTCAGTCATTGCACCCCAATCTTTTTCATTGCCAAGTTGCCACGTACCTAATCCAATTTCAGATACGAAATGACCAGTACTTCCAAATGGACGCTGTTTCATTTATTCTTCCTCCTCGTTGTGAATACCTTTTCATTAACCTTTGTCTAAATTTACCGAAAGCGCTTTCGTATTTGTGTAATAAAAACATAATGAAACAGGAGAACCGTCCCTAGTATCCTGATAGCCTTGCATTGCGCCTTCATGCTGATAATTTGTAGAAAGGATAGCCCAATAGAACTATTTCTCTATTGAGTTTCCTTAAAGTCACATAAGAACATGCTGAAACAGGAGAACCGTCCCCTAGTATCTACCCTAGTATCTAAAAAGAGATAACTTCATAACCAATTAATACTATGACAATTAATGTTGTGCCTAGGAAGAACCATTGTCTTGATGTATTTTCATCGTAATCGTTACCATGCTTTTTCGTCCTAGCTAAAATTTGCTCCATTAAATAAATTAAAAAAATCGCAAAAATTGCTTTGACAAAAGTAATGATTGGAAACTCATTTAAGATGAGCAGGGCAATACCAGTAGACAGCATGATCACATAAAATAGCCTTAAGATCATATGAGTTATTTTTGCTGGTTTTGCTGCTTGTTTGCGATACAGCATAAAACTAACGACAAAAAGAATTACTAGAAGTACCCAAGAGTAGGCATGTGGATGGTAAAAAGCTTCATAAGGCATGGATAAAACCTCCTTCATTTTTCCTTATCTTCATATGCTACTATAGAAATAGTAAAGAAAACAAGTAAAACTCCCGTTTGAGATATGATCTAGAGGGACTTCTAACCCCTGAAACAAGAGAACCGTCCCCTCTGTTTCTTTATTCAATAATGTCAGTATGAAAGCAACGTTTCATATGATTTACCATTTTTTCTCCAAGGTCAGTAAATGTAGCTACACCGCGTATATGAATTGCTGTTTTGAATCCTTCAGCGTCTGCTCCAGCAACTGTTAAAAAGTCACAAATATCCGTAGTTACCCCAACAGTATGAACCTTTTCTACTCCTAAATTTCTTAATGTATCTGCCAAATCTGTTTTAAAGAATGCATTATAGTTCGTTTTAGGCGTATAAATTAAACTTTCATTATCTTTATTGTTTTGAAACCAATCATATAAATCTCCGTACAATTGTTGCCCTTCTGTCTCTACAATATTGTGGGGTGCCCATAACTTAAAGTGTGGGTCATTAGGTTGATGTGCATCCATTGCTACGACAACTACATTTCCCTCTGCTAAAAATCTTGTCGCCAGTTCTTTAATATAAGGTACTAGTTTTTGTGCTGGCTTACCAACAGTTAATGTTCCATTATCAGCTACAAAATCATTACTCATATCAACAATTAATAAAGCTTCATTTTTCATTTTCATTCAACTCCATCATTAGTATTTTAAAATCACAGTTTTTCTATAGCATTTATTCGTTCAGATATATTCGTTATTCGGTTTTATAAATTATTTCCACATTTTTTAAGATTCATTGATTGGTTGATTGATTGATTGATTGATTAGTTCATCTAAAGTTTGAGATATCACTACGGTTTAATTCGACTTTTCTATACACTATTCCTTTTTAATGTAATAAAACAACACGGGGACAATGGACCTGTGTTGTTTTACGAAGTGTTTTCCTCCTAGCTGAGAATACTGATATGGATGTAAATGGTTTAGACTGCATTAATAACCCTACGAGGTGACATAGAACTTAGTTTAATTTTTTTAAAGGTGTTTCTCTGATTGCTTTTGAACGCAATGTTGCTCCAACAGTTGCTTCAACAATTTTTTCAATAATTTTTGCTTTGTTATCACTTTTATTAATATGTACTTTGAAAGACGCGGCAATGGTAATCAGGTCTTTTTTTAAAATTGTTTTTTCGGATAATAATTTAGTAGCATCCTCCCTAGTATCGACCGCCCTTAGCTGCGTCATAACAGGTTGATTAGGTCGATTTTCAACTACTTTCGCTTTATCGACTAACTGTTTTTCAGAAAATACTAATTTCCCCTCATCTTTTACTAACTTTTCAAATTCATCATCGTTTAATTTTGCTAGTGTATCGGCTATCATTTTAAACACCTTCGAAATTTCCGTTCTCATCGTCTTCCTCCACTAATTCGCTTTTGTAGTTCTTTCGTTAACTCTTTAAGCTCTTTTTGAATTCTTCGATAAGTTTCTCCACTTACGCGTTGGAGTACAACTGGAATTCCTGCTTCAGGAGCATCTGCATAAAGTGTTTTATTTTCTCTAATAATCGTCTCAAATGTTGGAATGTTGAAATCATTCACTTGTTGAATATATTGTTTCAACGCCGAGATTGGTTCATTATTGCGCAATTCAACCATTGTAAAGATGATGCCTTCTAATAAGGGATCAATCCGACCAAATTCATTAATTAAATCATCATACTCTGATTTATTGTTGTAATCAGAAACTAGCTCTTTTACATGATTTTGAAGCTGTTCAATACCTATGGTAGAGAGAAAATCAGGCCTTGCTGGGACTACTAATCTATCACTTGAAACAATCGCCGTTTTCGTGACAATATTGAAATTAGGTGGGCAATCGATGAAAATATGATCATAGTTTTGATGCGCCAGCTGATTTATCCCAGCTTTTAACCGAGAGTAAACAAATAAGAAATTCCTGCGATTCGCTCGCTCACTTCCACCCCAAAGCTTTGCACTAAGTTCCAAATCAACATTAATAAGTCCTAAGTGCGAAGAAATTAAATCAATGCTGCCTAAACTATTCAAGTCTCTTAAACGTTCGTTAACACGATGTGGCCGGATAATAAGGTCATTTAAATTTAACTCTAGATCACTATCAATGAAGGCATCGTACCACTTTTTAATTGTTCGTTCTTGAAAGTCCCGCTTCCATTCATCGACTTTTATAAAAGAAAAAGTTAGATTCGTTTGCGGATCCAGATCAATTACTAGTACCTTCATCCCTTGATAAGCCAACTCTGCTGCAAGATTGGCTGTTACCGTTGTTTTCCCTACCCCACCTTTATAATTAATCACTGAAAAAATCATTAAATTCCTCCAAACTTTTGTAAATACTTTAATTAATAAATATTCACCAGCAATTGGAATCATTCAATAGTATTAATTTCTTTAGAAACAACTCAACATCAGCGCCGAACAAACTCAGATCTGTAGAAGTATAGCTCAAGATATTATAGGAACAAGCTTCCAACTTTCTTCAAATAAAGACAAAAAAACGCCCTTCTTATTTGAAGAAACGCTGCGATAGAAAATGGTTTCAATTATAAAAAAAAAACAGGCAGTGTGAACATGCCTGTTAATTACATTGTAATTTCTATTGTTTTTTCGCGTGTGAAGCACTTGTTAGCATCTCACAACTGATACTCCCACACCTAAAGGAGTGGGGTTTCCCGTTCGGATAGTTGTGTAAATCTGTTACCATTTTTGTAAGTGCTTTTCATAATTAATTTTTAACGCTCTACTCAAGACTCTACTATTATAAATTAAAATTAAAATTGTTACTTTAACCGACTTCATCAACGACCTATCACTAAAGTGACGGGCTTGTAACTGCTCGGAAGTGAGATCATGCTGCTAACTGCCGGCTACTCTTGTACGAGCCATCATTTTCGCAAGTCCTCCGCCGTTTTCAAGGTTGGTGAAACCATATGTTTTGAGAAATTTTACTGCATAAGCACTTCTTGCGCCAGACTCACAGTAAAGATTTATTTTTCTATCCTTCTTTCCAAGCTTTTCTACTCTAGTCTCTAATTCATCTAGAGGGATATTTATCGCGCCAGGATAGGCACCGTATGCAAATTCCCCGGCAGTACGTACATCAACAATCAGAGGTTCATTTGAATGATCCTTTTTTATTTCAACTGTTGGAGCACTTTTCTCTTCCACTTCGCTTTTCTCTCCGATTTTTTTTGGTTCTGGAGCAGGCAGTTCTAACCGGAAATTTGAAGGAGTTGCTGCCCTTACATAGCTCGAAAGACTTGCAAATCCTCCGCTTACATTAAATACATTTGTAAATCCTTTTCCAACGAGAGTTCGTAATGCCTGATGTCCTTTCTTTCCAGTTTGGTCATAGACAAAGATTAGTTTATTCTGGGCAAGCTCATTTAAATTTGATGGAAGAATTTCAAGAGGTATATTTACTGCTCCTTCTACATGAGATTTTTCAAATGAAAATACATCCCTTACATCAATCCAGAGTGATTCTTTGCCATCTAAAAAAGGCTCTATTTCAGAAACTGTCAAAGCAGGAGAGTACCCTGAAATTCGGTTTTCTGCTACATATGCCGCCATATTCATGGCATCATTTGCTGTTCCAAGAGGTGGCGAGTATGCAAAATCCATATCAGCAAGATCAGAAACTGTGAGCTTTGCTGCGGCTGCGGCGGCTAGAACATCTAGTCTTCTGTCAGCGCCTGCATAACCTGCTGTCTGTCCGCCAAGCACTACTCCGGTTTCTCTGTCATAAACTACAAGAACAGTAACCTGCTCTGCGCCCGGATAATAAGAAGTATGGTGTTCTTTATGAATGACAATTGCATCTGCATTAAGTCCTGCATCTCTTGCACCTTTTAAAGAGAGTCCGGTGGTTCCTGCAACTGCTTCAAAAACTCTGACAATAGATGTACCTAATGAGCCTTTGTATTCATGTCTTTTACCAAGGGCATTTTCTGCTGCTATTCGTCCTTGACGATTTGCAGGGCCGGCAAGAGGAATACGTACTTTCTTTCCATGAACTCGGTGTTCAAGTTCAACCATATCCCCTGCTGCATAAATATTATCGTCGCTGGTTTTCAATGTTGAGTCGACCAGTAAGCCGCCCGCTTCACCGATAGCAAGACCTGCCTGCTCAGCAAGTTTAAGGGTAGGGCGTACACCTATAGATAACAGAACCATATCTGCATCAACTTTACATCCATCCTTAAGAGTCACATTTTTTCTTCCTATATCGGAAACTGCTTTATTTGTCAGAATATCTACTCCGTATGACAACATTTCTTGCTGGATAAACCCAGCTATTTCGGCTTCCATAATAGCCATTACATGTGGCATCATCTCAACCACAGAGATCTTTATTCCCCTCTTAACAAGTGCTTCAACCATTTCAAGGCCTATAAATCCACCGCCTACAACTACCGCTGTCTTAGGCTTTCTATTTTCTATAAATGAATTGATCTTATCCATGTCTTCAAGAGTCCAAAGCTGGAAGACATGATCCTGTTTTGCGCCTGGAATCGGCGGAGCAATAGGTCTTCCCCCTTGAGCCAGAATCAGCTTGGTATATTCAAATGTTTTCTTTTCTCCAGTAAGTGAATCAACAGCATTTACAATTTTGTTTTTTCTGTCAATCTCTGTTGCAGTTGTATATATATTAACCGCTGTCTGATATTGGTCATTAAAACTTTCAGGACTTTGAAGTATAAGCTTTGATCTACTTTCTATATCTCTTCCGATGTAGTATGGAAGTCCGCAGTTTGCAAATGAGATATCGGGTCCAGCTTCAAGAATTGTAATTTGAGCTTCTGCTGAAAGTCTTCTAACTTTTGCTGCCGCTGTAGCTCCTGCCGCTACGCCGCCAATAATAACAATTTTCTCCATCTTTATAGCCTCCAAATAGTATAATTAGTAGGATTTCTGCCGATACCTTCAAAAAATAATCAAATTAGATTTTTGAAATCTATTTTCTGAATGCACAAAAGTTATCAAATACTTATGTGTTGGCAAAAATTTTGCATATCTGTTTTATTTACTATGAATTGTATATCGTTACCGACTACGCCTCCAACAATATACCCCTATAGGTATATAATATAGATATTTTCTTTTGCTGTCAATCCTTAAGATTACCTGATCTTTTTTAATTATTAAAAATATTAGCATCGGTCCACTGAATAAAAAGTGGGCTTTGTCCCAACCTCTCAAGCTTGAGCTATACACAGCTCGTAACTTTGGAAGTAAAATGAACACAGATCAAAAAAGCAACCGTCAAAAAAACGATTGCTTATTTCTATCAAGTTATTAATAATAAATTCGCCCAACAATTCTATGAGCCAAAAGAAGCAGCACCAGAGGATGAAGGCTGTTTTGTTATACACGTAACGAATATTTTATAACTATTAAACAAACTTAGATTGGTTGCATACTAGCAATATTTCGGAGTTCTAGTGAAGTTTCGTTAGGAATCCGGCTACAAGATTTTTTGCACTGTCGCCACCCGATAATTATTCCCGCTTTACTATCGAAAAGTGATTTTAAAGTAATAATAGTTAATTGGTTTCTTAATTTACAAACAATATATTAATTTACAATTTACCGCTAAAATTTTACAGTTTGAATTTAGATTTAAGGTAATGGTATACTCCGTCTTCATCACAAGTGAATTCCGTTATGTCGTCAACTACTTCTTTAATGTCATCTGTTGCATTTTTCATAGCGACAGAGTAATTAACAAATTGTAACATTGGCAAATCATTGTTACTATCGCCAATAGCCAGGGTTTCACTCTCAGACAAACCAAACCGCTTTAACATCTGTTTAATTCCTGTTGCCTTGTTCACGTTCGCAACCATCACTTCTACATTGTGGACAGAAGATATAGAAGTAGTAAAGTTGATTTCTTTCTTTAATTGATCCAGCTCATTTTTCCATTTATTGATATGTTCTGTTGTTCTAGCAAAGAAATAAAGTTTTGAAAATCCAGTTCCAGCTATGTTATCCCTCCAATCAATTTCTTCTTTGATTGCTAGCTTACGCGAAAGCCATTCATTAATTCCAACACTGTCTGGCTTTGGATCTCTAATTTCATCTTCAACATATTGCTTATCTTGCTTTAATGTAAGTCGAGATGCTTCATATGGAAAAAGTTCATAATACACCTTGTTTTTTCTTGCTTTTTCAATAATAGTTTCCACCAACTCAAGCGCAAGTGAATGTTCAAATACTACTTCTTTCCCAATATATCCAGCCATACCATTTGAAGTAATTACCCCATCCACTTGAAAACCTTGAGGTACAACTTCTTCTATTTCATCTACAGATCTACCTGTAGCTATAAAAACGAATATTCCCTGATTTCGTAATTCATCAATGATTTCTTTAGTATGGATACTTACCTTATTTTGATGATTTAAGATTGTACCATCCATGTCTAAGAAAATTGCCTTAGGATTCAATACCACTACTATTCCCCCTGATTTTGTAAAAAGAATTTATTTAGCAAGTATACACCTTGCTATTTTAAACCTCAATGAAAAATGTCGAAACATGGGGACGGTTCTCCTGTTTCTCCTAACCTAAGACCTGTGTATTAGGCTAATTGAAACCCCTAAAATTCTTGCGCCTTGGCGTTGTGATACTCCTTTTATTCCCTTCACTCTTCGTAACACCTCCTTTTTTTCTGGCTTTGATAAGCTTTTTACTTGTGCAATTTCAATAATACCGAGAATATCTTTTATTTTTAACCTTGCTTCCTCATCTGTTAATCTATTCGTTTTATTTACTGGATCCTCTAAACAAGCATCATTATTTTTTCTTTCATTAAATTCTTTAAATCTTTTTATTGCAATTGTAGTATCATTTGAAAACATTCTTAAAACTAAATCACGATCAAGCAACTCCCTTAGATAACTACCTTCTTCTCCGTAATATCCATCGCAGCTACTCCAATTCCATTTATCAACTCGATTAACAATTCCAGCTTTTACTGGATTTTGGTGAATATATCTAACTACAGTTAGTAAATATTTTTTTGTTTCTACATTTTCACTTTTAAAACGATCTTGGAAAAGATGGCCTGTTGTTCTGTACTTACAATTATAATAATGGACAAAGCTCACACCTATGCGTTTCATTGTTAAAGATAGCTCTTCATTACCTTCCTTTATAAGTAAATGGATGTGATTACTCATTAAACACCACGCAAAAACCTTCATGTCCGATTTCTTTTTATATCTTTCAATGGTATCAAGAAATCTCTTACTGTCATCATCATCATGAAATATTTCTTGTCTGTTTGCACCTCTAAACATAATATGATATATACCACTTTTACTTTTCAATCTAGATTTACGAGGCAATATATCATCCCTCCCCTTTATCATAAATTTTTCAATAATATTTAGTCAAAACCGACCTTCTTTTCAGAAAAGTCAAATAAAACTCATGTAAAAAAAGAGAATCTTCTAGTTTTATAACGTGCATAAAGGGCTGTAAAAGTATAGGAAATATCCAATGTCTAAAGGAGAAATTGTGGAGGAATTAGTGCAAAGTGGTGTATTCAATGTAGCTATTCATCATCGAACATTGCTGCAATAGAAGGTAAAAAACGGGATAAGTAAAATTAGAGTGTGCCATTCGCCAAACTGATGGTAACTTTATCTGACTCTAACAGCTTGTGTAACAGATCAAATATTAATATTGCTGTGAAATATTTGGAAGAGTTTGTAAAACAATTGGAGGTGAGGGTAAATATATATAAACGAGGAATTACAATTGCCGAAGCAAAATGAAACAAAAAAGTAGTAAATATATAATATGGTTAGACCACAAAACACCATTTGAAAATCAGTTGACAAGCACCGCAATATACATTGTTTAGATCTATGTGAACGCATTGTATCTGAAGAAGAATGAAACCTTTTTGAGTGTCCACCACAATCTAAAGAAAGGGAAAAAACCTTCTTAAAATTATTCAACAAAAATATCTCAAACACCTTCTCGAAAAAAGGATAGCTCAATAGAACTATTTTCACTCCATTGGGTTTCCTTAAAGTCGCCTAAGAACATGATGAAACAGGAGAACCGCCCCCTCGTCTTTCAAGTTTTGCATCAACGGTATCAAAACGAAAGTGCATTTCAGATTTTAATTCATTAACCTCCGACTTCATTCCTCGCATTTCAGACTTTATTTCTTGCATTTCATCGTTCATTTTTGTAAGTAGTTCAAGGATTTGTTTTTCCATTTTTATTCACCTCCATTTAATTTTTTTATCACCTTCTCTTTAACAATTATACAAGCATTTCATCCTATATACTAGTATTTCTGTTATTTGGGACGCTGACCTTCGGTGCGTGAAAAGTTATAACACACGTAGGGTTTTTCGCCATTAAATGACTTCCGATCAACTAAAGAACGTTCTCTTTCGGGCATGATTTTCCAGGCACTATTTAACCTTTACCCTATAGAGTAGAAACTTAAAAAAAGTCTACCTATAGGATATAGTTTAATTTCACCCATAGGACTTCCATAAAATTACAAAGTTATATTATGAAACGAGAGAACCGTCCCCTAGTTCAAGTATAGACAAATCTATAGTTTTGTTGTTACTATTACAGAAAGGATATATGACAAATGTCATATACAAAAATGACAAATGTCATTATAAATATTTAAACCTGTTATAACCTTGTATGATATGATTTTTAGTTTTACACACGATATTAGAAGAGAGGCTACAAATATGGGGAAAGTTGCACTTATCACTGATAGTACTGCTTATATTCCAAAAGAGTTAAGAGAAGAAAAAAATATTTTTATGATTCCCCTTAATGTTGTGTTTGGCCAGGAATCCTATCAGGAAGAATTGGACATAACTACTGAGGAATTTTACGAGGAAATGAAAAAAAGAGAAGAACTCCCGAAAACATCACAACCTGCTATTGGATTGTTTGAAGAAATATACACAAAACTATCTAAAGATTACGATGAAATTATTGTTATAACCCTCTCAAGTGGGATAAGCGGGACCTATCAAACGGCAGTGACTGCCGCGACGATGGTTGAAGACGTAAAGATCCATGTTTTTGATTCTGAAGTTAGCTGTATTGTTCAAGGGTTTTATGTCTTAAAGGCTGCTGAAATGATAAGTAAGGATGCAGAATGTAGTGATATTATGAAAACATTGCATGAAATGAAGAAAAGTACACGCGCCTATTTTATGGTAGATGATTTAAGTCACCTTCATCGCGGTGGCCGATTAAATGATGCCCAATTATTCGTAGGAAGCTTACTTAAAATCAAACCTGTCCTTCACTTTACGAATAAAGTTATCGTTCCATACAAGAAGGTAAGGACGGAGAAAAAAGCAATAAATTTAATTTTAGATTTATTGGATGATGAAGCAAAAGATGTACCGTTAAACATAACAGTCATCCACGCTAACCGCTTGGAAAAGGGAGAGCTCCTTGCCAATAGCCTAAGGGAAAAATATCCGAACAGCAGTGTTTCAGTGAGTTATTTTGGTCCGGTTATTGGAACCCATTTAGGAGAAGGAAGCTTAGGGATCGGTTGGACAAAAAAATAACGAATCGAGAAACGCGGGGACGGTTCTCTCGTTTCAGCTAACATCAGATAAAAGTTTAAATTATAGAAGGACTTAAAAAGGAAAAAACGGCAATTATCTTGACAAGTTCCTCTCTCGAGAATAAAGATTTTCGGGATATTAGAATGAACAATTTATTGAAAATAAAAGAAGTCCTAAAGCAATAGTTAAACTGTACCCTATAGAGTAGACACTTAAAAAAAGTCTACCTATAGGGTACAATTTAAATTCACCCATAGGACTTCCTTAAAATTACAAAGTGATGTATCTTTCAAATTGATATTATGAAACAAGAGAACCGTCCCCTCGCATCATCCCCTCGCATCATCAACGAGACTTCCCTTATATCGGTTGACTGTTTTTCACTTAAATTGCGTATTAATCCTAGTCTTTCTTGAGAATTTTGTCCAGAGCAGCATAAAAATGATCGTCGCTGAACCAAACAGTGCAACCGCTGTTATTTGGAGCAGATCACTACCATGTCGAACACCAATACCTACAAAAGCCCAAACAAAAACCAATGTAAAAGCTATATCATACCTAGTTAATATATTGATAATTGCCAAAGTAGTTCCTATAAATATTACGATGACAGTCCAAGTAACAGCTCCAATCCCCCAGCCATTCCAATTGATATTATAGAGAAACACACTGAAGTTAGCGATTGTGGCCACACTAATCCAGCCTAAATAAACACTAAATGGAAGCTTGACAAACAGCTTGTCAGCAAAAGAAAGATTGTTGCTTCTAGTATTGACCCTAAGATATATGACAATTAAGGTAAAGAGGAGTGCAAGCATAATTATCAACGACAAACCAATAAAGTCAAAGTGCCATGCAAATATCCAAAGTATGTTAAATATAGAGCTTAAAAGAAAGAAATAGCTAGTATTTAGGACAGTTGTATTCTTAGCCTGCCCAGGAAGTGCTTGATAGATGACAAAACCGATAAGCAACAAATATATTAGACCCCAAATCGAAAACACATAACCAGCCGGAGTAAAAAGTACTGGATATTTAGCAGAAATTTCTCCCGTACTCTGATTGTTAATAGGTAGCCCGTTTGCTAAAAAATTCACAAAAATTACTGCCAACAAAGCAACGATATTGATGAATTTCAATTTTTTACTCATAGGAATATTTCTCCTCTCTATACTCTTATTTAATCCTTTGAAACATGGGGACGGTTCTCACGTTTCCGCTAACATCAGATAAAAGTTTAATTTATAGAGGGACTTCTTAACCCCTGCACAACAAATCAATTATCCTTTAAAAAGGAAAAAACGGCAGTTATCTTTACAAGTACAATTCTCGAGAATAAAGATTTTCTGGATATTAGAATGAACAAGTTAGAGAAAATAAAAGAAGTCCTAAAAAGCAATATTTCACCCATAGGACTTCCTTAAATTTACAAAGTGATATTATGAAACAAGAGAACCGTCCCCTCGTATCACTCTTCTCCTCCATTGACCCATTTTTCGATGAAATTCCAATCCTTTACAGAACCATCTTCATTTAGTATGTTCAGAAATACACCATCGCCTTTTCCAACTTGCCAAATTGCTTGGGCAGAATTATCTTTTTCAGAGATATCATTAGTCTTTATATAGTCAAAAAATGTTTGTTTCCCTACTTTATAATTTTCTGCCACAAAGGCTACTAAATAAATGTCGATACAACTCGCACCAAAGTCTGCTGAATCTCCATTTAAAATATGATTTCTAATCAGCTTAATTTGGTCAGCTGGACTTGATTCCAAGATTTCGCTCTTAATCTTTTCTATTTGATACGCTTGATAGCTTCTTTTTTCCCCTTTTTTAAGCTGATCTACATCTCCATTAACTTTTATAAGTTTCTTTAACATATTTTTTAAATTGCACACTGTAGGTATAATGTTTCCGTCAATGCTTCTACCTCTCAGTTTATTTGGTAAGAGTATGGCATCACCTTCAATTTCGAGGTTTATTTCATTAGCCCAGCCAAAATATAGGTTTACCCCGTTTATTGAAATCGGCCCAATTATCTTGTCTTTACTAGCAGTTAAATGAAACAGTTCTATAAATTCAGCGTAATCCTCAAACCGTTTTCCTGTTTCACTAAAAGAATGGACAAGCATGAGTGCATTTTTAGCTTCAACTCTATTGGCTTCAATAAGAGCGGAAGCAGTACGATGCAATAATTGATATTTTTTATTTAATACATCTTGTTCTTCTATATTTAACGTATTTAGTAAATAAGCAAGCCTTTCTGTTTTGCCACTACTTGGATTACTTCCTCTCCAGATTTCGACTGTATCTCCAAAAGGTTCAGAAACTTTTCCTTCTACCATGATAGTAATAAGCTCATTATCTGCTTTTGCTAAAACATAGAGGTCATTTTGTGAACTTGTTGAACCACCTGGTAAAGATACCTTGTATTCTGGAAATCCAAATAAAAATTCTACATTATCAAAAAGGCTAAACTGACTTTCCTTGAAAACGCGTACAACAGAAGCTGGAAACCCTTTCGCATCCTCCCAACTAGTTGCTAGTTCCATAGCGGAATATCCAGTTTTCCATTGCTTATCCGAGTTAGCTAATAATTTTTTCCATGTTTTTTTCCCTTTTGAAGGCGTATAATATTTTCCCACTGCTTTCCCTCCTAAAAAAAATTATAGACAGAATCTTTGTCGTACCGAGCATCAGGTGCTTGGACTTTCTATTTTTTACTTTTTCGACACAAAAATGTAAAATCCTTTATTTAATAACATAACCCTTGAAAAATGGGGACGGTTCTCCTGTTTGAGATATGATCTAGAGGGACTTCTAACCCCTGAAACAAGAGAACCGTCCCCTCTGTTTCACCCTCTGTTTCAATAACGCCAACGGTAATGTCCTGCTATTGGAGTCGATATTGATGTTAACTTAATTTCGGCAGCAAATGGTGGATTATTATGGATAATATAAGGTGTGCCGTCCTTTGCTCTTTTATCAGAAATGATCGCTACATGATGAAAGCCTTCAAGAAATAAGACAATATCACCCGGTTGCCACTGTCTTAAATTCTCAACATTCCCAGGTATTAGTTCTGTTGTCAGTGAATCAACGTGTCTTTCGAAAAATACATATTGATTAGGTACTCTTCTAAAATCGATGTTTGGTTCAGGAGTTCCATTGACTCTTGGATATAATTTAGTGAAATGATAAATATCTTCATCCATTATATCTTTTAAATTAACATCGATTGCAAATAAAGCTCGCCAAATTACATCTGTACAAACCCCTTCTTCTTCAGGCGGATAGCCACCAGCATAGTAATTACTTTCATATCTTGTTCGTTGCTCAACTTCCTTTCGAGCTGCGTTGACGATATCAAGAGGGTCAGGAATGCCATTATTGTTACTGTCAATTTGTGAGTAATCTTCAGGAATTTCGAGACTACTCACAAATGGGTTTTCAATCGTAATATTTAACGTATCAAGAAACACGCCATTTTTATAAAAGAGAACAAAGATCATAGCTCCGATGAGAAAAAAACAAAACAGCGAAAAAAATAGTTTTTTTAACTTCATACCAACCTCCATTATTAAAATGTTTTGCAACATGGGGACGGTTCTCCTGTTTTATATAAGATCTAGTGGGTCTTCTAAACACCGTAACCCCTGCACAACAACTCATTAAAACTCAATGATAGAATAATTAACGATTACTTTTTCCTGGATCAATTCTAAAAAATTAATAATCTTTTCTCGATAAAATCCGCTTTTATCATCTAGTACATCTTCAACAATTAAATGGTCTTTACCTTCTACAATCCAAATCTCAGTTTTATCACTACTCGAACTTTCATATAACGATTTTGCCTGATAAACGGCAGTCTGGGTATCTTCATCGCCATGAATGATAAGGATCGGCATGTTCGGTAAATTCCTGATAGAATTCACTGGAGTTTCTTTTTTAGGACTGACATCGAATTTGTGCGACAACACTAGATTAACAGATGGTTGAAACACCTTAATGAATATAGCTGGCATTCCGTCCCTTGCCATATAATCTGCGACTTGATTTTGGATCGACATAAACGGACTAACAGCAATTACTCCATCTACATGTTCTGAGTTAGCTGCTGTATTTATCGCCGTACTTCCACCCATAGATAATCCATATAAGATAATAGGGACTTCTTTAAATCTCTGATCTTCTTTAAGGTACGTAATCACTGCGTCTACATCATATACCTCATTGTAACCAAAGGATAAACTTTCACCTTCACTTTTACCATGTGCTCGCATGTCAATATTCACTGGAGTAAATCCAGCATCATAAATAAACTTTGCATAATCAAAAAGAGATGAAGCGTCCATTCCATGCATGCCATGAAGAATAAGAACATTTCCTTTTGAATGATTATTCGGGAAAATATATGCGTTAATTTTCAGGCCATCATTACTAATAACTTCAATTTGTTCGCCGATTAATTCGTACTCTTCAAACATTTTATCATTGATTTCAACTCTAACATCTGCCATTGAGGATATGACATTGTTTGCTATGACTGTATTGATAGCGAAGGTAATACTAACTGATAAAACAAAAATGATTGCTATTACTTTCATAATCCAACTTTTCTTTGATTTCATAAAATCTCCCCCTTTATCCTAGAGATCTACTGCTTGACACATGGGTAAGAAAAATAATCAAAACTTCGTTCAAATCCCACACGCTATGCTTATTGAACTAATCAAGTATAAGGCGAACGCCAAAGGCATTACAGTGGAAATGATTGAAGAAAGTTACACCTCAAAAGCAAGTTTCATTGATGAAGATAATATTCCAACCTACACATCGGGGAATAATGAAAACTACATCTTCAGCGGAAAACGAATCTTTCGAGGGCTTTACCGTTCAAAAAATAAATTCCTTCTTAATGCCGATGTTAACGGCTCAGGAAATGGAAATATTCTGAGAAAAGTAGTACCAAGAGCTTTTGCCGATGGTTTAGCGGCTGTGTGTTCCCAGCCTCAAGTGGTCAATGTGCTTTAGCACTAACCCTGAAACCCGTGACTTCATTCGTGGGAGGTTCATACGTGTTCATACTGTGTTATAATAATTTTCGTAATATGAAAGGGGTTTTAAGAAGAATGGATTTTAATTGGTTAGAATGGTTAGGTTATTTAGCTTCCCTTATTGTCCTTATTTCTTTATTAATGAGTTCAATTATTAAGCTAAGATGGATCAATTTATTAGGGTCAAGCTTGTTTTCACTATATGGATTTTTTATAGGTGCTTTACCTGTTGGGTTAATGAACTTAGGTATCGTCATCATTAACATATACTATCTAGTAAAGATATATAGTGCTAAGAATGAATACTTTAAGATTCTCTCAATTGAAAAGGATTCCGAGTATTTTAACCATTTCCTAAATTTCTATAAAGAAGGACTCAAAAAGTTTGCAGATCCTTCTAAGCTAAAAGCAAACACAAACGAAGTTAGCTTTTTTGTTTTAAGAAACATGGTGCCAGCGGGTCTTTTTTTAGGTTCTAAGCACGATGAGAATACTTTAAAGGTAGAACTCGATTTTGTTATTCCAGAATATAGAGATTTTAAAATTGGACGCTTTATATACGAAGAAAGTAAGGATCACTTCTTAGATAAAGGCTATAACAGGTTAATTAGCTATTCATCAAACGATAAACATATCGATTATTTAAGAAAAATGGGCTTTGAAAAAAAAGAAGAGAATGGAAGTAAATATTTCCAAAAGTTAATAACGAAATAGTCAACCAAAACAACGAAACGCGGGGACGGTTCTCACGTTTCCGCTAACATCAGATAAAAGTTTAATTTATAGCGGGACTTCTTAACCCCTGCACAACAAATCAATTATCCTATTAAAAAGGAAAAAGCGGCAATTATCTTGACAAGTACCGTTCTCGAGAATAAAGATTTTCGGGCTATGAGAATGAACAAGTTAGAGAAAACAAAAGAAGTCTTAAAGCAATATTTCACCCATAGGACTTCCTTAAAATTACAAAGTGATATTATGAAACAAGAGAACCGTCCCCACGTATCTTACGTATTCCTAACTCCAAATGGTACATGAACAGAAGGAGCAATTCTTGCAACCCCTTCAATATGCCCTTCCTGGTCATCGAAGAATATATGTGGTTTGAAAATCTTCAATACCCTTTCTTTATCAATACCTCCTAAGAAAAATGCCTCATCAATTCGAATATCTAGTTTTCTCAGCGTAGAAATTACCCGTTCATGTGCAGGAGCATTTCTTGCTGTTGCGATAGCTACTCTTATTTTTGGTCGATAAGCTTGGTTTTCTATTTTTTTATCTAACTCTCTTTTTTGAAGCTTTGAAATTTCGATAAAAAAACGTAACAACGGTCCCTCGGGCAATGGTTCGCCTGCCTTTAATTGTTCATGTTGATGAAATAGATCTATTGCACCTTGCTTATATACAGCTTCAGCTGAATCATCAGCAATAATTCCATCAAAATCAAACGCTATTCTAAGTTCATCATCTTCTTCATCATCAATAAAATCTGTTGGAAATACACACCCTGCCGGAAGTCCTTGAGCAACAGCCTGTTTAACATCAGCTATATTTCCTGATAAAAATAAACAGGCATTAAATGCATTCATATAAATAAAAGGATCATTACCAGTCACAAAAATTGCGCGACTAATAGAGAGTTTATAAAATTCAATTGACTTCATTACTCGAAGTCCAGTATCAGGGTCATTCCGTGATAATAAAACAACTTCAACAGGCTGATCACTAGCTTCCGGTCCATTCATACTGAGTAATCTCTTTATTAGTGGGAAAGCCACTCCTTTACCTAGTACCACTTTTTCATTTTCCCTTTGATACTTCCTATATTCGTCTTCGCCCTTTTCTCTAAAAACCGAATCACAATCCGTTAGTTCAAACAAGGCACTAGAAGCAATTCCAACAACAAATTTATCATCTATTTTATATCCCAAATGTATAACCCTCTTTCTATTTAATTATTCGCACAAATATAACTAGATTTAACTAAAAAAATGAAACAATGAAGATATTTATTATTGCTAATATGACAAATAATAGTATTGTGTGTTTAAAGGCAGCCTCAACCATTTTTATCCAGGTTCTTTCAATCATTTTATTTTGTATAAGTACAATAATAAAATTAAAAATCCAAATAATAATAAATGATTTTAATGCACCCAACAACGCATCCGTGGGACTTAGCATTTCATTTCTAGTAAATAATAGATAGCTCATCATTGAAAAAAGAAATAAAATTATTAAACCAAAGTTTTTTTTGTTTTTCACCCTAAAACTCTCCCACTATAAAATTTATATTTTATCTGAATATCTTAAGATATCTCATTATCGGAAATACTCCTTTAACTTCGGGGTGTCACAGTGAAGTTTCGTTCCTAACAAGATTTAATAGTCGCTAACTAGTAATCTTTCGGCAAAATCTAGAAAGCTTTGGGGAATCCTTAAGTGTGACAGGGTCTTATTTGCAAACCAGAAAATCTTTGACCTACTATTCTTCTGGGAAAAGGGACCTGTCCCCTTGTCTTATTCAACGATATAACATTAAAGTCTAAACATATTTCCTTACAATTTCTATAATTTCCGCTCCATATTTCTCAACCTTTACTTTTCCAAAACCACTGATCTTTAATAATTCCACTGCATTAGACGGCTTTTCAGCAACGATTTCATCTAAGGTAGAGTTATAGAAGATTAAATACGCCTTAACAAGTTCTTTTTTTGATTGAGATAATCTGTAGGCTTTTAACTCAATACTCAGATCCTCATCTGAATGTGATTGTTTAATTACCGCTACTTCTAGCTCAGGTTTTAGTTCAGGTTCAGGTATTGATTCAACTGTAGCTGCAACCTCATCTGTCTTCACTTTATATTTATCTACATCTAATGGTTTTGGTTTATGATTTTCTGACAAAAAGTCCGCTATTTGATAAACTTGTTTATCAAGCATAAAATTTTTCTTTTTTAATGTAGCAAATTCTTTTGTTAAAAAACTAACAAGTTGGTCTACTTTAATAATTGAATTTTGGATATCGTTTGGTGCCTTGGATTTATTAACAATTGATTTCGGATTAGCTAAGACAACGATTGATTTCACCGATAAGGTTTGGATAAGACCATTTTTCTTCAAATATTCAGATAAGATTCTAACGTGTCTGGCGCTTTGCGTGATTGGGCTATACATTCCCTCACTTTTAACAACCCTGCCGTTTCTATTTTTAAACTTACGGATAAATTCGCCACTTGAATTGATCTCAATATCTCCATATAGTTTTTTTGTTTCAATAATATAAATGACACTATGACTAACGACGATAAAATCTATCTGAGCTGAGAGATCTCCATCAACTATGCTGACATCATGAAAACCGATAAATGGTAGCATTGAATTTTTTAATTCATAATTTACTGCCGACTCGCCAAATAAACCCTGTTTAAAAAGATCAATATGCTTTGATACAAGAGTATTATTAAAATACTTACTACTGTCACCTAATAAACTCTCTAGTTCGATTAAATAGGCTGGAGTATTATCAAACTCTTTCTTAAATATCGGTGCAGTTATGTCACGTTTATCGGTAAAGGATTGCATAATATGCTTTAACATTTAATATCTCCTCAATAATATGTAGTCATTTAATTACTAATATAGTAAATAATTTACATTAATTTTACCATAATTCGACTTTTATTGAAATGCGTGTGAAACGCGGGGACGGTTCTCGCGTTTCCGCATTTCATCAGATAATAGTTTAATTTATAGAGGGATTCCCAACCCCTGCACAACAAATCAACTATCCTATTGAAAAGGAAAAAGCGGCAAGTATCTTGACAAGTACCGTTCTCGAGAATAAAGAATTTCGGGATATTAGAATGAACAAGTTAGAGAAAATAAAAAAATCCTACAGCAATATTTCACCCATAGGACTTCCTTAAAATTACAAAGTGATATTATGAAACAAGAGAACCGTCCCCTCGTATCATTTTAGTAAAAAGCGCCTGACCCCCAGCGCTTTAAAGCGTCATTGCGCCGGTAGCCACTTGGTAGTTTTTTTTCTGCTATTTCTGAATTTTGGAGGGTTTCAAGCTGTGTCACAAGTTTATCTAATTTTTGTATGTACAATTGGCTCACTACCTTTTTTAACATAATGTAATTCAACAAATTGATTAAAACGTCTTGTCCCTTTTAATGACAGCTCTAATTGATGATTCGCCTCCTTAAATAACCGAATGCCATTTCCAATTATAGTTGGGGCAACCGTTAGGATAAACTCATCAACTAATTTTTCTTGTATAAAAGAGTGTAGTAAATCCCCTCCACCAACAATCCAAATATTTTTACCTTCTTGATCTTTTAGACTATTAGTAAAACTACCTACATCTTCATTTACAAATTTTACATTTTCAGTATCCTTAATAGAAGATCTTGTAAATACGTAACATTCTTTATTTTTATAGGGGAAATCGCCATCTACATTTTTTAATACCCAATCATATGTTTTTTTACCCATTAAAATTGTATCTACAGTTTCATAAAACTCTGAATAGCCATTATCCCCTTCACCCTCAACATTAAATAACCACTCTAAAGACTCTTTTTCTGTAGCTATGTAGCCATCTAAGCTTGTAGCAATAAACAATACCAATTTCCTTTTTTTACTCATAATAACCTCCATCAATATTCTTTAATAATTTAGTTTGTTCGTATATAGTAGCTGCGTTTTTAATAATCTTAGCACAACTGAATAGGTTTGCCTTTTTGACGCGTTGCTTTTACTTTCTTTGCATATCAAAAAAGCAACCGCCAAAAATCCGATTGCTTATTTCTATACCGATATTGATAATAAATTCGCCCAACAATTCTATGAGCCAGAAGAAGCCGCACTAGAGGATGAAGGCGGTTTTGTTTATACACGAAATCAAAGTTTTTATAACTATCTAACACGCTAAGGTTGATTGCTAACTAGCAATCTTTCGACGAAATCTAGCGAACTTCAGGGCGTACTTCTACTTTTAGGATCTCAATGCAATATCACTAACTAAAAAAATGAAACAAAGAAGATATTTATTATTGCTAATATGACAAATAATAGCAATGTGAGTTTAAAGGAGACTTCAGCCATTATTTCCCACTTAAAGGAAATAAAAAAAATCCTACAGCAATATTTCACCCATAGGACTTCCTTAAAATTACAAAATGATATTATGAAACAAGAGAACCGTCCCCTCGTATCGTCGAATAAATGGTTAGGATGCAGATTGGTTCCCACGCGATAAAGAATCGTCAGTTTTGTCTTCTTGTTCTGTTTTATCATATTTATGAGGAGCTATCATGATCTTGATTAAAGATCCAAATACTAGAAACGATAGAAATAAGGCTGGTACCCCGCCAAGATTGTTCAGCATTTTGACACCGTCGATATTTGCAAAACTGATCATAGTCCAAGAGATGATACTGACGGTAACACCCCAAATGACTTTAATCATGATTCCAGGTTCAGGGCTTTCTGGAGTAATTCCAGTTGAACTTATTCCACTCATAGCTGCAATATTGGAATCGCAAGCCGTTACAAAAGTGATAAAGACAATAAATATAAAGAATGGAATTACTATTTTTGACAAAGGCAAGGCTGCAAACACGGCATAGATAACAGCTTCCGGTCCATTGTTTGCCATTACCTCGGAAAGAGCTCCTCCTGCCATTTGCATAGAAATAGCAGTTCCACCAAACACAGACATCCAAATCACTCCAAATGCTGCAGGTAAAACAAAATTAACCAATATAACCGTTTTCACTTTATAACCATAAGCAATTCTTCCTAAAAACAGTGATATGACAAGAGCCCAAGCAAACCAACTAGCCCAATAAAAAGTTGTCCACCACTGCGGCCATAGGTCTCCTGATGCCCCACCAGTAAATAAACTTTTCTCGAAAAAGTTGCTTAGATAAACTCCCAATGATTCTGTACTTAAATTTAAGATATAAGTAGTAGGACCAACTATAAATACAAATATGGTAATAATTACAAATACTCTCATGTTGATATTAGAAAGAACCCTTATTCCCTTCATCAGTCCGGTTGAAGCCGAAATCACAAAGGTAGCTGTAACTACAGCAGCGACGATCCCCCAAAGGAGAGGAGTACTTTTTATACCGGTAATATGATTAATTCCTCCAGAAAGGTTTAAAATACTTGTTCCCATCGAGGCTGCCATACCAAGGGCCAATGTATAGAGAGAAACTCCATCGACGATAGCACCGGTTCTGCTATTCATTTTATCACCAAGAAGAGGTGCCAGGGCGGAGCTCAAGCTATAAGGTTTCCGCATATTATAATAGGCAAATGCAAATACAATGGTAGGAACAGTGTAGATTGCATAAGGCGTTATAGTCCAGTGTAGAAATAACGTGGACATTGAAAACAAGGCAGCTTCAGCACTATTCGGTTCAATACCTAATGATAGTGGAGGCGATGACACATGATAAACTGGCTCTACCAATGCCCAAAACGTAAGCGTAGCAATCGTAGTTGTTAATGTAATCGCAAACCAACTTACATAACCTAACATTGGTTTAGCTTTAGCCCCTCCGATACGGACATTTCCTAACGGAGAAAAATAAACTGCAACACAAGCACCAACCATCAATAATCCTGTTAAGCTAAATAACCATCCCATGTTAGCGATAACCCAATTATTTGCGTCTGTTGTTCCTTTTACAAAAGTATCTTTACTCGCAAAGCTTAGGATAGCTGCTCCAATCAGTAAAAGGAAAGGCGGCCAAAACACAGTATGTCTAATATTTTTCATTATATTCCCTCCATTATTCTCATTGTTAACGCTTACAAAAAATTTAGATTTCATGAATCCATACTGTGATCTAACCTAACCGTTATAAAATATTTAGTATTCGACTACTCACATTGGAGTAGTCGAATTTTATTGAAATAATTAAAGCTTCCTTATCTTTATGAAACAACATCAAACTCTTCATCTTCATCAATAACATTTGCAGCTACTTCTTCAGATAGTTCAATTACCGACCGACCAACATTTATACAGCTGCAATCTTGAAAGGCATCAAATGCATTATTAATGTCTTCCAATTTAATCCGATCAAGAACAAGTTCATCTAACATAAATTTCCCGTCAAGATATAGTTGTGCAATCGCTGGGAAATCACGGAATGGCTGTGTATCACCATAGAAACTTCCTTTTAGTACTTTTCCGACTCTGTGAAACCCGCCTGCTGGAATACTTAATGACATTGTTGAATTAAAGGCACCAACAGCGACAACGGTTCCACCTTTCCGTATTGATTTCCAAGCTGTTTCTGTTGCACCTGTATGACCAGAACAGTCAATCGCAAAATGGACACCGAAGCCATTTGTTAACACTTTCAAGACTGCTTCAACATTTTCTTCGGCCACATTAACTGTATGGGTAGCCCCGAATTTTTTTGCAATTTCTAGATTTGCTGGTTTTACGTCACATGCAATAATTTTTGAAGCACCCGCAATACGAGCGCCTTGAATGGCATTAACTCCAACACCACCGATACCAAATACTGCCACAGTCGACCCTGGAGTCACTTTTGCTGCATGTACCGCTGCCCCGTAACCAGTAGCAACACCACAACCAATTAATGAAGCTTGTGCGAGTGGCATTTCATCTGGCAACTTAACACATGACATTTCTGGAACCACGGCAAATTCTGCAAATGTAGATAACAAGGAATTATGATAAATCGTTTTTCCTTCTTTACTTAATCGACATGTTCCATCTAATAGCGTACCAGCAAACATTGGTCCAAAAGCTGATTCACATAAATGAACGGCACCTGTAACACAAAACTCACAAGTTCCGCAATAAGGAACCCAGCTTAAAGCAACTTTATCTCCAACTTTTACTTTTGACACATTCGGACCAATCGCTGCAACAACGCCAGCTCCTTCATGACCCAAAATTGTTGGAGTTGGAGTTGTTTCATCGTTTAATGCATTTAAATCACTATGGCATACACCGGTTGCTACAATTTTCACTAGTACTTCATTTGCCTTTGGTTCCGCAAGATCGACCGCCATAATTTCAAGAGGTTTTCCTACACCTGTCATAACTGCAGCTTTCATTATCATCGTTAGTCCCCTCAATTCTCCCTGATTTTTATTAAAAGGCTATCCATATCGCTTTTGTTTTTGTATACGATTGTAGTGAGTGAACAGCATATTCTTTACCCCAGCCACTTTGTTTCCAGCCACCAAATGGACTAGCAAAGTCATAACAACCATATTTATTAACAAAGACCATTCCAGCTTCTAGCTTTCTAGCTACACGATTAGCACGGGACACATCACTTGTCCAAAGCCCCGCAGCTAACCCATAAATGGTGTCATTTGCCATCGTAACGGCTTCTTCCTCAGTATCAAAAGGGATCACACACAATACCGGCCCAAAAATTTCTTCCTGTGCAATCGTCATTTTGTTATCAACATCAGCAAAAATCGTCGGTCGGACAAAATACCCATTTGCATTTTCACCAGTTATGTCACGTTCTCCTCCTGCAACAAGACGAGCTCCTTCACTTTTACCAATTTCAATATAGTTTAAGATTGATTCCATATGAGCTTTAGAAACTTGTGCTCCTTGATCACTCTCAGGGTCAAATGGATCACCACACTTATAGTTATTTGCAAATTCACCAAGCTTTTCTACAACTCTATCGTAAATATCTCGTTGTGCGATGAGCCGAGTAGGTGCAGAACATTTTTCTCCTTTATGGGTAAATAATCCGTAGAAAGATCGTTCAATTGCTGCTTCTAAGTCAGGGGCGTCACTGAAAATAATATTCGGTGATTTACCTCCAAGCTCTAATGTTAAAGGTTTTAAGTTAGAGTCAGCTGAGTCATGGACCAATTTCTTGCCCACTTGAGTACTACCGGTAAATGAAATTTTGTCAACATCCATATGGCGACTAATGTGAGAGCCAATCGAACCTTTGCCAAGAATTAAATTCAACACTCCAGGAGGGAAAATCCCTGCTTCATCAATAAGCTCGACTAAACGAATAGCCGAATACGATGTAGTGCTTGAAGGCTTCAAGACAACTGTATTACCCATTGCAAGGGCAGGTGAAAGCTTCCAAACAGCCATTCCTATCGGAAAATTAAATGGTACGATTTGACCACATACCCCAATAGGATCACGGGTTGTATAGCTTAAAAAGTCACCTTCTACTGGATTGCTCTCACCGTAGTATTTATCTGTCCAACCTGCATAATATTCAAATAGATCAGATGCTTCTTGTACGTCATCGTTATAGGCCTCTGTATATAGTTTTCCATTATCTAACGATTCGAGTGTCGCTAGCTCTGCTTGGTGTTCTTTAATGAGTGCACTAATTTGACGAAGCTTTTTGGCACGCTCTTTTCGCGTTACATCGCGCCACGGCCCATTGTCAAAAGCAGCTCGTGCAGCTTGAACAGCCTTGTTAATGTCTTCCTCTGTTGATGCGTGGATCGATCCTGTTACTTGCCCATTTGCTGGATTAATAGATTCAATGGTTTCATTAGCTGAACTTTTTACCCATTGGCCATTGATATAGAGTTTCTTCGGTTCTTTTAGCCATTCTTTTGCCCATGCTAGTTTTGGTTGAGCAATTCCTTCAAAAACAATTACTTCATTTATTTTTGTCAATTTCAACGCCTCCATTAAAATATTTTTTTATTCCTTCTTTACCTTTTTCTTTAATCATTGAGGAGGTAACTGAATATCCAAGTATTTCCTTCAATTCCACAACTAGTGGAATATAACTGTTTGACAGTTCCTCACATCTTTCTAGATTTGCTTTTATCCCATTCAGACAATTTTTCCGAAAGGTCCTAAGTGCTTTTTCAAGCATATTCATGGCATCAAAACTATTTGTAACTGCTGCACCTTCAAAAACGTTTAAATTTAACTCTCCATGCTCAAGTGCCGCTTGGACAGTTTGATCAATGCCAATGATTTGAAAACAACATTGAATTAATGTTTCTGGTATAACCGGATTTACTTTACCAGGGAAAAATGACGACCCCGCCTGAACTGATGGTAGTACTATCTCTGAAAAACCGGCCTCAGGACCTGATGAAAGAAGTCGTAAATCTTTTGCTAATTTGATTAGACCTGAAGCTAATAGACGTAATTGAGTTGAAACGTTTGCAATGTCATCAATATTTTGTGCTGCATCAAACAAATTTTCACGATGATAAAGTCGTAAATTAGAAGCCTCGCAAAGCTTTTGAACGACAACATCACGATATTCCTTTGGTGCACCAATGCCCGAACCGATAACAGTACCACCAAGGTTTATCTGATGGAGCTTTTCTACTGCTTCATTTACTGAGTCAAGACGCCGCTTCAACATAGCCTCATACCCGCTAAACGTTTCACCTAGCTTTACGCGCATTGCGTCTTGTAAGCAAGTTCGAGAAATGGTTGTAATCTCTCCAAAATCCGCTATTTTTTCAGCCAAGCTACCAATAACAGCTTCTATTTCATTCTGCAATGGCTTAAAACTTTTAATTAATGCTATTCTACTTGCGGTATGACACACATCAGATGTTGACTGTGATGCATTTACATGGTCAATTGGATGTACGGGTGAATAATCACCAATCGCACTACCTAACTTTTTATTTGTAAGATTAGAAATCACTTCATTGATGTTCATATTTGTAGCAATTCCACCGCCACCATGTAACATATCTATTAGGAAATGTTGGTGATACCCTCCTGCTAAAAGCTCATCACAAGCTGATATAATAGCATTACCGATTTTTTCTGATAACACCATAGCTTCCATGTTTGCTTTTGCCGCAGCTTTTTTGACAACAACTAGAGCTGAAATATATTCGGGGTAACCTTGTAAAATTTTATCTGAGAATGATAGATTTTCAATTGCTCTATACGTATTAATTCCGTACAGTGCATCTACTGGAAGTGCCATCGATCCGAATGAGTCTTCTTCCATCCTTATCTCTTTCAATCCAACACCTTCTTCTCTTTTCAATTAATCTCGAATAATACATTAAGAGAACGATAATAATTGTTGTTTAATTTCAATTCAGTAATTTTTATATTTACCCCCCTTTCTGTTTAAAGCGCTTTCACTCAATATATTTTTAAAAATTCAAAAGAATGATTTAAATGTATGTTAGCACCTTTTTTTCTATCAGGTTTGTAGAAATTTTCTTCACTTAACTGTAGATAATTTCTACAATCTAGGTTAATTTTTCACTTATTCTTAACATTCAAGCAATTCAAAAAAAATTTAGTTATAAAGATGAATAAAATACCTACAATTAATTGAACCAACTTAAATAAAAAAACATGGGCTCTCTCAAAAGAGTGCCCATGTTTTTTTCAGGAACAGGAAAATGAAGACCAATTTTTCAACTGGTCTTCTAATTACATTCATTTTTAGTATATGCTCGGTTATAAATTTAATTTAATAAACCCTTCTCAATGAGAAATGCTTTTGCAACTTTTATTACATCATTTTGGAGTACATCTACTTGATAATTTAGCTCGATCATATCTTGATGTGTAATACTTTTAGAGAGTTGATTTAGTAGTATTTTTACAGTAGGATGTTCCTCTACTAATTCCTGAGTAGCGACTGGTGTTGCGTGATACGACGGAAAGGCTTGTTGATCATCATGGAGTACAATTAAGTCGTATTCACTAATCCGACTGTCTGAAATCATTCCAATTGAAACGCCTACTCTACCCTCTTTTACGGCAAGTGTCAATAAGCTCGTATCTACTGGAAGTACTTGATGATCATTTAAAGATAAATCATACACTTGTTGTAAATGACCTAGCCCATCCTCTCGAATTAGAAATTCATCATTTGTTGCAAACTTTAATGGAGCATCATTTTCCTTCATATAACCTATCAAGTCACTAATCGTCACCAATTGATGTTTATCGGCAAACAAATTCCTTACAATTACTCCCCAGCTGCTATTAAAGTCACTTCTTTCAAGCCAAATTAAATTATCGATTTCATCATATTCCTTCACCGCATTATATACTTCGTCAAAGTCATAGATTACCGGTTGCTTATGAAAGATAATCCTAGCTGTACTCGTATATTCCCAATATATATCAATTACTTGTTGTTCAATCGCGTTACGGATAGTAGGACTATCTAAAAAACGTATTTCATTGACTTTATAGCTATTATCTCGTAAAAGTAACGATGTCATCGTCATTAAAATATACTGTTCTGTAAACAGTTTAGATCCAATAGTTATCGTTGGCAGATCCGAAGTATTGGTCGGTATTTCTTCTAATATTTTTGTTTTAGAGCTGCAGGAGACTAGTAATATCATACATACGAAAATAAGAATGTTCCCTACGATGTAGAATGACTTCTTTTGCATTATAACCACCTTATAGTTTTAAACTGAATTTTTTTATTTTGTAGATTAGTGTATGCCTTGCAATTCCTAGTTTTTCTGCAGCTTTCGTTTGGTTACCGTTCGTCTCTATTAGAGCTTTCTTAATCATTTGTTCTTCAACTTCTTCTAATACTTCTGGAAGATTTCCAGAAAAGAAATCTTTATTTATTTTCCCTGTCAATAACTCGTGTTGTAATTCCTCAATTTGAAATGAAGCTTTAACTAAATCCTCTGGAACAATCGTACCGAAACGCTTTAAGATATGAGCTCTTTCAAGGGTATTAAGTAATTCTCTTATGTTTCCTGGCCATTGGTAGTTTGTAAAAATGGTTACACTACGCGGATCAATTTCTATTTTCTTTTTGTATTTATCATTTAATTTTATAAGCTGCTGTTTAATTAAAAGCGGAATATCCTCCCTCCGTTCTCGTAATGGTGGGACCTCTACTTCAATCAAATTTAAGCGATAATACAAGTCTTCTCTAAAATCACCTTTTCTTACTAATTCTTTTACGTCCTTATTTGTGGCCGTAATAATTCTTACATCTACAGTTTGAAAATCATTACTACCTAACTGCATGACACGCTTATCTTCAAGTAGATGTAATAATTTCGCCTGCATGTTCGGTGAGATATCTCCAATCTCATCTAATAAAATCGTCCCTCCATCTGACGACACAAGTTTTCCAACCTTTGAAGTTGTTGCGCCATTAAATGCTCCTTTTTGATAGCCAAACAACTCACTTTCCAATAATAACTCTGGGATCGCAGCACAGTTGATGGAAAAAAAAGGTTTTTTACTACGACTACTTTGTTCATGAACCCATCGAGCAAGAACTGTCTTTCCAACGCCACTTTCACCTGAAATTAAAATACTGGCGTCGGTTTCCTTCACTTGAGTTAAAAGCTCCATCACCTGTTTTATTTTTTTGTTTTGAAAAGCGAATATATCTTCTCCTAATTTTTCACCCTTTTTAGGTTCTTTAACCTTATGGTAACAACTCTTTACTACGATATTTTTTAACTCCTCTAATTCTATCGGTTTATTTAGATAATCAGTAGCCCCTAACTTCATTGCAGAAACAGCACTTTCTACGTTTGCGTACGCTGTTAACATGATAACTGGAATATTTCCACCTCTGTTTTGGATTTCTTTTAGTACATCCAATCCGGTCATATCAGGTAGCATATAATCTAAAATAACCGCATCAATTTGTTTATTATTTAATACTGATAATGCACCAGCTCCATCATGGGCAAGGTGGGATAGAATACCTGATTTTTTCAATTTACGGGCGACTAATTTGCATAGTTGCACTTCATCATCTACTACTAATACTGATAATTGTTTATTCATTCTCCACTTCCACCCCCGTATTTACTAAAAAACAACACTGAAACGATGTTCCCTCACTTGAACTTTCTATTTTCAATTCACCGTTATGCTCTCTGACTATATCTCTAGCGATGGTTAACCCCAGTCCATTACCTGTTTCTTTTGTAGAAAAAAATGGATCAAATAACCACTCCACATCTTTTTCAGGAATACCCGGTCCAGTATCATCTATAGCTACAATTACACATCTTCCCTGTTTTGCTTGTATTACCTCAAAAATTGATACAGTTAATGTCCCTTCAGTAGGCATTGCCTCAATTGCATTTAGAATCAAGTTTAAAAAAGCTTGTATTAATTGATCATGAAGGCCTATTATTTCGGACGTAGGTTCATACTGTCGAATCACTTCTATTCTCGACTCACTAGTTTTTAAACGGACAAGATGCAATACTTCTTCCATCACCATCGAAACATCAAGTGACTCAGCGTCCTTTTTATTTATTTTTGCAAAATTGAGAAAGTTATTTACAATATCATTCATCCTACGGACTACTTGATGAATATCTTTTGATAATTCCACTATTTCAGAAGAACTGTTTTCTTCCTCTACTTCTTCTACTAATAACTCAGCGGACCCCGATAAAATAGCTAAAGGATTCTTTATCTCATGGGCAATTCCTGTAGTAATTTGTCCGATAATTGCAAGCTTATCATTTTGCTTTAGGCGTGATTCTAACAATTTCATTTGAGAAATATCTTGTAAAACAGCAATACTACCAATTGCCTCTTTTTGCTCATTATATAATTTTGCGGTTGCTATTTTGACAATATGCTTTTGACCATCTGCATTAATAATATAACTCTCACATTCACTTGAGGTATTTTTAGATACTAAAGAATGTAGTAACCTGAAGTCGTTTTTATCGTTTTTTATTGGGAGTTCTGATAAAAGTACGTCTATCAATTCATCACGAGAAAAACCTACCATATTTTCAAACTGCTGATTAACATATGTGATCACAGCATTTTTATTTACCGTTACAATTGCATAGGGTATTCCCTCAATAACATCATGAAGATATCTTTCCTTTTCCTCCAACATTTTTTGTTTTTGATAATTACTGTTTCCTACTGAAATAATCGTTTTTCTCAGTACTCCTAATTCATCATTTTGATAGCGCTGATGTTTACCTATAGGCTCATAGTACATCTTTTTGCGATATTCCTTCGCATAATTTGTTAGCCGAACAATTGGATAAACAATATTACGCATCCCCATCCATATAAAAAGGATTGAAAGAGCAAAAACCCCTAAAAAACTAATTGTAAAAAGGAACGATAGCTTGCGAATCGGTTCAAATGCTATGCTTTCTGGTACTCCATATGCTAAGGCCCAACCATCACGCATCGTTTGGTAGGCAATTACACTTTTTTCATCAAGATACGTCTCCTTCATAACACCAAATGAATCTTGAAATAACTTTTTAACAATTAATTCTGAGGAATAGTCCAATCCTATTTCATTTCCATTGGTAGAGGAAAGGACTTTTCCATGATTATCAACGATAAAACTAAAATGACCTTTTGTTCCAATAAAACTTTTTAACACAGATGAGAGATAATCCTTCCCAAGTTCAGCAATTAAAACACCTTTAAATTCATGTTTTTTATTTAGTACTGGAATTGCCACTGATACAACGGTATCACCACGGGAATTAGGAGCAAAGTCTGATACCGCATAGTTAAGACTCCTTTTAACTTGCTCGAACATAGGGTAGTCATAATAGATAGAAGGCTCTATTTCGGGTTCAAAAGGAGCTTCAAAGATCATTTTTTGATTTTCGTTAAGAAAATAGATCGTATGGACGATTGGACTTTGAGAGATTGCTATTTTTGAGCGTTCAAAAATTATATCTACATCTAGTTCATTATCTATAACATTCCCAGAAATTAAATGTAGTTGTAGGACAATATCGCTAACTTCTTTATTGATTCTTTTTACAATACTATCAGTAATAGAAACATTTGTTTCAATAATATCGTTCTCTATCATTCGCTCTGCATAACCAACAATCAACTGATATATTAGCAGGCTAGGAATAATAAAAGTCAACGCAAATAGGATCACATATTTCTTTGTAATACTACTCCTAATAGGTTCCGTCACATTTGAATAAAGCGCTTTCAATTTATTTATCATTTATTGCCCTCCGTTACTATGTATGGGGAAGTCAAGTCCTTGCTAGAAAAAGATTATATCCATCATATTACTAAGATAAGATATATTCAACACTACTTTTTTTGGAATTATAAAAAAACTATCATAGTCAGGGATTTGCTCAGAGAGAGCGCGGTGGAAACGCGGGGACGGTTCTCACGTTTTCGAGTTTCATCAGATAATAGTTTAATTTATAGATGGACTCCTAACCCCTGCACAACAAATCAATTATCCTATTAAAAAGGAAAAATCGGCAAGTATCTTGACAAGTACCGTTCTCGAAAATAAAGAATTTCGGGATATTAGAATGAACAAGTTAGAGAAAATAAAAAAATCCTACAGCAATATTTCACCCATAGGACTTCCTTAAAATTACAAAGTGATATTATGAAACAAGAGAACCGTCCCCTCTGTTCTCTTAACCGGGCACTCACGTGGGACGCGGAATCACTTCCGATACTTATCTTCAATAATCTGGTATTGATCGTGATTAATTTTATCCCACTCGGTTTTCTTATAGTTAATACCCTTCAGTCTGTCGTTAATCCAATCCGGGTCATACTCTCTGAAATAAAGTGATTCAGCCCATGTCTTCATATCTTCATGTTCAGGATGCTTTTCATCACGATAGGCTTCCAGAAATTCATAAAAACTATGTATCCCACCTACATCTTCAGGTGGTGCTGTCTCCGCTCCGTCTAACAGGGTTGGATAACCAAAATAATAATCATGAACAATTTGCTCAAGCTTCACAATGAAATGCCAATCGTCACCAAAGTCATAAGCATATTTTATATCTCTGTACTTCTCAAGATACTCATCCACTTTAAGCGTGGTGGGCTTACGCACCTCTCTTTTCAGCCTTTCCTGATATGGCTTCTCAAACTCAAGCATTTCAGGTGGCATTCTCTTTAAGCGCTCTTCGTACATTTTTTTGTTTTTCTTATAGTGCTGATGCTCCAAATAAGATTCTTCATCATTGGTGACACTCTTGTCTTCTTTGGTCAAATCAAATTCAAATAGATGATATGCTCCATGAGGATAACCGCTCTGAAAATTGGTCACAGTTTGGATGATATCATGAAGCCGGTTAAATGTAGCTCCTGCTGGCATAACAACTCTTCTCCATATTACTGGATCAGATTTTTCTAGTTTAATTTTAACAATATATGATTTCAATTTGGTCTGCACCTCCAACATTTTATTTTCTTCGATATTTTTTCTTTAGATCATTAAAGACCTCTTCTCCATCTAAAAGTTCTTCCCCATTTTTAATTTGCGCTTCTGCTTCAGCTAACTTTTGGTATAACTCTAACTTCGCTAAAGACTTCTCATAAGTTTCCATACTCATGACAACCAAATCTCCATAACCATTCTTTGTGATGAAAATCGGTCCCTGACTCTGGTGACACAGTTCAGAAATTTCCGTTGTATTTCTAGTAAAAAGTGCCTAGTATAGAAAATAGTTCAAGTTAATTAAAAAGACCATCGCTTTCATTGTAAAATAGAAGGACCTACCACAGTACTTCTAAATACAACCCTTACAAAAGGAGATGAAAACAATGGCTTATAATTTATTGAACCATATTCAAGGAAAAAACGGAAGTCGGTGGGCACAATTTATAAGAGAAACGGGGTCTGAGAATCTATTAATGGTGGCGATCGATGCAGCTAATCCCAATAGCGATGCGTCATTGAGATTAGTTTGAATATATCGGTGAAATGCGGGGACGGTTCTCACGTTTCCCCTAACATCAGATAATAGTTTAATTTATAGAGGGACTCCTAACCCCTGCACTACAAATCAACTATCCTATTAAAAAGTAAAAAGCGGCAACTATCTTGACAAGTACCGTTCTCGATAATAAAGATTTTCGGGATATTAGAATGAACAAGTTAGAGAAAATAAAAAAATCCTACAGCAATATTTCACCCATAGGACTTCCTTAAAATTACAAAATGATATTATGAAACAAGAGAACCGTCCCCTCGTATCATTTTATGTTTTCTTACCCCTAAAAAAAAGGAACCCTTAAAACAGGGTTCCTCAGTATGATAATTATTTTAAATTAGATAGAAAACTACTATATGCAGCTTGAAGCTGATTATAATATTCTACTAAATTATCTAAAACGGAAAGATGTTTTTTATGATCTTTCATTTCTCCCTTTGTTCCGTCTTCGTTTGTAGCATCTTCATCTGTAGCATCTTCGTTTGTAGCGTCTTCGTTTATAGCATCTCCATCTGTTCCGTCTTCATCTGTTGCTTCTTCGTTTGTTCCGTCTTCATCTCTTGCTTCTTCCTGATTATCTAATTTGTTACTAATAGTATGTTTGTGATAATCTATTAAATCTTTATATGAATCTATCAATGTATGATATGAATTAATGACCCAGTTCTTATGATTACCCATATTTTCAGTTGAAACATCCTCAGCCTCAACTTCTGCTGCGTCATCATCAGTTCCTTCGTCAACAATTGGAGCTTCAACATCTAGTGCTTCTTCATCAGTAGGAGTTTCAACTTTTTCTGAATGATTCTTTTTAGCAATTGAACTTATCGTCTTTCCTTTTTCAGGTGAACCTGGTAAACTCTTAGCCACTTCAGAAACCGTATCTCCGTGATTTATTGAGGTTTCATCAGTTCCTTCCTCAACAATTGGCTCTTCAACTTCAGCGTCAGTATCTAGTGCGTCATCATCAGTTCCTTCGTCAATAATTGGAGCGTCAACATCAGCGTCAGTATCTAGTGCGTCATCATCAGTTCCTTCGTCAACAATTGGAGCGTCAACGTCAGCGTCAGCATCTAGTGCCTCTTCATCAGTTCCTTCGTCAACAATTGGAGCGTCAACGTCAGCGTCAGCATCTAGTGCATCTTCATCAGTTCCTTCGTCAACAATTGGAGCGTCAACGTCAGCGTCAGCATCTAGTGCGTCAGGATCAGTTCCTTCGTCAACAATTGGAGCGTCAACATCAGCGTCAGCATCTAGTGCTTCATCATCAGTTCCTTCGTCAACAATTGGAGCGTCATCATCAGCGTCATCATCAGTTCCTTCGTCAACAATTGGAGCCTCTACTTCTACTTCTGCGTCAGCATCAGCTTCAACTTCTAGTGCTTCTTCATCGGTAGGGGTATCAACACTTGCTGTATGATTATTTTTAGCTATTGATCTTATCGTCATCCCTTTTTCTGGTGAACCTGGTAAACTCTTAGCGAGTGTAGAAACTGTATCTCCGTGATTTATTGAGGATTCAATAGTATGACCCAATTTTGTTTTATCATAGCCACCCTCTTGGGCAGATGTTGATAATCCACCAGCTAAAAGACTTGATGCTAATAATGTCATTGACATCACCGCGGGGATAATTTTTTTTGAAGTTGATCTTCTTAAATTAGGTCGCGTACTTTTTCTTGGTT
This sequence comes from Bacillaceae bacterium IKA-2, assembly GCA_031761875.1. Taxonomy (GTDB): domain Bacteria; phylum Bacillota; class Bacilli; order Bacillales; family Anaerobacillaceae; genus Anaerobacillus. Next base: position 1,672,635 of record CP134492.1, on the reverse strand, counting down.
TGAATTCCATATTTTTTTCCTCCTCGTTTTATGTTCTTAAATAAATAATGTTTTATGTTCTTAAATAAATAATGTTTTATGTTCATAAATAAATAATAAGCATTACCAAATGTTACTAAGTAGGTAAAACTGTAAAGTTGTTATCGGCTAACAGCACCTTTCCCAACATTTTTAGCAGCTCTTTTAACTGCTTGTTCTTACTATAAAATAAAAATATGACCTAACTATGATCGTAATAAGAACAATTTATTATGGTTGTATTAACATTTTTTCCACAATTATTAAAAAGAACTAGCTATTGCATTTAACACCGTATTATCACAAAAAAAAACTGACTCCCCACTTCAATAGATAGTGAGAAATCAGTCAATTAACTTACTGTTATGAAATTAATTCTTATGGTTGTTCTGTTTCATCTTGATCTTCATTTAAAATCTCGCCATTCATTTCTCCGTTCATTTCTCCGTTCATTTCTCCATCCATTTCTCCGTTCATTTCTCCATCCATACCTTCGTTCATACCTTCGTTCATACCTTCGTTCATACCTTCGTTCATACCTTCGTTCATATCATTTTCATTTCCTGCAGGATCAAACTCCGTTTCATTTTGTTCGGGATTTTCATTTTGGATTGGATCATCTTCAAATCCTGGTTCCTCGGCACTCGAACACCCCACTAATAATCCTATAGATAATAATATACTTGATAAAGTTAACACGAATTTCTTTTTCATTTTTAATACCCCTTCTCTGACTCTTACGAATTGTCCTTTTGGACTCCCTTAAATATAAAGGAAAATTGTTACCAAATTGTTATCAAGATAAGAAGTTTTTTTAACTAACTGTTAAAACTTTGAGATGATTTAGAAAAAAAGTGACTGACCGCCGATGCGGTTATGCTTTAAGTAATGGGTCAGATGCTTTTTTTTAGTGTAAAAATTACAAATTATGGTAATGTTAAATAAGTAATCGAAAAAGTACGTTCTGCTATTGCTTTTTGCGTTTGACGATATTCTTTTGTTTTAGCTATTGATCTTATCATCATCCCTTTTTCTGGTGAACCTGGTAAACTCTTAGCGAGTGTAGAAACTGTATCTCCGTGATTTACTGAGGATTGAATAGTATGACCCAATTTTGTTTTATCATAGACATCTTCTTGGGCAGATGTTGATAATCCACCGGCTATAAGACTTGATGCTAATAATGGCATTGACATCACCGGAGATAATTTTTTTTGAAGTTTATCATCTTAAATAAATTAGGTCGCGTACTTTTTCTAGGTTTGCCTGAAACGCGGGGACGGTTCTCACGTTTCCGCTAACATCAGATAAAAGTTTAATTTCTAGAGAGACTTCTTCTTAACCCCTGCACAACAAATCAATTATCCTATTAAAAAGGAAAAAGCGGCAATTATCTTGACAAGTACCGTTCTCGAGAAAAAAATTTCGGGATATTAGAATGAACAAGTTAGAGAAAATAAAAAAAGTCCTACAGCAATATTTCACCCATAGGAACTCCTTAAAATTACAAAGTGATATTATGAAACAAGAGAACCGTCCCCTCGTATCATCCTATCATCATCATTAATAATGTTTATGATACTCTAAAAGTGGCCCATTAATAGAATAATATCAATTGAAAAACGGTCCAGTACTTTAACACTAATCTCTTACTGTTATGATGGCAGTAAAGGGGTGGGATGGAGTGATTGAGATAATGGACAAACATGCAATAATAAAACTAAAGCAGCAAGGTGTATCCAATAGAAAAGCTGCCAAGCTTTTAAACATCAATCGGAAAACAGTCGCAATCTATTGGAATGAGTACCAGAAGAACAATACTCTGTTGAATGCCTTAGACGTTAATAAAAAAGAAGTACAAGAAGTACAAGAAAAAATATGCGAGGCACCAAAGTATAATGCTCAAAATAGAAAGCCAAGAAAGTACACAGCAGAAATCGATACCAGATTAGACGAAATCCTAGAGAGTGAATCTGAAAAGTGTAAAGAGTTAGGTCGACATAAACAACAGCTGACTAATTTGCAAATTCACCAAATGCTAGTCAATGAAAAGTTTGATATTGGATATACAACTATTACAAATAAAATCAGAGAAAAAAGAAACAAACCTAAGGAATGCTTTATTAAACAATCATATGATTTAGGGCAAAGACTTGAATATGATTTTGGCGAAGTGAAGTTAGAAATAAACGGGGAGATCAATACCTATCATCTAGCTGTACTATCTTCACCAGCTGCTGATTTCAGATGGGCGTATTTATATAAGAATCAAAAGCAAGACGTCTTTATGGATTCTCATGTGCGTTTCTTCGATATGTTAGGTGGCGTTTATTCAGAGATTGTGTACGACAATATGAGAAATGTAGTATCAAAATTCATAGGTAAAACTGAAAAAGTCCTCAATGAGAATTTGCTAAAATTGTCACTCTACTACGGATTCGATATCAACGTCACTAATTGTTTCAGTGGAAACGAGAAGGGTAATGAAAAGTATATGATAATGTAAAGTAAGGCTGTTAAATAACCGTAAGTAAAGGATCCCTCGCTGTTTTACTTTACATTATCTGCAACGCAAACACTATTTTATTTATCAAATCTTTTTAGCCATTCCAATAAATCTCCACTTTTTTGCCAAGAAGGTGCACCTTTTGGTACAACATCTGTATATGCTTTTTCAATTGCTTCTCTTTTTTGTTTTGAATCTACCTTAGCGTAAATTTCAGTTGTTTGGACAGAACGGTGACCTAGTATATCACGGATGTATATGAGATTAACTCCTGCTTGGAGTAAGTGCATAGCTTTTGAATGTCTCAGACAATGACAGCTAAATCGTTCTGGGATTAATATTTGATCTTTAATACGAGCCTTGCGTGCATATTTATCTAGTATGTAATTCACCCCTGCCCGGGTCAGTTTTTCTCCTCTTTTGTTACAGAACAATGGGTACATGTTTGCTGACAAACTTAACAGCCCCTGCTCATCCATATATCGATTTAATAAATCTAACGGAGCATCCATCAGAGGGACTATCCGGGCTTTATTCCCCTTACCAATTAACTTTACAGTACATGGTCTGTCAAAACGTACTTGTGACGGAGTGAGGTCAATGATTTCCTGTACTCTTCCACCGCTTTCATACATAATTGACAAAAGAGCAAGATCTCTTCGTCCTATTTTAGTTGACTGATCAGGCATTTCCAAAAGTAGTCTGATCCCATTAAGCGTTAGGTAACTGATTGATTTTGTTTCTGTTTTCTTAACCCGGATTCCAAGGATTCTCTGCCATTCCAAAAGATTATCGGGGCTCTGATACTGGAGATATTGGAAGAAAGAGTGTAATGCCGCAAGGCGGACGTTCCTTGTGGCTGTACTACAGCCACGCTCTGTTTCTATCCAGTCAAGAAAGTGAATAACCATTTCCTTATTAATCATGCCCAGCGTCAGAGAATTTGTTTTTATTCCTTTTTTATCCTTGATAAATGTAAGGAAAAGTACAAATGTGTCTCTATAAGAGGCAATCGTATTTATACTGAACCCCATTTCTCCTGGCAGGTATTTTGTAAGAAATCCTGTCAGATAGCGAGAGAAATCAGTCGGCTTCATAATGGTCAACCTCCGGAAATACATAGGCACAAACGTTATCTACTTCTCTAATTAAATCAGGGTACATGTCAGATGTTAGCCTTACATACTTATCTGTAGCCTCTAATGACTGATGCCCAAGATATTTTGATAATATTGGGAGTGAGTAGTATAAATCTAGCCCAGCTTCTGACATTTTCACAAGAGAGTGTACACTGAAAGTGTGACGAAAGTCATGCATTCTTGGGCCAAAACCCTTCCCACCATGTGGAATTCCTGCATTCCAGAGTATTTTTCTGAACCATTCATATATTGCCTTGGCATTACATTTTTGCCCATTGTTCTTGATAAAAAAATAACCTTTCGGTTCATATTTGCCGGGACGAACATTCCTATATTGAATACACACCTCAGTTAGTGTTTCAGATAATGGGAGTATTCGGTCTTTGCCGTTTTTCGTTTCCCTGACAATAATATTTTTTGCATCAAGATCAACATCCTTACATGTTAGGGATAACGCTTCGCTGATACGGATGCCACAGCCATATAGCATTCTAAATAAAGCGGGGAGTACATACACAGTTGTTTCAAATCGTCTATTAACTTTAAGCGTATCACATGCATCGAAGAATGCATTCACTTCCTTTTTCGAGAAAATATGTGGTACAAACGTACTGCTGTACTTTTTAGGCAATCTCGGTATATGTGATGGATATCCCATATCATTTAAATAGGCGGAAAATTTTGCAATATAATGAATCCTCGCATAACGTGTCTTGTCTGATTCATTTGGACGCTTCTCACTCCATTTATCAACAATCTCCTTTGATAGACCGAGTTTTAATACGGCATTATCTATTGTAAATCTGTCAAATAACGAAAGTGTGTAAGTGGCATCAACAAACTTGTAACCGAGGTTTCTTTTGAAATCAATGTACTGTTCGATTAAACCAGCATAAATACCACAATAGTTCGGCATCATTCCACCTCCTTGGCATAAAATGGCGTTTTTAAGAGTGGAACATCTAATGCGCATTGGCTCAAAGATGTTAAGTCTATTCGTAAATAAGTTTTTGTGCTTTCGGTATTCTTGTGACCTAGCACTTCTGATATAACATGGATGGGTATTTTTTGTTCCAGTAGTTGCCCAGCAAGACTGTGCCTCAAAGCATGAGGACCATGTTTCTTTTCTGTTATGTTTTTAATGCCAGCACGACGGAGATAAAAAGTAACAATGCTATGCAAAGTCGATCTATTTAGGCAGTTATATGGCGGGATTGCATGTAGGAAGACATAAGGAAGATCAGATTTAGGCCGTCCATACTTCAGATAATCGATAATAGCCTCTCCTATTTCTATTAAAAGTGGATGCTCAATCTTATTTTTAGTCTTTTGTTGAACAAGTGTAATTGTATTCTTTTCCCAGTGTATGTTTTCAAACTTCAACAGACAGATGTCAGAAGCCCTCAATCCCAATCGTGCAGCCAATAGTATCATAGCAGCATCACGCTTCCCTTTTGGGCTACTTCTGTCAACAGTATTGATTAATGATTCAACTTCATTTTTCGTATATGTCGTGGGTAGTTTACATTGCTTCTTGTAATTGTCTTTTGGAATTAGGTATGAAAAGTCAATCCCTGTATACCCATTGTCATGTAGATATCTCATAAACCCACGTAAAGTGGTAAGCATGCTGTGGCGCGTTGCAGGTGTATAAAAACCAAGCTGATTCACAAATCCTAAAATGTGTTGTTTTTTAATTGCTTCGGTTTCCATGACTCCTTCTTCATTAAAAAAACTAAGAAAGCGATGAAGATTTAATCGGTAATGACCAAGCGTATTTTCTGTAATACCCAAAGATTTTCGGTGATTAAGGAAATCCACCATAGGATTACCGATGCAACCATAAAATTGGTAGGATTTCTTTGCCCTTCTGTATTGGAACGTTCCTGTAGACTGAAATTCAGTTAGAACATCCACACACCGGATTATGCTCTTTTCCCAATGGCTAAATTCCTCGTATTTCCCAGTACCAATAAAGTCAGCTATAAATGCTCCACCTACTGACGCTGAATAATACTCAATCTGATTGTTTTCCATAAAAGTAGCCAGTTTTTGCCACGCGGAACGATATTGGCTTATCCTTGATTCGGAATAGGACATATCCCGAAGGGATTTAACTACTTCTGAGGACAGTTGTTCAAATGTTTGATATTTTTGTTCCATAATCATAACCTCCTATATTTAACGTAGGCGACCTCGCCTATATTAAATATAGCCATTGAAAATGTAAAGTAAAACAACTAGAATCACTTTGTTTATAGTTATCTAACAGCCTTACTTTACATTATCATATACTTTTCATTACCCTTCTAATGCAAAGCTTTACATTAGAAGGGTCATGTGGAGGGCAGCGTGAAGATAATTAGGAACAAAGCATTTGCGTTAACTTATAAGTTTAAGACATTCGATGATGCACGTGAATACTTGAATACTATATTGATAGAACTCAATAAAGACAGCACTATTTCTGAAGAAATAAAACATCTTCAACCTACAAAACCAAAGCTTGATCTTGCAACAGTTACAGTGCAAAAACCAAATAAATATAGTTTTGTACGAGTTGATAACAACCACTATTCAGTACCGGAGTATCTTGTAGGACGCTTAATAACAATCAAGAAATATTACGACACAATAGGCTTTTATTCAAACAACATACTCGTTTGTGAACACAAAAAAATAGATGGTACTAACGAGATAAGTATTAAAATTAAACATTACTTAAACTCATTAAACAAAAAACCAGGTGCAATCAAGAACTCCCACGCTCTAAAAAGCATACCAAGGTTAAAAGCCATCTATGATACTAATTTTAGCAGAAACAAGAAAAAATTCATAGAGATCATTCAAGAAAATGATGATAAACCAATCGAAGAAATACTATTGATTCTAGAAACATACAATAAATCTCATATCGATATTATTCCATCTATGCACATAGATAAAACTGCACTTAGCAACATCGCTACAAGGCAAGTATCTAGATATAACGAATTATGTTTCTCGGAGGTGGAATAAATGCAAATACAAGAAATGGCCCATATACTAAAATTACCCTATATAAAAACCAATTATCAAATGCTTCTTGATGAAGCAAACCATACAAACATGACCCACCGAGAGCTGATAAGTCGTCTACTCGAAAGAGAATTAGAACTAAGGCTTGAGAATGGTTTAAAACATAGACTCAGAAGGGCTAAATTCCCTCTTAACAAGTACTTAGAAGACTTCGACAAGAGTAAGTACCATAAGAAATTTATACCGAAATTCGAAGAACTAGAAACGTTGCAGTTCATTGAAAATAAAGAAAATATAATCTTAATAGGATCTCCTGGCTGCGGGAAATCACATTATAGTATTGGGCTTGGTATTAAGGCGTGTTTGGAAGGCAAAAGTGTATTGTTTATCTCTGTACCTAACTTAATAATAGAGTTAAAAGAAGCAATGAGTGAAAGCAAACTATCGCAATATAAAACCAAATTTGAAAAGTACAGTCTTGTCGTTTTAGATGAACTGGGATACGTATCATTTGACAAAATTGGTTGTGAAATACTATTTAATTTATTATCAAATAGAAACGATAAAGGATCAATAATCATAACAACAAACTTGGCTTTTGATCGCTGGGAAGAGATTTTTAAAGACCCGATGCTTACTGGTGCAATTGTAGATAGACTTGCTCACAAATCACATATCTTAGATATTTCACGAGAAGTAAGTCACCGATTTGAAGAGACAATGTCATGGCTAAAACCAACTAAATAAGTGGACCTTTTTTCAACTGATTCGTGGACCGCTTTTGAGTTGACAAATACAGTCATTTTGAATAAAATATTTAATTAGCTTTTATAAGTAGATCTGTGCCTGATTTTGTGATCGCTTCAAAAAAAGGTGCCTGTGCCTATCCCTTGTTATGCATGTAAGGACCTACATTAAAAGGAAGTTCATCCCTTATAAATGATTTTGGCTTATCGTAAAACTTCCACCAATTCCTTTTACGTCCATACAAATGATTTAACATTTCAAAAATAACTATTAAAACACTCGATGCAGAATAACGTTTTATACTACGCTTTCCTAAAAATAACATTGATAACCAAGGTATCAGTACCGCAGATAAATTGAACACTTTGTGCCTCTTTGAGGTCATGTAAATTCACCTCGTCTTGTATTATTCTATTCTGTTTTATAGTATCCAAATAGAATAAAAAAAACCGACGTATTTAAGTAGTCACACATATTCAACTGACATATAACCTTAACATAAATACAGTTTTTCATTAAAAATCTAAAAATAATTCACAAAAAAACAATTTCTCTTCCTACGTAATCTGGCCCTTTAAATGCAAAAAAGAAGCTTCCCGTTTGCAACACAAATGTAGAAACAGTCAATGTACAGGTTTATTTTCAGAAGCATGCTTCGAAAGTTCGATTCGGTTCGCAGCTGTTGGCGGCTCCTTCAACCAACCATTACCAATCGTAAGATTAACCCCTTCATTTGCATATGCGATTCAGAAAAGTTTCCACCATTTTTCTGGGACAAGGTGCCTGTTGTATTAAATCTGGAATCGCGCCCCACCTATAACCCTTTATAGTCGAAACCCTTTTCCTTGATGGAAAAAGGTTTTCACTATCTCTCTTTTTGCTGCAGCCATAAAAATAATTTTGTAATAAGTAAAGATACAACGAAAAATAATACATAAAATAAAAAAAGATAAAAATAATTGACGAATTTATACATATGGAAAAAATGGAAAGTGACCATAACTGGTTTTAATATAAAAGCAAAAAATGCTGATAAAAGAATTGAATATAAGTAAATATTTTTATTGTGATTCAACGTCCATTGATATAAAAGTATGAAACTTATCGGAACCAATGAAGCGTCTAACGCAAAACTTGGTAAAAAGGGCACGATCTCATAGGGGTATTCCCACAAACCGAAATTAATACCAATAGCATTTACATATTGAAACCAAACATGATAATTAAATCCAAAAAAACCAAGGAGTAGCATTTTACTTCTATCAATTTTCATAAATAACACAATTAATGGTGCAATTAACATTATAACTACTACCCAAAATTGCCATTCACCCAAGTGCGAAAACGTTTTCCAATGCTCTATTTGTAATTGGCTTAACTCTTCTGCCATAGACCTAATTTTATTCAAGCTTTCTAACTCGTTTTCCTTCATTTCTTCCACACCCTAATAATTAGTATTATTAGTCAGTAATATAACCTTATTTTAGTTATGTTATTCGGGTATGTTAATCGGGGACAGGCACCTTGTCCCGTTGTAATAAATCTTCTACATCACTTACTTGTTTTGCGTTATCATCTTGGGCATCGACAATGATTAATTCGATACCTAATTCTTTTATTTCGGGGCTTTACAGTGCCGGAAACTTTGCAAATCAGAAAAAAATTTTCACTTATTATTTTTCTGGGACAAGGTGCCTGTCCCTGAGTTGTCACTCACGTCATATTTGTCAGAAATCGTTTGAAGAAATTTTTCTTATAAAGAAAAGCAATTAGATTTAATAAAAATGCAGGGATCATTTTTGGGAATAACTGTTTTTTGTAATATTTCTCAAAGATTGTCTTAATATCATTCCATTGCGAACATGGTTTAATTTGTCGAAAGCGAGCAACATCAATAAGCTTTATACTTCCTCTAGGTGTAATAAGGATATTTCGTAAATGAATATCAGATGGATTTAGACCATTTTCTTTTGTGAGCAGAAGCGCATAATCAATTTCTTTTATTTGATCATTTGTAATAAGTATTCCCTTTAATAAGCAATTAAATAAAGTATTTCCTTCTATATAATCAATAACTATATAATTAGTTCCATATTCGTATAAAACCGGATAAAACGGATTACCAAGTAAATCTTTGTAAATTTCAGCCTCTACCTGTGCTAAATGGCTAAAAGGAGGTAAAAAAACTTTTAAAACTTTATTGGTTGAACGAATCTTAAATACAAAAGCACTTCTTCCCTCTCCAGCAAAATCCAACTGTGGATTTTTATCAGCAATTACAATTTTTGATCCTTTTATTTTAAATTTTACACTTTGAGCCAATTCATTGTATGTTTGCATAATTGCCTCTCCTCTAAACTCGTAATATCTAACAAATTTTCTTCACTTCTACATTTGATGGCTCAACTTTTTATCTTATGAAGTTAGGAAACAAATAAATTAGTTGCAATGCGCATTATACAAGCTCTGCAAATCCTCCGGCAAAAGTAACGAGAAATCCCCCCCATCATAGCTAAAACTAGTGCATTATCTGCAGCCAAAAGCCCCTCAATTCCAATTATTAGAAGGGAGATCGAGCCATATTCAATCAAACTATAAAATTACATTTATTCCCATACCCTTCTCAATAATTAAAAATCACTAAAATATAAATACTTGGGAATCCATAGTTTCCTAAACGAAAAAAAACCTTTACCATAAATGGTAAAGGTTTAATAAACAAATAATAACCTTTACCAACGTCCGGTAAAGGTCTTGCTAACAACGTTTCGTTGCCAACAAAGCCGAGAGTATTAAACTCTGTGTTGACGACTTTGCTGTAAAAGCTACTCCCCTTTAAGGAGAACTATTTAACTGTATGAGCTAATAATAGTTAATTACTATGATTATGTCAATTAATATTTTTGATGATAAATTTAAATATAAAATTTAGTTTACGCACTCCAAAACAAATATAAAGAAAGTCCAATTAAAAATACTCCTGCAAACTTTTCTATTTTTTCACTGAAGGCAGCGATTTTAGGTAATGCGACAGTTGCTCCCGTAATTGTTCCAATAATCATCAATGGAACACCGCGCCCTAGTCCATAAAGAAATAATAATACTGCACCATACATCATCTGACCATTTAATAATACATACGTTAAAATAACTAGCAAAATCGGCGCGCCACACTGAGATCCAGTTATTCCGAGAATCATCCCCAAAGTAAATGCTCCCCGACGACTTCTATACTTTTTTGGGTTTGTTGGTGGCTTTATGCCTATCTTTTGACCAACATCAGCTAATGACGGTAATTGGATATGAAGTAGATTTAACAAAATTAGTCCCATCAACAAACATACAGTTGCTGCAATATAGGAAAATACAGTTTGAGTTGTTCCGAATAAACCACCAAAAAGAGCAATAATGATTCCTAATATGACGAAAGTCAATGCTGATCCTAGTGTAAAGGCTAACGATAAAACAAAACCTTTCCTTCCTCCTTTTTCATTTGTGGAAGAAGAATTTATATACGCCAATAAGACTGGGGTCATAGATAGATTGCATGGACCTATACTAGTGACTATCCCACTTAGAAATATTAGGAAAGGAATGAACCAGTACCCCTGAATAAAAAGTTGTTCAATTTCAAGTAATAGAGATTCAATCATCCATACTCCCTCCATCTACCATATTGTCAATTTCATTTCTTATATAGTCTAATGGAAGTAAACCAACTTGATTTTTAACTTCTTTTCCGTTTTTATCAATAAAAACGGTTGTAGGGATCATGCGTACATTAAACTTTTGAATTAACTCTTGATTGTCACGACTATTGACATTTACAGTTAGGAAAGAAATGGTTTCTTCATACTCACTCTCTAATTGATTTACACGTTTTTTCATCTCGATACATGAAGGACAGGCGTTAGCTGAAAACAAAAGAACCGTATCTCCAGTTACATCCAAAGCACTACTTTCATCATTAGGTGTCCCTTTATCTTTAAAAATTAATATAGCAGCAACCGCAACTAATATAAGAACTAATGAGATCGCTCGTTTTCTCTCATGACTCACCATAATCGCCCCCACACTCACAATTATAAAACTAGAAATGTAGTTTTTTAATGTGTTATAATATTTTTAACTATTGCAACACATAAACAGTACCATATAAGCAATACATTAATTTAGATAATGTTAATTGTTCACAAAAATGCCATTAATATAACTATATTATTAGTTTTATAGTTATAATAAGTTATCTTTTTAGGAGGTTAAGTATGCGTCCACAACAATGGTCACCGTTAAGTGAACTAGAAGCTAAGTTAATCGAAAAGAAATTTAAGAATGACTTGCCTCTTTTATCAAATAAATCTGAAGTAACAAGGAAAGTAGAATTATTTAAAGCTTTAGGAGATGAAACTCGTCTGCGTATCATCGGTATGCTTTCGGTTAGAGATTTGTGTATGTGTGAAATTGTCTTTGGTTTAGATGGGGCAAATTCAACGATTAGCCATCACTTAAAGCTACTTGAAAAAGGGGAAGTGATTTCATCAAGAAAAGAAGGGAAGTTCACAGTTTATCAATTAAATAAACAGATCTTACCGTTATTACAATTAGACTAAAAGAAGGTATAAAATCATGTTTGATGCATTTGCAACATCGATTTTGTGACTCAATATGCAAGTAAAGAAAACTTGTTCGCCGTTCCTATTGCGACGATATTAGCCGTTCCACTTTATTCCAATGCAATTGGTGCTTCGCCTGTTATTGAAGCGCTCCTTCAAAAAGTTGTCGCTGTGGGAACTGCTGAAAGAAATTAAAGTTTTAGGAACTGGATGTAAAAAGTGCAAACAGTTAGAAGAACGTGTGAAGGAAGTGCTGGAGGAAACTAGTATCGAAGCAAATATTGAAAAAGTTGAGGATATCCAAGAAATTATCAAATATGGAGTTATGAGCACCCCTGCTTTAGTCATTGATGGCAAAGTTGTTTCAAGTGGAAAAGTACTATCTGTTAAAGAACTCAAAAAAATTTTAGTATAATAGTCCATATCAAAAAAGATAGAACACTATTATAGTTTTCTTGTCTATCCTAGAATTAGGCAGATTCAACTGATAAAAAAGTCGATATTCTTCACATAAAGGAATCGACTTTTCATGTTATTCTGAGACAAGGTGCCTGTCCTCTAGTTGTCAGACGCCTAACGGGTTCTGTTTTGAATTGCACATATCATAAATCACACAGTCTCTAGCATAGAAAAAGGTGCTGATCCCACATCGGAATCGCACCTCTATTTTAACTTTCTTTTTTACTAAATATTATTTTCGCCAAGAAAAGTTTCAGTTCTTTACTCTACTATACACCAGGTGCAGGGATATGAGTCACTATCCAAAAGCTGAGCAGCGCGAGCGATGATACCATAAACATAAGGAATAACCATGTAAGGCCTTTTCCATCAAATGCCGCTTGAGCATTACGCAGAAGTTTACGAATCGGCGGTAACTTACTCATGCGTAGCATAACTAGTTCAAGAGAAAAGAGAATTGTCGTCGCAACAGCAGACACCATACAAAATGGACAAATTGCTCCAATAACAAACAATTGTAGATAAACAAAGAAAGCTGAAGAAATGACACCGATCGCTGTCATTGGTGTTAAAATTTTGAGCACTAAAGGATGCCGTGTGTGATACCACATACCTGCGAATAATAATACCGTGAGATAGTAGAAGGCTCCCAATAAAGCCAATGGGATACCAAGCACATACGCCCAATCGCTAGTCATAACTGCCCATTGTGTTCCTGTTACATCGAAGCCAGAGGGTAAGGGTAGTACCCAGAAATGGACACCGCTTAAGAAAACACTCACAGCCCAACCAAGCATGGCAACTGCAGTAAAAATAGCAAATAGTCTAGGTACAGCGGACCCATAAGTATATGTTGTACCATTATTGGTTTCTTGATTTACTTCTCTTCCAAAAGTTGCAGTTCTTTCATTTAACATTTGTTTCATCGTAATCCCTCCATTCATTTATACCCCTATAGGTATAAATGAATTATAACATACCTACAGGGGTATGTGAAGGGCAAGTATACATACATTAGTCGTTTTTCAATATTCGAGAAATGTTATTCGGGGACAGGCACCTTGTCCCATTGTATTAAATCTTCTACATCACTTACCTGTTTTGCGTTATCATCTTGAGCAGCGACAATGATTAATTGGATACCTAATTCTTTAACTTCGGGGCTTCACAGAGCCGAAAAATTATTTACAGATTAGAAGAATTTTCCTATTTTTTTTTTAGGAAAAGGTACGCTGTCTTATTACGATTAAGTTGATCTGCGTCGCTCAACATGCCCCAAACCGCATGCTTAGGAAGCATTATCGTTTTTTTCAGTAGTAAATTTTTGAATTTTTAAATTCATTTTGACCTCCTTGATTCACATTCCTTCTATAATAATAGCTTTTAATGGTATGTTGTTGCAGGTGGTTTTATGATTTTTTGACCATTGTAATAAATTCTGCAAAGTCACTGCTAAATTCATTTTTTATAACGAAACCAAGTTGTTGATATAGATGAATAGCTCTATGATTGAATTTTGCTACAGTTAATCGAATTGGTCGATCTTTATAATTTTTTTCAATATATCGAACAATAAATGAGCAAAATTCAAGGCCGTTCCCTTTGCCTACAAGTTTCGGATTCATACCAAGTCCCATATCAACCAGGTCATCTGTATAAACGCCAAATTTGTTTCCAATAGGTACTTGGGCCGTCTTACCAATGCAAAAAAATCCGAATAATTCTTCAAGATTATCAACAATTGCGTAGTATGAACCATCGAGCCTTTCCTTCATCCCTTCTTCTGTTAATTCGTTATTGTAAAAATCATATGGTTTATCATATTTCCAGTTGATTGTTTCTCTAGCTATTTTTTCATTCATATTTTCTATAAATAATTCCACCTTTTCACACCTTCCATTCTAATAATTCTCATTTAAAGCAGATCGTCGTTAAGTAAATCGACGGCAACAAATTCTACACCACCTATATCAATCAATCATATCATTCTTCGGGGAAGGCACCTTGTCTCGTTGTGTTAAATCTTCTACATCACTTACCTGCTTTGCGTTACCATCTTGAGCATCGACCATGATTAATTCGATACCTAATTCTTTAACTTCGGGGTTTCACAGGCCTGGAAACTTATTTACAAATCAGAAAAAACTTCACTTATTATTTTTCTGCGACAAGGTGCCTGTCCCTTAGTGTTCAAGTATAAAACTTGTTCGACGTTCCTCTTAATTAAAAGCCTTCCAAAATGAATTATTTTGGAAGGCTTTTAATTATTGTGTTACATTCCCTAAGCAACAGCTTCTTCATCAGTAAAAATAATTTTTTTAATCACAATCTCAGAAATACCTTATATCCGATTGCTGGTTTCACAACAGCACCTGTTTCTTAAAAAATTAAACCAAAATATTATACTGTAACTCACTTGCTTCTTACACTCAAGCGCCCAGATAGTGAAATAAGAATTTGTTTTCACCTCATATTTTTTTTCAAAACGGGACATCTTAATTTAGAGGAGGAGGATGTAAAAATGAAGGATAGAAGTATATTGAATGTATTGACCATATTTGGAATAGGTGGAAGCATATTTTTTTTATTAAGAAAAAAAGGTGATTTAAAGGACTGGTTTCTTATTTATTTCATGAAAACTTTAGTTTGTACTCTAATTGATGGACCAGTAATAAAGAAAAAATACTTGCAATATCCAAATCGTTATTTCCCTAAATCATTTGATTCAAACATTATATTTTTATATGTAATATTTCCTTTATTGTGTGTTATATATAATCAATTCACATATAAAATGAAGCCATTAAAATCAATTTTGAGTATTTTCCTTTTTAGCATACCATTTACACTGTTGGAGAACTGGCTCGAAAAAAATACTAATTTAGTCAAATACAGTAAAGGGTGGAATGGTTTTTTCACCTTTACCGTTTTCTCAGCTACTTTTTTGTTAGTTAAAGTATGCATAGAATTTATTCGTTTCTTAGATGAAAAAATTCACCTAAGATCATCATCACATCCGCAACAACCTGGTCTTAAAACGTAAAAAAGCGATTCCCATACTCTGGATAAGTGCCTGAGTGTTGAAGATCGCAACTAAAAAAATGATTTTAAACATTATAAATTTATCCCAAGGATTAAAATGACCAATTATTTCTGCAACCGTCGATTTATCTTTTTCAATCCCAGATCTCCATTTTTTTCACTCTATTTTTTAAAGGGTTTGACAAAAGATAAAGTGATCATCAGGATTCCAAACGTGCAGATGATCAGCAATGTATCCGCGTAGCCACAATACACCGTTTATTCGTCTAAGGTAAAAGCCTTTCGGAAAATCATCGTCTTCACTTATTATCTTCGATGCTATTGTAATGGAGCCAGAAGGAGCTTGATATTGTTGTGAAATATTCCCCGTATTTCCTTCAGACTGATCTAGATACACAAATCTTAGGTAAGGTCCCAGCTCAAGCGGACACAATTCCAAACCAAATTCACTCGCTCTTTTAAAAATTTGAGGCGTAGTAGCCCCATCAGGAAAGCCAAGTTCCCTAACGGCTAGCTCGACGGTCTTAAGGCTGTACTTTGTATCAGAAGTAGTAAACTTTTGATCAGATAATAGTCTCTCGCCATACTCATTCATCAAGATGGCGTGTTGTTGCAATTTCTTAATAAGCTGCAATTTCGTTAGTCCGCCAACATCTATTGTTCTAGTAATAATTGGGCAATCAGGGTATATTCGCAATCATGGTCCTCCTTACAAATTGAATACAAGAATTTAAATCAATACAATATCCAAATTTTCATTTCCCATGCTCAATTAACCTGACATATAGTTAAATATCGGTTATAAGTTATCCCTTTCGATAAGTAAGTCAACAATTCCTTTATATAAGAACTTATATTGGCGGGATTTATGTTTCTAATAACAAACGCATGGAAAACTTATGATTCTGACAACAGTTTGTGACCGGATGTAAGTTTTTTGGATTTTTATATTTTTCTGGGACAAGGTGCCTGTCCCTATGTTGTCTTAAATAACTCAAATTATTTCGACCTTTGTATTGACAAATAAAACCTCTGTTATATAATAGAGTTATATAAATGGTTTGTTATAGTACAATAAATGAGAGGGGTAACTAAGATGAGTGAAAAAATGAGAGAAATCATGCTGAACTATATAGCAAATACTAAAGGTATCAGTATTAAAGAAATAGAGCATATGACAAATGGAGACATCGAGGAGTGCTTACTTTCAAACAAAAGAGAAATGTAGAGCGATTAATTGAATTTATTTAATTGCAGTAAAGAGAGTTGGAGTAAAAATATGAATAATGATGTTCAAGTCAAAAGTTAACCACCTTTTTTAATCCCATTTAGGGGATATAGGTGGTTTTTTATATCGTGGTGAACGATTTTAGTCAGAGAAGCATGGTCTAATAACAACAAGGAACATCAATTTGAGGAAAAATTTTGATACAACACGGGGACAAGGTGCCTGTCCGCGTGTTGTATCGGGCATCGTCAATGATTAATTCGATACCCTATTCTTTAACTTCTAGGCTTCACAGGGCCCGAAGTTATTTGCACATCAGAATAATTTTCACCGATTATTTTTCTGGGACAAAGTGCCTGTCCCCTTGTTGTCGTATAACTTACTAACTTCAAAAACCGCACGCTCGGCTGATCCAAGTGCTCCTTCAAGATGCCCCCCGTGTTCAGAAGCGGTTTCTGTACCCGCAAAAATGACCTTGTTTTCCCACGCACTAGTGTTTTTCGGTCGACTATAGTTTGGAAAATCGCTAAGCGGTTTGGAGTCTTCATCGACCGCAGTTTCGGGATCAATTGACCAATCCTTATAAAGGAGGGAAATCGGTTTTTCAGCATCCGGACCAAAGAGCCGAGTCAACTGCTCAACGACAAGTTTGAGAACTTTTTCCTCACCCAGCTCTTGGCGTATGTTTGTAGCTATCCCGAAGAAACCAAAAATGGCACCGTTACCTGTTTCAGGTGATGCATCATGGATTTCCTGCAAGGGACCTCGCCAGCTCATTACCTGACCAGAAAGTCCATCTTCTCGCCAAAAGGGACGATTATAAATCGCAACAACCTTGGCCTGTCCCGCCATCCACGTCGGTTTATCTACCAAGCTTGCCATGAGATTCGTTGGGAGAGAAGGCGAGAAGGCTATGCGATTGGCCACGATCCGAGGCGGTAACGCTAAGATAACGGCTCTTGCACGGATACTTTTCTTCTTTCCATCAGCAAGATCTGCTTCAAGAGTGATCGTTCCTTCTTCATCCATATGGATTTCGGTTACACGCGTGTCTAACTGGACCATTCCCGGAGGAAGAGATTCCGCTACAGCATCAATAAGGGAACGAACACCCCCAACGAGGCGAACCGACCTCTCAACAGATCCTTCTGGTAGCACATGTCGCTGTATCGGTTCATTTTGAGATTTTTCGAAAAGCATTGTTCCTTCGGTGTGCTGTAAAAATGTTTGTAAACCAAGTTCTCTGACAAGACTAGAGATAACGGGCTCATGTTGCGGCCAGAACCATGTTGGTCCCAGATCAAAATTACCGAGCTCAGGTCTGCCAACGGCTTCCCTACTTAAAACTCTACCTCCAATTCGTCCTCGCGCCTCCAAAATGCTGCAATCGATGCCCTGTGAATTAAGCAAAGACGCCGCATGAAGGCCGCTTAAACCGGCCCCCACAATTATAATAGGATCATTCATATTCTTATCTCCAATCGCTGTGTTTACTTCATTTAAAACAAATTTATCTTAAGTCGGTCAAACATATCAGTATTTTCCCTCCAACTTTATTGAAGAATTCTCTGAGATTTTTTGTATTTCATCGCAGACTCGTTTGGCTTTAAGTTATAATACCAGTCTTCTCCTATTTTTTCCAGAGTCCTTTACCGGTTCTAATAGTTTTTCTTCAGCAAATCCATTAATCTCTTTTACGAAGTAACTATACTCGACATTGCTTGCCATCTCGTACGTACAATTTTTGTTTCCTACCTTCCCTTTTCGACATATGCAAAGTCCTTTTTTAACAACATCTCTTGATTACTGTTTATATTTCTGTGCATATAAACTCCCACGTCTTAAAAAGACTTCCATTAAAAAGACTGCAATTCTATCAATTCAATACTTAGGTTGATACCTCTTTGAATATTCAAGCAATTTTATTTTATTTCGGCCATCGAAATGTTATGATAGACATGTAAATTGTAAAAATGGAGGAATTTAAAATGACAAAACGTCCGATTACTGCAGAAGATTTATGTGAATTTAAGTTTGTTGGTGATGCTCAAGTTTCCCCTAACAAAGACAAAGCTGCCTATGTCTTAACTCATGTAGATAAAGAAAAAGATGGCTACTATTCTTATATCTATGTAACTGATTTAAAAGGTAAAGGCAGACAGTTTACCTCTCATTACTCAAAGGATGAATTAGTAAAAGATACTGCTCCAAAGTGGTCACCAGATGGAAGTACGATTGCCTTCCGTTCAAACCGCACAGGAAAAAATCAAGTTTGGCTTTTACATACTGATGGTGGTGAAGCTGTTCAATTAACAGACATAAAGCAAGGCGTTGGTGATTTTGTTTGGTCCCCAAATGGTAGTCAGCTTGCTCTAACGATTACTGGGGAATTAAAACTTACCTCTGATAAGGACGAAGAGAAGAAGGAAGAAAAAAGTGATGTTAAGGTGATCACTAGACTTCGCTATAAAGGGGACGGAGTTGGTATTTTTAACGACGACCGTAAGCATGTTTATTTATTTGACGTTGAGACAAAGTCTTATACGAAGATTACTGAAGGTGAGCACGATTTTTCTCAGCCTCGTTTCACTCCTGATGGAAAAACATTATTTTATATTGGAACGAAGGAAGAAGATAAAGAGTGGGGCTACCTCCCTGCCATTTGGAAATATGATATTGCATCTAAGGAAGAAAGCCTTTTTTATCAAGGAAATGGCTATGTTATGTCCCCTTCCCTATCACCAGACGGTAAATGGCTAGCAGTTGCCGGTCATAATCGTGGCGAAAGAAGTCAAGGTAATGCGAATGTTCTGCTCTTTTCTTTAGAAACAGGTAAATTAACTAATTTAACGGAAGCCTTTGATTACACAGTTGGTAACCTTGTAGGTGTTGATGCGAAGTATGACACAGCAGAGTTTCAATTAATTTGGGACTCTAATAGCTCTAACATTTACTTCAGCGCAACAGTTCGAGGAGATTGCCAATTATTTAAGGTCAATCTAGAAGGAGATGTTTCAGCTCCGCTCTCTCCTGCAAAAGCAGCAGTTAGTTCTTATGATATCGTAAGTGATGATCAAGCGGTTCTTGTTCTTGCTACTCCTCATTCTACAGGAGATTTAGTTACTCAAGATTTAAATAATCTGAATAACGTTGATACGCTAACTGATTGGAATCAAGATCTATATAACGAGATTCATTTAAGTGCACTTGAAAATTTCGATTACAAGAGCACCGATGGTTGGGATATTGAAGGGTGGATCTTAAAGCCTTACGGTTACGAGGAAGGTAAAAAATATCCGATGATCCTCCAAATTCACGGTGGTCCAGCAACAGCATTTGGAAATGGTTTACACCATGAAATGCAATTAATGGCCTCAAAGGGTTATGTGGTGCTTTACACGAATCCAAGAGGAAGCCAAGGCTATGGACATGACTTTGTAAATGCGGTTATTGGTGATTACGGTGGAATGGATTATGAGGATATTATCGCAGGTGTCGATTATGCCTTAGAAAAATTTAACTATATCAATCACGACCAATTATTCGTTACTGGTGGGAGTTACGGTGGGTATATGACCAATGTCATCGTTACTCGTACAGAGCGTTTCAAAGCAGCCGTTACTGAAAGAAGTATTTGCAACTGGCATAGCTTCTACGGAACAAGTGATATTGGTTTCTTCTTCACTGAATGGCAGCATGGACACGCTGATTTATGGGATGATGTAGAGAAGCTAATAAATCTATCACCGCTTCATTATGCGCGCAATGTCAAAACACCGACTTTAATCCTGCACTCTGAACAGGACTTACGTTGTCCAATGGAGCAAGCAGAACAATGGTATATAGCGCTTAAACGTTTAGGTGTGGAAACAAAGCTAATCCGATTCCCAGATGAAAATCATGACCTTTCACGCTCTGGTAAACCAAAGCACCGCTTAGAACGTTTACAGCACTTAATCGGTTGGTTTGATGATCGATTGAATTAATATTAATGACTAAACCAAAGGGACGGTGCTTTTGCTTCTTAAAATAGAAGCAGAAGTGCCGACCCTTTGGTTTTTATTCTTCTGGGACAAGGTGCCTGTCCCCTTGTTGCACTTTAGGCGTCTTCCTCACTTAGCTTCTCGTTAACCATCTGATTTAATATATGGTTAATTCCTATCGTGCGCTCCACTTCTAATACGAAGGCGATACCTTTTCCGGGTTTATTCAATTCCGCATGTACCATAATTGATTCCAATACAGCATCTGTCTTGTTTCTATCAATTAGCGTTAAGACAAGTTCTTTTTCTGGTTCAATGGATATATTAAAAAGTTTGGCTTTTTCATGAATGCCTGTTCCGCGTCCATATATAATCGTACCGCCTTCAGCTCCTGCTTTTTTAGAAGCGTCTACAACTTTTTCTGAATACCCTTTATTTACTACCGAAATGATTAAGTCATACAAAACTTTACTTTCCATCTTTACCTCCTTGAGTAATACCTTGGGTTTGTAATTTAAGCAAGTGGACAATCCCAGAAATTTTCTTTGCATCAATGACAAACCCTACCCCGTTTCCTGGCTTGTCTAACTTTCCTGCTTGTTCAATCGCGACTAATACTGCGTCTACATTTTCCTTTGATACCAATGTTAAAATCAGTTCTTTCTCTGGCTCGACATTAATACCAAAGAATTTTTTCACTTCATTAACACCTGTTCCTTTACCAAAAATAATCGTACCGCCTTCTGCACCAACTTCTTTTGTGGCTTTAACGATTTTTGAGGCGACACCTTTCTTTACAATTGTTACGATCAATTTATGATTCAGATTCAAATGTTCGTTCATTTCCCTTCTCCTTTCGACCATAAAGTAATCCTAGTGTTAAAACACAAAGAATAGGGGAAAGCGCAACTAAAGCGATCATTCCAAACCCATCAAGTAATGGGTCACGACCATCCAGTACGTTTGCGATACCAATCGCCATCGCAACGATAAACGTTACGGTCATTGGTCCAGTTGCTACTCCGCCCGAATCAAAAGCTATTGCTATAAAAGTTCGAGTTGAATATTTAATAAGAATAAGCGCTAGTAAATAACCTGGTATGATAAAATACATGAGTGGAATTCCAATAATCATTCGTACCATTGATAAGGCAATCGAGATAGCAACACCAATTGAAAGTGTATAGAGCATTATCTTCTGTGGGATGTAACCACCCGATACTTTTTCAACTTCATGATTTAATATTCGAACTGCCGGCTCAGCGAATGTTGCTACGAAGCCTAAGACAAAACCGATCGGTATCAATAACCACAAATGATTCATTTGTCCAAGTATCGTCCCCATCATTTCACCCGCAGGCAAAAATCCAATATGAACACCTTGAAGGAAGAAGGAAAGTCCCCAAAAAGTTAAAAACATTCCTTTAAAAATATCGACTAATTTATTCATTGGTAGCTTTAGTATAAAAAATTGGAAAAACAAGAAAAAAATCAGCAGGGGAATAAGTGCAAATGCCACTTCAGATAAAACGTGACCAAATCCTTCAAAAATATTAATACTCATCCATATATCACTCCTAACAGTAAGACTGCCAAAATAGGTCCAATTGAAGCGAGTCCCACTAATCCGAATCCATCTGTAGAAGCAGACTTACCTCTTAATACCGATGCAACCCCAACACCAAGCGCAAGAATAAACGGCACAGTCATTGGACCAGTGGTTACACCACCCGCGTCAAATGAAATTGGAACAAATTGAACTGGAGTAAACGCCGCTAACAAAAATACTAATCCATAACCACCAACTAACAGATAAGTGATCGGGATATTTAAGATAATTCTAAGCATTGCCAAGCCCACAAAAATGGCTACCCCTAACGCTACGGCATAAATCAAGAGATTTCTTGAAACAATACCGTCTGAAACTAAATCAACCTGTGTAGCTAGTACACGAACATCAGGCTCTGCCACAGTTGCAACAAACCCAAGTAAAAATCCAAAAAATACAACGAGCCAAGCCTTGCCCATTTTTGGTAAAGCTGAACCAATCATCTCACCAATTGGCAACAAACCGATATGTACCCCTAATAGGAACAAAATCAAACCGACTGAAACCATAACGACCCCGATTAAAAATTGCATAAATATCTCCATCGGCATCCAGATTATCGTAAACTGCAAGATAATCACAACGAGTGACAACGGAATAATCGCATAAACCACTTCTTTTACAGTATCATTTATATTTTGCATTACAACCACCTCAACCCAATCTTTATTTGTGCCATCCCCTAATCAAAACGATCAACTTGCCAGCATTGATCGATCAGATAGATAGTGTACCTGAATAGTTGCGTTAAGAAATATGTGTTTCCCTAATTTTTATTAGTTATATTATAACATATATTCAGATTTTACGTTACTTATAACTATGTTATAATAATCTTATGTAACATAAGGAATAGGTGGTTACTAATTATGGAATTTGTTGAGGCTATTAGAGAACGTCATAAAATTAAGGAGATAAAAGAGATCTTGCTTATCCGCTCAAAGAGAGATTATCTTTTATTTACTTTAGGGATAAACACCGGATTAAAAATTAGTGATTTGTTAAAAATTAAGAAACATGAAATCATCGATGATGATAATATAATTAAGGAATATTTGGTAGCAGATATTGACAAGGATATTCGCTTGCATTACCTAAATAAGCAGGTAAAACAAGCCATTGAAGTTTACATAGAAACAGTTCCTTTCCTATCGGGGGATGATCACTTGTTTAAATCCAAAAAAGGAGATTCTCCAATTACTCGACAACAAGCCTATCGAATAATAAATTCAGTTGCAAAAGATGTAGGGATACAATCAAAAATTGGTACTCATACGTTACGAAAAACATTTGGATATCATGCGTATTGTGGCGGCGTAGCTGTTTCCATTTTGCAGAAAATATTTCATCATTCTTCAAAAAGAGACACGATGAAATATATTGGGATTGAAAAAGACGAACATATCACTACCAAAATTGATGTAAATTTATAAATGAATAGGTAGGTGTTATATGAAGAAATTATTTGATTACATTTTATTAACTTTCGGCTCAATTATTGTCGCCATAGGACTTGAATTAATTCTAGCCCCTAATGGATTAGTTGATGGTGGGGTTACTGCAATCGCAATTATGACAAAAGCTTTATGGAACATACCTATATGGTTAGTATTTATATTGTTAAACATACCTTCCTTAATTATTGCCGGTAAGTATATGGGGAAGAAGTTTGTTATACGTACATTATTTGCAAATGTCGTTACGTCAGTAGCTTTAATCTATTTTGCACCATTTCCAGCTATAACATCGTCTGAAGTTCTAATTGTACTATACGGGGGACTTTTACTTGGGGTGGGAATTGGTTTAGTCGTGAAGGCTGGTGGCGCGATTGACGGGTCTGAAATGATCGCCATCTGGATGAATAAAAAATACGGGATATCCATAAGCAAATTCTTATTAGCAATAAACGCTATTATTCTCTCAATAGCAGCAATTGTATTTTCGTTAGAAAAAGCCATGTTTTCGATTGCAGTTTTTTTTATTGTCGCAAAAGTAATTGATTTTATTTTAGATGGCATAAACCAGGGTAAATCAGTGATGATTATTTCAAGTAAACCAGAAGAGATTGGTCAAAAAATAATTGAGGAGTTAGGAATTTCAATTACCTATCTAAATGGAGTTGGGGGCTATACCGGCGATCAAATACAACTAATATATTGCATTACAGATAGGCTCATGTACCCAAAACTTAAAGAATTAGTTTTATCAATTGATTCCTCTGCAATATTAGAAGCATCCTTTGTGACAGAAACAACCGGTGTGAAAAGAAAACCATTGAGTGTAGAAAATAATTAACTTGATTCAAAAAATGATAGACCTAGTCAAAGATTGCGACTGGGTCTATCATTTTTTTGTTATTCGGGGACAGGCACCTTGTCCCATTAGAGTGAAATTTCTAACATCACTTACCTGTTTTTGCGTTATCATCTTGAGCATTGACAATGATTAATTCGCTACCTAATTCTTTAATTCGGGGCTTCACTGGGCCGGAAACTTATTTGAATAGACATCACTATCCTTTTCCCTTGGTATTCAACAAACAACATCCCTCCACCTTTTTCAGCAGCCGTATATACCTTTATCCTTTTTGCACCCAGTTAGTTCAACAAAAAAACATTAGTTAATTATTAATTCCCCTTTTTCTTTATAGGAAGCAAACAAGCTGTAGATAAATGATATGCGTCATTCCAAATTTAAAAAAATTCCTCTGGGGAAATATATAATAGTGAATGCCTACTTCCTTACTGAAGATACGCCCCCGATTGTTGAAGAGGCAATGCTTTAAACCAATATGCTTAATACTTTTCTAGTAATAAACATAACATGTAGGAATATTAACGCAGCAACGATACCAAATAACATCATATTAAATGCATCTAGACCAAATCCCTCATTGAAAATTACGACATACAAAAACACATTTACGACAATTCCACCCACAGAATAAAATATTACAGATAAAAAGTATTTTGATATTTGCATTTTAAAATTAAATTTCTCTAACAACCGGTCTGCCAACATGGAAAATAATACGCCACCTATTAAAAATATTAAAAGTGAAAAAATCAAGTATACAAGAAAATACTCCATTGTATTAAATAATGATAAACTCAATGAAAATAAAAGGGATGAGATGACAGCTGTAATTAACTTCTCCAAAACATTCATTTTACATCTCCCTATTTTAAAAAATTTTTGGTTATTGTTGCAGATATTATTCAACTTTACTGTCAGTTAGTGAAATATTTTGGTGAAATTATTTCCCTTTAAAAATAGGATCATTTGGTCAAATCGTTCAACAATAGTAATAGGGAAGGAGGTAAGAAACGAGAGGTATTGTTCAACTAAATTGCAGTTATCTTTGGTAATATCACTTGAAATAAATCTGTATATAATATTTATTACCAGAGAAGACTATTAATTAATTATAGTAAAGGTTGGTGGGGAGTGTATGCTTAGCAAAATCATACTATGGGCGTTACTTGTTGTTCCATGGTCCACATTATTTTTATTAAAAAAGGAAGATATAAAGCGCTTTATGCCCGCAGCTATTTTTGCTTCCTATTTAATGATCATTTATAACGTGATCGCGAATAATCAAAATCATTGGGTAATTAAAGAACCGCTTATTCCATGGTTGGAACCCTTATTTGTGTCTGGAGTGCTTGGATCTTTTCCGATAATAACGTTATGGATTTTTTATTTTACTTACGGAAAATTTTGGGTATATCTTGTTACTAACATCGTTTTAGATTTCATGTTTACTTTTTTCCCCATTGATTATTTGTTTCAAGGAAAATTAGGAGTTTACGAGCTCGTTAACATTACACGATGGGAGCGTTTTATTCTATTCGTTTCACTATCAGTTATTATTTATGGTTTCTACAAATGGCAAGAAGAGATTTTTAATTCTAAAATGAATTAAATTGGACGGAATCGGGACAAATATTTGAGATCACCATTAACAGAAGCCGCTCATTCAGTAAGATGGTCGAAATTTATCTCGGAGCACTCGTCGTTATTACTGAACTACCATGAAAATAAACCAACTTAATCTTCACCGAAATCTGCGTGCATTGCTTTTCCTTTTAAGAGATAATATGAGAGATAGCGGAACAACAGTAGCATCAGCTTATTATCCTAAAGCATCCGTTAGTGGAGCAAAAAAATCTACTTCTTATAAATCTATCATACTCATTTAGCCTTTTTTAATGATAAGAAAGTTGTAATAAACATTATTAAAGATATAAAAGCTATTAAAATAGAAGTAGTAAGGTAACTTTCAACAAAAAAATTGATACCATACCATTGTGTTAAAAATAGAAGTACAAAAGGAATTGCCCAATCAACATTCGCAACCCGTTACTTCAATAGTGGTAATGCTATCTTATTGCATTTTATGTTTAATAACCTCATTCTCTTTTTCTGTTTTACCAATAACCTTCCCAGTTAGAAGCAAAGCTGCTCCGAGTACCAGCATTCCATAAAAAACTAATTGAGAGCTCATAAAGCCGAGAGGATAGACAATTGAACTTACTATGACACCTAAACCAAAAGAACTAATGCTATTTCCAACTAACTTTTTTCTCATTAATCTCATCTCCTTATGTAGTAACGCTACCCGTTAAACTAATTTTTCTATATAATATTTTTTTTCGAAAGAGAGTATTATAAGGTTTTAAATACAACAGTGCTTGTTAAAGTAAACTGCCAGTTAACAGAACAATGAGTGCTTTTCCTTCTTCAAGAAAAGCTCCCTTTAGTTAAATATCCAACTGCTTATGATTTGAAAAATAACTACCGCAACCACTATGGCAGGACCCACAATAAAAATTCCAATTAACAAGGACCTTATTATGTCCCATATGATAAATGGTGGTTTACCGTCACTATCTGTATTATCTATTTTATTGTTCATATCCTGTAACGATTTATTTATATTTTTTAGTTCATCTAAAATTTGATTTTCTGTATCCTTCTCCATTGTAGTCACTCCAATTATTTTAAATTATATTCTTTAAATACGTTGAATACGGTCAAAAAACTTACTGTATATAACTAAAAGTTACTTGAATAAGAGAAAGCATTATCGCTGTTCCAGTAACTCCCCCGTTAGCGGAAGAAACGACTTATTTCTACTCCAATGCCTATGAATATCAAAAAAAGTCCTAACACAATTCCAGAAATTTTTAGAATTACAAAAGTGATTCTTTGAATTTTTATTGGAAAATAACTTGTTAAATTTTTGAAGTAAAGTTGATGATATCCTGTTGGAATGATACTTTCGAAAATTGTAATTAAACCTAAAAACGTTACAAAAACAGTAGGCGAGAAGATAACAGGTGCTATAAAAAAGCCTACACCAGTGAAAATTGTAATGATATATAGAGGTAAACGTAAATGAGAATTTACCAACAATAATTCAAATTTATTCCATAATTCCCTCAAAAAATGTACATCCTTTCTCCATTAAAATTTACTTTTTTTATACTTTCTTTACCCTTTTTCTATTTACACTTAACTTTTTTCTTAGTAAAGTATCCTGCCAGTTAGTAAAAAAGCGTCTCCTCCTATGGTAGCCCCCGATAGTTTAAATACAATACTTCACAATCTGAAATTTACTATTTCCCCTAGTCTGTTACTTCATAGGTATTTAATTTTTATTTTGAATTAAATTGTACTTAACTTAAAAAAATCGTTTATTTACCTCGAGAGCATCACACTGTTCTAATGTTATTTTAACGTTCATTGTAGTTCCATCATTAAATTAAAAAATTGATTTGTTTTATCCATTATAAGAATGCAATATGGTCTGTTAACTAACTATCTAAAAAAGTGAATTTCCTTAGTAAAGAAAATTGATAAACAATAGGGAACCTAGTAAATTATTCAATTTCCAATTGCTCATTTTCCATTTGCTCTGCTAAAGCGACAACTATTGATTTGTTCATTGATAGCTGTTCATTTCCAAGTAAATGTTGGTATGCATCTGAATATTTATTAATCTTGATTAATTCATTATACTTTGTTAAATCATCTATCCACGTTTCTACAATTTTTGTATCGTAGATTGAATCTAGTTTAGTTAATTCCAAAGCTTGTTTTGACATTTCCAAGGCTTCGTTTCTATCAAATAAAGTAAGCAGAAATGATAAATATAAGAATTCATTAGAAAATTCAGGAAAACGTTCTATTAGCTGAAGCCTTATTGTGAGTGCATCTTCCCATCTGCTCAAGTCTTCATACATAAAAGCAAGTCCTCGCAAAGCTATTTCATCATCAGGATATTGGGCGATGATGTCTAAAAAAATACTTTCAGCGATATCATAGTCTCCATTTTGTTGAGCCAATCTTGCATTTCGAAGCTCATCTTTTTTTTGAAATAATAATCTATGTAATTCATTTAATGTAATGCCTATACTCTCTTCAAAAGAATTTTCAAAGGTCGAGGCTTCTGATATATTTAGTAGAATTTTTGATAAGACATCCTTCCCTCCATGTTGTTGAACAAGATAGTTTATGGCACTTCGGGCTATAT
This sequence comes from Bacillaceae bacterium IKA-2, assembly GCA_031761875.1. Classification (GTDB taxonomy): domain Bacteria; phylum Bacillota; class Bacilli; order Bacillales; family Anaerobacillaceae; genus Anaerobacillus. Next base: position 1,643,735 of record CP134492.1, on the reverse strand, counting down.
AATATACATCAAAATCAAATGAATATTTTCTCCAATCTCCAGGCGTATGTAATTTTGAAAATGGTGGGGGATCTTCTGTATTTCCAGGAAACGATATCGTATTTACAGTTTGTAAACGAATATATTCACAAATCCCTTCTTCAAACCATTGAGGTACTTCATCAATTGAAATATTTTCTTTCGTTAAAAACAAATCAAAAAGGTAGTGTCCGTATTCGTGAGCAAATGTTTCAATCGCGAAAGATAAGTTTGAGACATCCTCTTTAAAAATCACGATTCTTTTATCACTTCTATAATATAATCCACCTACATTGCTATCATAATTTTTTATTGCTTGATTGTAGTCATCTGTATTTTGAAGAACAATGATAACCTCTAATGGTTCTACTTTAGGAAGTGTTTCTCCGAATATTTCAGTTTCTAGATCATGAAGGATACTAAGTTTATCGATCATTTCAATCACTTCTTCTTTTGTGTCAGGATGGTAAAAGAAATTAATATGATTATTTTCAATAACAGGGTAACGATCTGTAAATGAATAATCAGAAACAGTATTGCTAGGTAAATGTTTATAAATAGTTCCCATGGCTATGGCAGCAATAAGGACCATTAATACAATGATAAGAGTGCGAAAGATTTTCAATTCTTAATCCCCCATAAAAAAAATAATTTTTGAAGATATCTTCTGTTCGGTTTTACATTTTTGATATTGTATTGGTTTTATATCCTAACCAATATGATTTAATTACTTTTCCCCATTTGATTTGACTTTGACATCCATTACATTTCGATAAGTTCAAATCTAACCTTACATATGTTACGTTTTATTTGCTAACGAGTTTCTTTTTTATATTTATCCATCCACTCATCTTCCACAAACCTACCATTTACTTGAAGAACCATCTATTTTAATCTTAACATTAAATCCCTTTTATTTGGGTTGAAATGGAAAAAGCATTCCTTCAAATTTGAAGAAATGCTTTCGCTATCATTTAATAGAAAGAATATATTATCCTTTCGGTGAATCATGATATTCAAACCAATCAACATTTATTTATACAAGGAGAACATCGTAACCAAGACGAAGCCCCTGTTGAAGGACTGCCCCCAGTTAGTGAAAGATAATAACTATTGATTCTTGTTCTTAAAAGTTGCTGAAAGTATAAGGATAATAACTAAACCAATAACACCACTGACGAGACCTTGCCATTTTAATTCTTTATAAAAAAGGAAACTTGCAATGTTTGTTCCAATAAAATAACCAACTCCTAAATAAAATCCTTTCTTCATAGAAGATACCCCCAGATATAACCTTTTCAATTTTCCTTTTGTTAAAGCCCCCAGATAGTAAAGAAATAACTATGATTTCCTTTTGATTAAATATATTAAATAATACATTAGTGAAATTAAAAATGAGATAAGTATAACGGTTATTGCTCCAAATGTATAAATTGCCATTTCGATATCGTCTCCACCATCAAATACGTTAGCAAAAATAAAAAAGAGGACTACACTCGCCATTAAAGTTAAGAAAAAAATACTAATAAACTTTGCCACAATTAATCCCCCCTTCTTAAAGTATTCTGCCAGTTACTTTAATAAATTCAATAACAAGGAGCACTTCTCCTTGTTGAAGAAATGCCCCCGTTAGTTCAATAAATTCACTCAGATTTCTATTCAACTTTTTCTAATAGCTCACCATTTATTGAATACCCCTTTATTGTGAATTTTATTTTATCTTCTTCTATAAATGCAAACCAAAAATGTTTACCGTTATTTTCTACTATTTTAGCTTCTATTACTTTTGTGTCATTTTCATATTCAATTTTGATTGTCTCTATTTCAGGATTTGTAAATTCCCCAAATAACATTGGAAAGGGTGATTTCTTGCTATATTTTTTTAGATACATACTGTAAAGATTATCTTTTAGAGTACCAATTGTGCCACCTCTGTCGTAAGTTTCTTCCCAACCAAATAATTTCTTTTGGATAAACCTTGCTTCAAAATTTACTTTTTGTTTTTCACCTTTTATATTAGGTACATAAAAAATAACGACTCCATTATCCACTTCTTCTTGATGAACCAAAATATCAATTCGTTCATCTTGTAATATTTCGCTAAATTCCTTATTAACGCAACCAGTTAAAAATAGAAATAATATAATACATATGACACCTAATTTACTTTTCACTTTATAAATCACCCCCAAAAAGTTCTCGAATGGCTATTCCACTAAACTGCCAGTTAACGGAACAAGGAGTGATTATCCTTATTCAAGATAAGCCCCCAGTTACTTTAAGTGCACTAATTCACAACCTCTGTTTTCAATTTCATTTAGATTATTTAATCCAAATTTTCCAATCTACAATCTCATCGATTTCAATAACATTTAAGTTTTCAGTAATTGGAATATTACTTTCAATATAACCCACTTCATATCCAAAGTCGTCGTTAATAATGATTGTTTGAATTTCACCATTTCCTTCAAATGGTCCATTCATTTGGACTATTTCTTTAGCTATCCATTGACCGTCTTCTTTATGAACATCAGCAACCCAAATATCCTCATCATTCATTACCCCTCTAAAAACTATTAAGACTAACTCTTCATTCACTTTATGGGACCCATATACATTTATTTCTCTTTCTTCGTTTTCGACATCTATCATCCTTAAAGCATCTTCTGGTAAATTAACTGTTTCTTGACTACTTTCATTACATCCTGCAAGTAAAAAAACAAATGACACAATTATAAGGATTAAATTTAACTTCATTTTTTTCAACCTCTCTAAATTTTTAAAATATGTACTTAGATAATAACAGATAGGAACTGTTGCACTAACGCCCCCAGTTACTTGAATAGTAATTAACTTTGTTTAGTTACTTTTATCAATTTTATTTGTTATGTAATCAACTTTCTCTTCAAGTCGTTTTAGTCTCTTTTTATTCTCTCTACTACTTCGTACAAAAGAAACGACTAAGAAAATTATTCCTATCCAGCCAGCAATTATAATCAAAATCATCATTAAACCTGGAATACCTAAATTAGTTAACAAAACAAATCCCTCCTTTTAACATTGCTAATCTGCTCGTTAGCACCATAACAGCAACGACAGCTTGCTAAACTAACGCACCCCGTTTGTTTAATAATTTTCTTTAACCTTGTTTTCCAATTCTTCTATTAAATCCCCAATGTGATTTGATGAATAGCCTAAGATTTTATCCTGTATTTTTTTAGGGAACAGTTCTTTAATATCTTCTGAATAATAGCTTCCATCACGAGGTAAAGAATGACTTAAAATTTCTAATGAATCGTTATGTTCGCTCACACTTAATACAATTGGAACGGACATTCCGCTGCCCATCTCTGTGTTCTTACCTTTTTTATAGTATTTTTCAATCAAAGCCCACAAGTAGATTTCGCCTTTATTTTTATTCGTTTCTAATATTTCATATGCGACAAATATCTCTCCCCCAAAGTTTGAATTCATCACTTCTTCAGTAAGATAATTTTCAACTACCTGTTCTTCAATTACAGAAATAGCGTTGTTTTCAGAAATTTTTGAATCGCCAGTAGTAGTCAAGAAATACATTCCTATAAGGATAATCATAATAAACAATATACCCAGTAAAAGTTTTTTCAAAATAAATCCCCTCCTTATTATTGCTACGACAATCTGTAAATTCTCCGTCCTAATTGTTTATCAGTTTCTTCAACAATCCTGCCAAGTTAGTAAAAAAGTGTCTGCTCTTGTTGAACAATCGCTAACCTTTACTTTAAGTAGATTACATCACAAGGTTTACAGCAGGCAACGCTCTTTCGTCTAATAAAATCTTTCACGGTTTAACTTTATTTCTTTCCTTTTAGTTCCTCAATTTCTTTTTGGAGTTCTTTGATTTCTAAATCTTTTTTTCTATAATTGCTTCTCATCCAAAAGAAAATTAGTAATACTACGCCAATTACACCAACTAACATTAATAAAATAATAATTAATAAAAACATTTCTTCAGCCACAAACATCTCTCCTCTTTTTTAGGGAAACTCCCCAATACTTAACGGGTTTACTATTTTCGATACTTAATTGTTTAACTATCCTGCCAATTACTTGAATAAGAAAAAGCATTACGCTGTTCCAGAAACGCTACCCTTTAGTTAAATATCCAACTGCTTATGATTTGAAAAATAACTATCGCAACCACTATGGCAGGACCCACAATAAAAACTCCAATTAACAAGGACCTTATTATGTCCCATATGATAAATGGTGGTTTACCGTCACTATCTATGTTATCTATTTTATTGTTCATATCCTGTAACGATTTATTTATATTTTTTAGTTCATCTAAGATTCGACTTTCTGTATCCTTCTCCATTGTAGTCACTCCAATTATTTTAAATTATTTTTTTAACTCTTACATTGGTAACAGAGGCGATTGCTCTTATTACACAATAGCCCCCGTTTGTTCAAAAGTAATTAATTTTGAACTGGCTTATTGTTTGTTTTTTCAGATGTTCCACCTAAAATTTTCCCAGCGATAAGAAGTGTAGCACCAACTGACAACATTACATAAAAAACAGATTGAGCATCCATATAGCCCAGAGGATAAACAATCGAACTTACCGTTATTCCGAGACCAAATGAACTAATACCATTACCAATAAGTTTTCTCTTCATTTTTTTATTCTCCTCACTGTATATAATTTTTTTCCTAGCTTAATTGTGTAAACTGCCACTTTAGTTAAAGACCCATCTATTTTAATATTAACATTAAAATACATTTATTTGGGTTCAAATGGAAAAAGCATTCCTTCAAATTAAAAGAAACGCTTACGCTTGTATTTATTAAAATTAATATATTATCCTTGCGGTTAATCATGATATTCAAACCATTCATCGTTTATTTTTACAAGAAGTACGACGTTACCAACACGAAACTCCTGTTGAACTATTGCACCTGTTTAGCTTAAGTGTAATAATTTACAAGTAGAGTACAAAATCACGCAATTAATACGGTGTCAAACCTAAATCAAATAAAAGAAGCCAGTCATAAACGTAACAGGTTCAGTTTTGGGAGACAATTTTAAAAAAAACGATGTAAATAACGCCTTAATTGACATGCAAAGTGAAATTAAAATCACGACCATTTTAACAATGTAAAAAGCACCTGAATTGTCATAACGGGTTCCGTTCCCTACCGCAAACAAAGAAAATGTATAGTAATTTGCTTATCAAATTGTAAGTTAATTTGATAAGCATTTTTTATTAGTATAAAGCCAATTATCCTTTATTGGTATGTTTATTTGTAGTAGAATTTGTCTATAATATTGTTAATATATACTCGCCCGTATATATTAACAAATTACACTACAATTTCGGTGCAAATTATGTTTTGTGAATTTACCATTAAATAGGAGCTGTCTAAATTGAAAATCAAACCTAAATATCCAAACACAGAATTTGTGAACCTAAAGTTATCCCTTCAGTCTCGTAAAATCCTTGAACACTATGGAGACTATACTGGTTTAACAGGAGCACAAGTATTAGAAGAGTTATTACCACACTTGCTAGAGGATGACGATTTTATTAAATATATTGAAAGCAAGCGCAGCAACAAGAGGATGAAGCGTGAATTGGGTATTGACAATGTATAAGATTAAACGTCTAGCTACTCCAACAGACTCCATATGCAACATTGAGCCTAACATCCCCTCGAAAGAACTAAAGCAGCGTGAAGATGATTACAAAATACTATCTGATAAGAGAATGAAAACTTCATATATCAACTTTGCATTCAGACCTGTTCACTTGTACTGGGGTGAGCTTGAACATGAAATTCAATTAAATTATTGCTCTGACCCATTTTGTAAAAATCATCACCAATCTCAAGAAGACTATAAGGTAGGTAAAATTAAACGATACAAATTTACAGGTAAAGACTCTAGAACCATCAACTGCGTTCCTGACCCAACAGTTAAATCAGGCGTACCGACTTTAGAGTGTTATACTAAAACTTATTCTAATTGGGCTTTAGCAACGGAAATCGAACGATTAATACGCATCAACTCTACTGTTCCTCTTGAGCCAGACTACACGTTTCATAAAGAAGGGTGCTTGGATAGCGATAACACTTACTTTGAAAACCCTAAATCTTTTTACAAACGTGGAAAAGCTACCTCTAAAGCACAAACTGTTCAATGTAAAACGTGTAAGAAATATACAAATATATTACCGAGTAAGTCAGAGACTACTTCCTATACTCAGAAGAGAAATGATATTTTGCTTACATTTGCACAGCATTTGATTAACCGAGTACCTGTGTCTAGTACCTGTAAAATCTTAGGTATTGGTAGAAGCACATATTATAGCAAACTAGAGTGGTTGTATCGTTGTTGTCTAGAGTTCTTAGAAACTCGCGAGACAAAGCAATTCGCGAAGATGACATTTCCCCGAATTTGGTTAAATATTGATATGATGATGTATTACTTGAATAATGTTCGAAAGAAGGGTGAACCCAGAACAAGGGGAACTAAATCTGAGAAGCAGTTACCTACACAAACAGTTGTTTCTACTGACTCATTTTCACGATATGTCTTTAGAGCAGATATAGCCTACGATTGGGATATAGATTTTAAGCAAATTGAAATGGATACTCGAAAATACAAAGATGACCACTTACCAGTAGAATTACGAAAAAACGCTAAGTATTCAAAATACTCATTCTACCCTATGAAACCTACAACGAATGACACATAGAGTTCCAGTGACTATCACCTTCTTATGCAAGAATATAAGTTGAGAGCTAAGTATGTTGATGGTTTACATGTAAACCATACCTACACAGCGATGGCTCAGTTGTTCCTAATAAAGCAACTGGTTAAAACGGATAAGTGGCGAATGGTGAGTGATAATGATGCGGTATTAAAAGCAGCTATCAAAAAAAATTTTGTTGAGGAAATTGGACAAGGTAAATTACATTACTTTGTTAATACATTCGATAAAACTTTATCTAAGGAAGATGCGTTTCAGGAGTTTATCGAAGTTAACAAATATTTGCGTGAATGGGCGAAATTTAATAATCTAGAGAATCTTTCGGAGCATGAACAAGCCGTTGAATATATGAAGCAAATATTGGCTACCCATAAATTTCACGAAAATAAAACAGCTCCTGATGGAACCATCTACCGTGTTCACAAATCTAATAAGATTGAACACCCTATTGCAATGTCAGACCGTGGGAGTCGTTATATTGACGCAATTACCGATACTTCCAATTTGTCGGACGAACATTTAGCAAGGCTAATCGTTAAAGCCAATGACAATTCAGTCAATGTTTTCCTCCAAGAAATTAGACGAAGTTTATCGTTCTTAGAAAGACCGTTAGTAACTTCAAGAGGAGATGGTAAGTCGTATATATATAGCAACTTCAATCCTAAATACGCTCAAATGGCAATCACGATACTGAGGACTTACTATAACTTTTGTGAGCCTTATAATGCTAATGGTGTTAAACAAACGCCAGCTCAACGAATTGGTATAGCCAAAAGAGTTTATAGTTGGAGGGATATCATATATAAAAGATAATCTGGAGTGCATCTGTTTATTGTATGTACTGTTGATTTATGGCTGGACATTCCAGGTTTTAATAGAACCATATTTGGCATACCGATTCTCAAATTGCTAAATAATATAAACCGATAATAATAAAAAATTATATTTTTTAATTATACATTTTCTTTATTGATAAAATAAATTTTGAATTTATTTTTAAACTTTAAAACTTTTTTTGAACTAATATCGTTTACATTATTGAGGTGGGAAAATTGCTAACAGATAAAGAGTTAATTGCTGAAATTAAGTTAGGAAGTCAATCAGCCATGGAAGTATTTGTAAAACGCTACTACAAGATGGCATATTCTTTTATTTATAGAAAAGTAACAGATAAAGATATTGCCAGCGATTTGACACAGGAAGTTCTGATGAAAATGCTAAAAAAAATAAACTCTTATTCAGACAAGGGAGAATTCAAAAATTGGTTGCTTACTATCGCATCGAACCATTGTCGGGACTTTTTCAAATCAAAAGAGTTTAGGCACTTTTCCAACTTAAAAGAACTTAATGATAATCACAGCACTGAAGAGGATGTTACCTTTATATTCAATAACAATGAAAAAAGAAGAACGATAAAAACGGCACTTCAATGTTTGCCCGACTTCCAAAGTGAAGTGATTATTTTAAAATACTATCACGACTTAAAAATCAAGGAAATTGCAGATGTAACAAAAACAAGTGAATCAACAGTTAAATCACGATTGAAACAAGGAATATCAAAACTAAAAATTTTTTTAAGGAAGGATGATTTTTATGAAGAGAACAGAAAATGATTACTTCGATGAAGAAATAAAGGATTTTCTTGATAACTTCACCTTTGAATATCCTGACGAAAGCGAAATAGAAAGTACCATCAATTCACTTCGTAAATATGTTCCGAAGAAAAGAAGAAAAATAGATTCCCTGGTTGCAAACTCCAAAGAGCTATTATTCCATTCAACCAGAGAGTTATTCAACCTTAGTTCTTTATTTTGGTCTTTGAATCTTCTATTTTTCATTTCTGGCTTGATATATGTGTTTTTCTTTAATGGTAATCCATATTCAACCGTGATTTCTTTGTCCCCTATTCCTATATTTTTGGGGCTAGTCGAGGCGTTTAAAAGTAGAGAAAGTAGTTCCTTTGAAATTGAATTATCATGTAAATATTCGCCTCAACAAATTATTCTATCTAGATTGTTTATAGTTAGTACATTTAACTTTGTTTTGAATATTGTTTTGGTAGTATCTTTAAGCTCTTTGATTGATAACATACTACCTTTAAAACTGTTGTTGTACTGGATGGTACCAAATATAGTTGTAGCAGCATTAGGGCTTTTCTTGACACTAAGATTTAGAAGTTATGTAATCATACCTGTTTTATCGGTTTTATGGGTTGTGATTTTAACTTCATCAACAATAACAGAGTTTTTATATCAAAAGGTAGAGTCATTCAGTCCGTATTCATACGTTTCGGTTAGTGTTTTATTTTTATATATTCTATTCGTTCAAATTAAAAAGTTGAAAAGAGGAGATTTTCTTGAATTTACAGGTTAAAGGCGTAACTAAAAAATTTGGAGATAAAATAGCAGTTAATAATGTAACCTTTGAATTAAATGAAGGGGTTTATGGTTTCCTTGGAAGTAATGGTTCTGGTAAAACTACTTTAATGCGAATATTAGCTAATGTTTCGAACCAAACATCGGGGCAAGTTTATTATAACGGAGAGAATATTCTTGACCTAGATGAAAATTATCGTGATGTTTTAGGCTACTCTCCTCAACATGTTGGTTTTTATAAAGGGTTTACCGTGGAAAAATTCCTTTTGTACCTCGCCTCACTTAAGGGAATCAAAAAAGAAGAAGCAATTATAAAAATAAGTGAATTGTTGGAACTTGTAAATTTAAAAGATAAGCGAAAAGTAAAAATGAAAAAGCTTTCTGGAGGTATGAAACAAAAGGTCGGAATCGCTCAAGCATTATTGAACGACCCTGAGGTTTTAATTGTTGACGAACCAACGGCAGGGTTGGACCCGAAAGAAAGAGTCCGTTTTAGGAATCTTTTGGCTAAAATAGCTACTAATAGAATTGTACTTTTATCTACTCATATTGTTTCTGATATTGAATTCATTGCAAAAGAAGTAATGATTTTAAAGGATGGAAAGTTGATTAAAAAAGAAACTCCTAAAAAGCTGTTAAAAGGAATAGAAAACAAAGTTTGGACTGTTTTAGTTGCACAAAATGAAATAGTGGAACTTCAATCAAAATTTAAAGTTAGTAATATTGCTAATATTGGGGATGAATTCGAACTTCGTATTTTTAACGATGTTAAACCACACATAAAAGCAGAAAATGCAACTCCAAATTTGGAGGATTTATACTTATACTATTTTGATGAGGGGGAAACATACTGATGCAACTGTTAAAATTCGAACTATCGAAAATTTTCAAACAAATAATTATTTATATTACTTTTGTTTTTTTGGTATTTCTCAGTTCAAGTTATATTTCAAACTTTGATAAAAACCACGAAATGAAAGAAGATATTTACAAAGAATGGACAGGGGGAATTACGGAAGAAAAGTTAGTGAAATCGCAAAATGAATACGAGAAGTTAATAAAAATAGTTGATGCCCGTTCTGTTGAAAGCGGACAACGTTTTACTGAACTAGAAGGAATTAAGATGGGGTTATTTGAAGAAATAGGATTCGTTAGAAACCTAGAACAAAATTCATTCGAGAGATTAAAAAAGTTAGAAAATGAAAACAATTATAACACTGAATTAGAGGCAAAAATGATTAAAAATCTAGAACTAGATTATTTTGCATATAACACCGCTCCTAGAGAAATTATTGACTATACTGGCACTTTTTCTTTCCTAATAACTGGTGCAATGATTTTGATAGGAATCTCCTCTATTTACACAAGAGAGTATAGTTCAGGTGTCGATAACTACATTTTAAGTTCTAAGAAAGGGAGAAGGACATTAGTTTGGGCGAAAATTGGGGCTTCGTTGATATATACATTTATTGTTGTATTTACGTGGGAGACTATAAACTTGTTGACTAAGTCTTCCATACTTGGAACAAGTGGTTGGAAGACACCAATGCAACAGGTCTTCAAATATTCCGATTCGCCTTATGGATTAAATATGTTGGAATTCCATTCGATTCAATTAGGCATACACTTAATAACAGCGATTAGTTTTGCTTTGTTTGTTATATTGGTTTCTTCGCTTTGCAAAAATTCACTAATATCATTCTTTGTTAGTGGTGCAGTCTTTGCGGCACCTTACATGATTATTGAAATGGTGCCTATGCCGTATTGGTTGTTCGAATTATTTCAATTCACATTTGTTCATATTATGAGGGCTGAATTTTTATTCGCAAACTTTAAGACAGTTAACTTTTTCGGACAACCTATTTTATATCCATTAGTAGCAGTGACATTGATGATTGTACTTTCAGTAATATTCATAACAACAAATTTCAAGCTTATGGCAAATAAAGAAGTTTCATCTTAAGTAAAAGAAGTAAATGTTTAAAAGGCTAAACTTTCAGAAAAATATAGTAGGCTAAATAGTGGTAATACTATAATAATGAAACGCACTTAAACTAAAGCTGCGTTAGTTGAATAAAAAAGTATAAAAATTCTATTATATGGCTCAGTTCTTATCGAACTGAGTTATTTTTTTGCAATCAAAACGCACTGAATTTTTTCAGTGCGTTTTGGTACACATTTTTATTTACATTATGGCATACAAATTAAAGTTTTGCGATAGGAAACGGAACCCGTTAGAATTGTCAGGTGCTTTTTTTCTCCATATATATTTCCCCTTGTTCAACTAACGCCCCCGTTTGTTTAATAGCAATAGGTAAGACTTTGATGTAATCTCCATCTTTTCCCCTGCTCCACACCCAACGTGCGACTTTCATCGCATTAGGCGTTCCATCTTATTCTTTTAGACTAAAGCAATTAAATTACAAACTTCACGAAATTGGTTTAGCTTCCTCAATTGTTTTCTATCTAATTGAAGAATGTTCCTATATCGTTTAATCGTCTCATCATTTGTAGCATGGATTAATCTATGGACATCTTTGTGTACGATTACAAGATTGTTAAATTCATCTGTACCTCTCATATGTCGGGGTAACTTATGATGACAATGGACCTGATCGGATGTTAAAAATCCCCCTGTTACTGCGCATTTGCCTAACTGCATAGAGTATCTTGAAATTCTGTTATCGGCAACTTCTAAGTTGTCTTTACCGTAAGGTATTTGTAACATTTTGCTTATTTCTATGGCAACGTCAGCTCTGAGATTTTTATGAAGTTTAATCCTACCTTCTTTTGTATAGTTACATATATTTTGACTGAAGTTCATGGCATTACTTGTTTGAATATCTCCTAAAGGAAATAAATATAAACCAGCAATTTTATATGTTTTGAAATTATTCTTATGAAGTCTCTTGTATGTTACTGATGGCTTTATAGGTTTTCCATATTTACCAATTGATTTTAGACGATTATACAGGGTTTTTATTAGACGATAGGTTATTTTTCCAAAGTCTATATTGATATGAGTCGCAACCTTGAAGTAATTTTTTATTCCGAGAATATAAGCGTTATAATCCATGACAGTTTTTGGTGATGGGTTTCTTTGAATTCTTCGAATTAAATCCTTAAATTTTTTAAGGATAATTTTCACCTTTTTATCCATAACGTGTGTATTGGCTACGTATTTATTACGCTTGGCTACTGCTTTGAGTGAGAAACCTAGAAAATCGGATTTTCTCTTTCTAAGATGTATTTGTCAACTCAAAAGCGGTCCACGAATCAGTTGAAAAAAGGTCCACTTATTTAGTTGGTTTTAGCCATGACATTGTCTCTTCAAATCGGTGACTTACTTCTCGTGAAATATCTAAGATATGTGATTTGTGAGCAAGTCTATCTACAATTGCACCAGTAAGCATCGGGTCTTTAAAAATCTCTTCCCAGCGATCAAAAGCCAAGTTTGTTGTTATGATTATTGATCCTTTATCGTTTCTATTTGATAATAAATTAAATAGTATTTCACAACCAATTTTGTCAAATGATACGTATCCCAGTTCATCTAAAACGACAAGACTGTACTTTTCAAATTTGGTTTTATATTGCGATAGTTTGCTTTCACTCATTGCTTCTTTTAACTCTATTATTAAGTTAGGTACAGAGATAAACAATACACTTTTGCCTTCCAAACACGCCTTAATACCAAGCCCAATACTATAATGTGATTTCCCGCAGCCAGGAGATCCTATTAAGATTATATTTTCTTTATTTTCAATGAACTGCAACGTTTCTAGTTCTTCGAATTTCGGTATAAATTTCTTATGGTACTTACTCTTGTCGAAGTCTTCTAAGTACTTGTTAAGAGGGAATTTAGCCCTTCTGAGTCTATGTTTTAAACCATTCTCAAGCCTTAGTTCTAATTCTCTTTCGAGTAGACGACTTATCAGCTCTCGGTGGGTCATGTTTGTATGGTTTGCTTCATCAAGAAGCATTTGATAATTGGTTTTTATATAGGGTAATTTTAGTATATGGGCCATTTCTTGTATTTGCATTTATTCCACCTCCGAGAAACATAATTCGTTATATCTAGATACTTGCCTTGTAGCGATGTTGCTAAGTGCAGTTTTATCTATGTGCATAGATGGAATAATATCGATATGAGATTTATTGTATGTTTCTAGAATCAATAGTATTTCTTCGATTGGTTTATCATCATTTTCTTGAATGATCTCTATGAATTTTTTCTTGTTTCTGCTAAAATTAGTATCATAGATGGCTTTTAACCTTGGTATGCTTTTTAGAGCGTGGGAGTTCTTGATTGCACCTGGTTTTTTGTTTAATGAGTTTAAGTAATGTTTAATTTTAATACTTATCTCGTTAGTACCATCTATTTTTTTGTGTTCACAAACGAGTATGTTGTTTGAATAAAAGCCTATTGTGTCGTAATATTTCTTGATTGTTATTAAGCGTCCTACAAGATACTCCGGTACTGAATAGTGGTTGTTATCAACTCGTACAAAACTATATTTATTTGGTTTTTGCACTGTAACTGTTGCAAGATCAAGCTTTGGTTTTGTAGGTTGAAGATGTTTTATTTCTTCAGAAATAGTGCTGTCTTTATTGAGTTCTATCAATATAGTATTCAAGTATTCACGTGCATCATCGAATGTCTTAAACTTATAAGTTAACGCAAATGCTTTGTTCCTAATTATCTTCACGCTGCCCTCCACATGACCCTTCTAATGCAAAGCTTTACATTAGAAGGGTAATGAAAAGTATATGATAATGTAAAGTAAGGCTGTTAAATAACCGTAAGTAAAGGATCCCTCGCTGTTTTACTTTACATTATCTGCAACGCAAACACTATTTTATTTATCAAATCTTTTTAGCCATTCCAATAAATCTCCACTTTTTTGCCAAGAAGGTGCACCTTTTGGTACAACATCTGTATATGCTTTTTCAATTGCTTCTCTTTTTTGTTTTGAATCTACCTTAGCGTAAATTTCAGTTGTTTGGACAGAACGGTGACCTAGTATATCACGGATGTATATGAGATTAACTCCTGCTTGGAGTAAGTGCATAGCTTTTGAATGTCTCAGACAATGACAGCTAAATCGTTCTGGGATTAATATTTGATCTTTAATACGAGCCTTGCGTGCATATTTATCTAGTATGTAATTCACCCCTGCCCGGGTCAGTTTTTCTCCTCTTTTGTTACAGAACAATGGGTACATGTTTGCTGACAAACTTAACAGCCCCTGCTCATCCATATATCGATTTAATAAATCTAACGGAGCATCCATCAGAGGGACTATCCGGGCTTTATTCCCCTTACCAATTAACTTTACAGTACATGGTCTGTCAAAACGTACTTGTGACGGAGTGAGGTCAATGATTTCCTGTACTCTTCCACCGCTTTCATACATAATTGACAAAAGAGCAAGATCTCTTCGTCCTATTTTAGTTGACTGATCAGGCATTTCCAAAAGTAGTCTGATCCCATTAAGCGTTAGGTAACTGATTGATTTTGTTTCTGTTTTCTTAACCCGGATTCCAAGGATTCTCTGCCATTCCAAAAGATTATCGGGGCTCTGATACTGGAGATATTGGAAGAAAGAGTGTAATGCCGCAAGGCGGACGTTCCTTGTGGCTGTACTACAGCCACGCTCTGTTTCTATCCAGTCAAGAAAGTGAATAACCATTTCCTTATTAATCATGCCCAGCGTCAGAGAATTTGTTTTTATTCCTTTTTTATCCTTGATAAATGTAAGGAAAAGTACAAATGTGTCTCTATAAGAGGCAATCGTATTTATACTGAACCCCATTTCTCCTGGCAGGTATTTTGTAAGAAATCCTGTCAGATAGCGAGAGAAATCAGTCGGCTTCATAATGGTCAACCTCCGGAAATACATAGGCACAAACGTTATCTACTTCTCTAATTAAATCAGGGTACATGTCAGATGTTAGCCTTACATACTTATCTGTAGCCTCTAATGACTGATGCCCAAGATATTTTGATAATATTGGGAGTGAGTAGTATAAATCTAGCCCAGCTTCTGACATTTTCACAAGAGAGTGTACACTGAAAGTGTGACGAAAGTCATGCATTCTTGGGCCAAAACCCTTCCCACCATGTGGAATTCCTGCATTCCAGAGTATTTTTCTGAACCATTCATATATTGCCTTGGCATTACATTTTTGCCCATTGTTCTTGATAAAAAAATAACCTTTCGGTTCATATTTGCCGGGACGAACATTCCTATATTGAATACACACCTCAGTTAGTGTTTCAGATAATGGGAGTATTCGGTCTTTGCCGTTTTTCGTTTCCCTGACAATAATATTTTTTGCATCAAGATCAACATCCTTACATGTTAGGGATAACGCTTCGCTGATACGGATGCCACAGCCATATAGCATTCTAAATAAAGCGGGGAGTACATACACAGTTGTTTCAAATCGTCTATTAACTTTAAGCGTATCACATGCATCGAAGAATGCATTCACTTCCTTTTTCGAGAAAATATGTGGTACAAACGTACTGCTGTACTTTTTAGGCAATCTCGGTATATGTGATGGATATCCCATATCATTTAAATAGGCGGAAAATTTTGCAATATAATGAATCCTCGCATAACGTGTCTTGTCTGATTCATTTGGACGCTTCTCACTCCATTTATCAACAATCTCCTTTGATAGACCGAGTTTTAATACGGCATTATCTATTGTAAATCTGTCAAATAACGAAAGTGTGTAAGTGGCATCAACAAACTTGTAACCGAGGTTTCTTTTGAAATCAATGTACTGTTCGATTAAACCAGCATAAATACCACAATAGTTCGGCATCATTCCACCTCCTTGGCATAAAATGGCGTTTTTAAGAGTGGAACATCTAATGCGCATTGGCTCAAAGATGTTAAGTCTATTCGTAAATAAGTTTTTGTGCTTTCGGTATTCTTGTGACCTAGCACTTCTGATATAACATGGATGGGTATTTTTTGTTCCAGTAGTTGCCCAGCAAGACTGTGCCTCAAAGCATGAGGACCATGTTTCTTTTCTGTTATGTTTTTAATGCCAGCACGACGGAGATAAAAAGTAACAATGCTATGCAAAGTCGATCTATTTAGGCAGTTATATGGCGGGATTGCATGTAGGAAGACATAAGGAAGATCAGATTTAGGCCGTCCATACTTCAGATAATCGATAATAGCCTCTCCTATTTCTATTAAAAGTGGATGCTCAATCTTATTTTTAGTCTTTTGTTGAACAAGTGTAATTGTATTCTTTTCCCAGTGTATGTTTTCAAACTTCAACAGACAGATGTCAGAAGCCCTCAATCCCAATCGTGCAGCCAATAGTATCATAGCAGCATCACGCTTCCCTTTTGGGCTACTTCTGTCAACAGTATTGATTAATGATTCAACTTCATTTTTCGTATATGTCGTGGGTAGTTTACATTGCTTCTTGTAATTGTCTTTTGGAATTAGGTATGAAAAGTCAATCCCTGTATACCCATTGTCATGTAGATATCTCATAAACCCACGTAAAGTGGTAAGCATGCTGTGGCGCGTTGCAGGTGTATAAAAACCAAGCTGATTCACAAATCCTAAAATGTGTTGTTTTTTAATTGCTTCGGTTTCCATGACTCCTTCTTCATTAAAAAAACTAAGAAAGCGATGAAGATTTAATCGGTAATGACCAAGCGTATTTTCTGTAATACCCAAAGATTTTCGGTGATTAAGGAAATCCACCATAGGATTACCGATGCAACCATAAAATTGGTAGGATTTCTTTGCCCTTCTGTATTGGAACGTTCCTGTAGACTGAAATTCAGTTAGAACATCCACACACCGGATTATGCTCTTTTCCCAATGGCTAAATTCCTCGTATTTCCCAGTACCAATAAAGTCAGCTATAAATGCTCCACCTACTGACGCTGAATAATACTCAATCTGATTGTTTTCCATAAAAGTAGCCAGTTTTTGCCACGCGGAACGATATTGGCTTATCCTTGATTCGGAATAGGACATATCCCGAAGGGATTTAACTACTTCTGAGGACAGTTGTTCAAATGTTTGATATTTTTGTTCCATAATCATAACCTCCTATATTTAACGTAGGCGACCTCGCCTATATTAAATATAGCCATTGAAAATGTAAAGTAAAACAACTAGAATCACTTTGTTTATAGTTATCTAACAGCCTTACTTTACATTATCATATACTTTTCATTACCCTTCTCGTTTCCACTGAAACAATTAGTGACGTTGATATCGAATCCGTAGTAGAGTGACAATTTTAGCAAATTCTCATTGAGGACTTTTTCAGTTTTACCTATGAATTTTGATACTACATTTCTCATATTGTCGTACACAATCTCTGAATAAACGCCACCTAACATATCGAAGAAACGCACATGAGAATCCATAAAGACGTCTTGCTTTTGATTCTTATATAAATACGCCCATCTGAAATCAGCAGCTGGTGAAGATAGTACAGCTAGATGATAGGTATTGATCTCCCCGTTTATTTCTAACTTCACTTCGCCAAAATCATATTCAAGTCTTTGCCCTAAATCATATGATTGTTTAATAAAGCATTCCTTAGGTTTGTTTCTTTTTTCTCTGATTTTATTTGTAATAGTTGTATATCCAATATCAAACTTTTCATTGACTAGCATTTGGTGAATTTGCAAATTAGTCAGCTGTTGTTTATGTCGACCTAACTCTTTACACTTTTCAGATTCACTCTCTAGGATTTCGTCTAATCTGGTATCGATTTCTGCTGTGTACTTTCTTGGCTTTCTATTTTGAGCATTATACTTTGGTGCCTCGCATATTTTTTCTTGTACTTCTTGTACTTCTTTTTTATTAACGTCTAAGGCATTCAACAGAGTATTGTTCTTCTGGTACTCATTCCAATAGATTGCGACTGTTTTCCGATTGATGTTTAAAAGCTTGGCAGCTTTTCTATTGGATACACCTTGCTGCTTTAGTTTTATTATTGCATGTTTGTCCATTATCTCAATCACTCCATCCCACCCCTTTACTGCCATCATAACAGTAAGAGATTAGTGTTAAAGTACTGGACCGTTTTTCAATTGATATTATTCTATTAATGGGCCACTTTTAGAGTATCATAAACATAAGATTAGTAATCGCTGATTTCTCAGTTGATATATTAAGGTTTAGCTGGTTTTTTAAGTATTCCTTGGTAGCGTGAAATATTTTGATAGCTGATTGATGAGAGTTTGTGAAAATCTTAAAATCATCTGCATATCTAACGATATACATTTGTTTGAGATCCGTTCTCTTTAACACTTTTGTCTTATAATTAGTTGAATAAGTACGTTTGGTTTTTAAGCATTCCCATTGACTAGCTATCCACCAATCCAAGTCATTTAAAACAATGTTTGATAAAAGGGGAGATAAGATGCCACCTTGCGGAGTTCCTTTAGTTGGAACACCTACGCCTTTTATTGGTGCTTTTAGCATTTTCGCGACAATCGTTAAAACTCTATCATCCTGTATGCCTATACTGTACATTTGTTTAATTAACTTTGAATGACTCACGTTATCAAAGAAACCTTGTATATCAATGTCTACAGCATGGTGCAACTTCACATTATTGACTAAGAACTGACATCTAGCCATTGCATGATGGGTTGACCTGTTTGGTCTAAAACCGTATGAATGGTTATAAAATTTAGCTTCACATATTGACTCTAATACTTGTTTGAACATCTGTTGAATTAATCGATCTCTCATAGTTGGAATGCCTAATGGACGTTTCTTGCCATTAGGTTTAGGTATTTCAACTCTTCGTACCGTTTGAGGTTTGTAATTCTTTAATGTTTTTCGAATTTCCTCAATAAATTCATCAACGTTTTCAATCTTATATTTATCAATCGTGATGCCGTCAGTTCCTGCTGTTTTGGAACCTGTATTCGCTTTAATATTTCGAAAAGCTAATAAGATATTGTCTTTCGATATGATATGTTCATATAGCCTGAGACCTTTTGTAGCGTTGTTTCTGCTTCGGTCATAAAGGTCTTCAAATGTATCTTGCATACCGTAGTATTCTGTATGTCGTAAAGTTGTACTCACTGATGTATTGTTTCTCCTTCCTTACGGAAAGTCCCATCATCTTACTCGACCCTGTGAGTTTCATTTAGTTGACTTAGTTTTCAAAGAATGAGACTTGGGACTATCCCTCCACGCTCGTTACACGCTTCTACGGTACTATGTCCCTACTTTCGCAAGAATAAAGTCACTTCGATAATTACTTATCTTATAGACGCCATCCCGATAGTAGCCGTTTAATAGTGGATGTTTCTTACTTACAACGTTCCGATTAACCTAGCTTTACATATATCCGTAGGTGCTCACTTTAAGCCTGTCAAATCTATGTCCTCATTTGTTAGATATCCCGAAGTTCCTATGTACTAGTCGTACTTTTCGGTATTTGACACTGCGTTCGCAGTATACGTCTTTCGAGCGTATTAATTTCTAGACCCGTACATTCGCAATTTCGTCAGTCCTATTGGACATTCTCACCTTAGATATTTTGTAGCATCCCGGCCTATCATGAATCATATTCTGTTTGAGAACTTAGACACATTTCAGCCGACTTCACCTAGCTTCATACACGTTCAAGCTACTACTATTCCGCGCATGTAGGAGTATTAGATAACTCGTTTCAGCTCAACATGACGGCTTTCATTCCGAGTTTTGATTAATCAGTTGTCATTGCTTAATAGCAATTCTCCTATTTCGTGCTTTGGCACTTATAAGGAAACGTTTCGCGCAGTACAATATTTCACAAAGATATCAGCGTATAAGCTCTTAAAAGAAATTGAAGTTACCTATAAAACAGCTTGGCTTATGCTTCACAAGATTCGCACCGCTATGCGAAAACGGGATTCCGAGTACACGCTTGCTGGCATTGTAGAACTCGACGACGCTTTCTTTGGCGCTCTGAGCTAGTGGGATAATCATTAAATTATTTTATTTTATACTAGCAATAGACCTAGCAATTGCAACTAACTCTTCCACTGATAATACTTCAAGAGCACTGATATTAAAATATTGACCATCTTCCCAAAGATATATTCTGTTAGGTCCACCGAACTCTGCAATTTTTAAATATGCTTCAGCGCCCGTAATATCTACTAATTCTAACCCCTTAATATCTGGTGGTCTGCCAGTATCAAATGTTTGGATAATTTTAATGTATTTCCTTCCTTTACCAAATGTTGTTCGAACTCCCTTTAAATCAACCCTATAATTTTTTACCTCAATTGAACTCTCTTCCCTTATTGAAGAAGGTATTAAATTAAGTTCAGGTAAAATAATCTCAAATGAAACTTGCTCTTGTGCGGCTTCAAGCCCCTGAATAAGTTTCCTTGTTTCAGAATCGATTTCCTCTTCTTCTGTACTCGTAATAAATTCGTCAGATTCATCTACAATTGGATTGTTAATATAAGGAACGGTTGACTGATACCCAATAAATAGAATAGTTACAAATAAAGCTAAACTTACTAAGTGAACCAATTTCTTTTTCGCTTTATAGTAATGATCACCTTTCCGAATTTCTGTCTCAATTGAGTATCTTAGTTGTTGTTTGCGATCTTTGTTCCAAACAATATTATCATCTAATCTTTCCAAAGACCGATCAACTTTTGATTCATTATTAAAACTTTGTTTCATGTGAATACCCCTCCTTAGCTAGTCGAGACTTAAGGTCAGTTAATGCTCTAGAAAGAGTTGTTTTAACCTTTCCTTCTGACCAATGGAGAACTTCAGATGTTTCTTTTATAGTAAAGCCCTTAACCTTTCGAAGAAGGATCACTTCTTTGTAGCTACTCTTCATTTTTTTCAGTATGGCATACAATTCTTGTGCATTTTCTTTTAAAACCAAGAATTCGTCAGGTGAAGGTTTTACATCTCTCTTGTTATGTAGAAAAAATTCCTTGATAAACTCAAAAGGTTTTCTTTTTCTAAGGTAATCAATAGTTGTGTTACGAGCGACACTAAATAACCAAGTTTTTCGAGTTGAATGATAATTAAAGGTATCGTAAAACCTGTATGCTTTTATAAAAGTTTCTTGGGTTAAATCCTCTGCTTGTTGATAGTCTTGGACCATCATAAGTATGTATTTAAATATGGCATCACCATACACTTCATACCATTCACCAATGTCCGTTTCTCTCTTCTTTTCATTTGACACAATTGATCCCCCTCTGATGCATTCTCTATTTAGACGTACTATAAATTCAAACGTTACACTATCGGCTAATAAATTTTAATGTAAATAAATAAACTAACTTGAGCTAAGCCCAAGTCAGTTTGTCCTTTATCTAAAAACAATCCTCTTTATTGAATTCTAGCCCCAGTTTGTTTAAGAAGGAAAGTTTCTTTTTAACTACTTTTTATTGATTTTTGCGTAATAATAACCAAGGAGGAAATTAAAATTGACAGGGTTAAAAACATGAGATAGGTGTTTAGATTAAAATATTGGTTGTTAACATGAATAGAAAATAAAGAGGTTATCTGGTCTATATATACATTATCTACAAATCCATGTTGCTCGTGATACGCATCTTGCAAAATATTTTTGTACTTAATTAAGGAGCCTTTCTGGTAAAAGAAGCCAACCATCCAATGTGTTGCGATAGCTACAATACCAAGGACCAGCATAGTAGGTTTAAGATTTACTTTCTTAAAAAGTTTAACCCACAGAATGACTAAATAACAAAACAAAGGTACTAATATAAACATAAAAATTATTGCTGGATTTCCGTTCCCTGAACTTTGTCCTGGGGAGGGATTCATTAAGTTGCTTAAGTAAAATAGCACTGCACTAATTACACTAATAATGATTGCCTGCAAAAATATCTTTTTCAAATTTCATCTCCCACTTCGTCTTTTTATTTCACTAAACTGCTCTTTAGTAAAAAGGCATCTCCACCTATTGTTGAAACGCCCCCCAGTTACTTTAACAACGATTAGTCTTTATCTTTGTAGTAGCCCTCTTCGGTAAACTTTAGGTAATCACCATTTTCTTTTTTTACTATAATAACCTTACTATCTTCGTTGGAAGAGTATATCTCTTCACCTACTTCTAAAAAGTTAGATGAAAAGTCCTCTTTGGGCATGACTTCTATTGCTACCTTTTTTTGTACTTCTCCAATTTTTTCATCAAGAGTAAATTCATTATCTTTAATTTCTCCTTGCAAGTAATATTCCGTTCCATTCGCTATCAATATATATGCATATGAAATCTCTTTGGAAGGAGAACTACTACAACCACCGATAAAAATCAAAACTAAAAGTAGTATATTAGCAAAAAAAAGCCCTTTCTTAAACATAAAAATTCCCCCTTTAGTCATTTGGCAAAAGTTTATCGAACAGTTTTAATTATCATGTCTTGTTGTGCTAAACTGCTTCGTTAGCAGAATAAGCGATAACTCTTGTAACGCTATCGCCCCAGATACTTTAAGTACATCTTTTCACAAACTCAGTCGTTACTATGGCGTTTATCTGGTAACCCACCCAATTATAAACAAGGAAACTGCTATTAATGTCCATACCAATGCATGCAAATTATTCTTTTTCTATTTGTTCATTAGGAATTCCCCCAGCTACAATAAACAAGGTTTACATCACTTTATTGTTAAATAAACCCAATAACTAAAAATGCCTACACCAATTACAAATAATGACGTAAGTATAGTTAAAATAAAATATTTTCTTTTATTCATTACGTACATTTCAATTCCTTGTATCACAAATAGTAGACCCAGAGAAAACATCATGAATGCCATATTTAAGTTAGGAGTTGGATTTAGTAAAGTTAGCCAAACCCTTATAGCAAAAAATACAGTAATTACAGAAAGTATAATTCGCAAAATTAAAAATGGTTGTTTGCTTTTCATCAAGTTCGTCATTGCTCATCACCTCACTTTAATAAAAACATTGAACTTGAACGGTAATAAAGAATGATTCTGGTTGTCTTTTCTGGAATGGTAACCCTTTGGTTGAATTAAAGCACCCCGTTACTTTAAGTTCAATTTTTCACAATGTTATTTCTTAAAAGCTTTTTTGAATAAGCGATGAGACTTTTGATAAAGACTCTGATAAAAGTCGTCAAAAAAATGTAATACTATCAATCTTACTAAAGAAAAAAATAACGCAATTATCATTATTGCAAATAGAATAGCTAGTCCTTGTTTGATTACCTCCATATAAATCATCCTTTTTGAAAATTTCCCGTTACATACCATAGAAGTTCTTTAAACTTACTCCTCTTAGAGTAAGTATTATCTGTTCAACAAACGCCCGTTTGTTGAACATTATTCCTTTTTAGTTATCTCTTCAAGGAGTTCGATAATTTTTTTGTTTTGTTGCGATTGTTCTCTTAAATAACTAATAATTGTTCCTATACCAATAATGATAAAAAGAATTAAAATCCACATACAATTTCTCCTTTTTTAAAAGTCTGCTACACTTTATTTCAATAAATCTCCCTGTTTATTGAACAGGAACAGCACCAGGTTCTTGTGCTAACGCACCCTTTAGCATAATAAGAAGACCATTTCACAAAGGTAATATTACTTATCTAAACCAAATGTTGGTTCAGCAGGTGGAGAAAAAATATACCAAGCTTTAAGGTCTTTATATATAATGGTTTTAACTTCTTTTCCCTGAACTTTTACTTCTGAATTCGCTAAGTTAAATCCGCTAACCATTGGCTTTCCAAAAAATTCAGATGTCCCATAAACTCCCTGTTTTGCTCCCTCATTTTCACTGTTCGAATTTGGCACACAGCCTTCCATTGATGTTTCTGTATTGAAAATATTTTTACTAACATGCCCTTTACAAAATAATTCTTCATTATAAGAAGAACGTGTATAAACAAAAAATGTTAATCCTTTGTTTCCATACCAATCAGTCTGTAATACCTCTACATTTTCAACCCGTGTATATTTATGTTGGATAGACGCTTCAATATTTGGGTTGATGTAATTACTTAGTACAACGACTATTAAGAACAACGAAATAATGGACAAAATAATTACTAACCTCTTCTTTTGAACTCTCTTAAACAAAAATTACACCTCACTAATCTTCTAAGAATTTTATTCTCATTTTCCACTAACCTGCCAGTTACTTGAACAAGGTGTGCAATTCCTTATTCAAGAAAATGGCAGTTACTTTAAGTATAATGATTCACAATTCGATTAAAATAAAATCAGTTTAATCCTATCTCTTTTTTGAACTCATTTATTTGGAGAGACTCATTTGATTTAAATTCTTCTATTATTTCTTCTTGACGTTCATTCCAGTTCATCTCTGGATTTTCTATTCGTTCGTACTCTATTAACTTTTCTTTCATTAACGATTGAATAAAAGAGTTAATGACAAATTTATTCCAATATTCATCTTCTGAAATGCCTAATTTCTCAATGGTTTCTTGAGTCTTAGTCAAGGCTACTTCTGCATTTTCAACTCCTTCTACTTCTTTTAACATTTGCCTGGTTTTATTTGCTTCTTGCAACGCTTCCTCCTCAGATACTTTAATGCCCACATCTATTGCTCTATTAATAATAGCCACTTCATGTAATTGAACACGATAGGTTTCCTCATCTGCTTCCTCTTTCGATAAACCCTTCTCTACCCTCAACATTTCGGCATAATCTTCATGTTTCTCTACCAAAAATTCATCATTAATTGGGTTCATTTTTTGAATATCCCCAACAACTTTTGATGAATGCATTTTATCTTTATTTTGTACTGAACAACCTGAAACTACTAATAAGAACACTAAAATTAAACCAATGAAACTGGTATGAAATTTCATTCAACCGCCTCCATGATATTTTTTGTTTCAAAGTTGTTCCACTAAACTGCCAGTTAGCGGAACAACAGTAGCGTCAGCTTATTATCCTAAAGCCCCCAGTTAGTACAATAATAATTAATCTATCTTCCACCTTACCTCATATCCACTTTCTAAATCACCATTAAAGTCAAACACTAAGTCTATTTCACCTTGCGAATGATAAATGACCAATCGGGTATCTACTGTTTTTCCCTCTTCTAAATCACCCAAAAAAACACCGTCGAATGGAAAAATGTTTGTATCCATTCGACCGATACCTTGCTCATCAACTATAATTCCAAAAGATGCATAATAAAAATCTCTATCTATTGCTACTGAAAAATCTGAGGTGTTTTGTAAATTGATATCTATCACTGCAACTTGAGAATTAGGTTCAACTTCCATTCCTGGTAATTGATTATCTTCAGTGCCTATCTCAATATCTGTTGGAGTGATTTCTAATATTTCCGTTTCTGCTGTTTCTCCCCAACTTAATTCATTGTTATTATCTTCACTCTGACACCCTATGGTAAGTATTGAAAATAATATTAAAACGAACAAATAAAAAATTTTTTTCATAAATTAAGCCACCTTTTCTATTTTCTACAATGTTACTTATTAATACGAATAGGTAAGGGTTTGAAAGTTATCGCCCCCTTTTCCCCTCGTTCACACCGTACATGCGACTTTCACCGCATACGGCGTTCCAACTAATCCAATTCATTCAATTCTATGTTTTAATAAAGCGAAATTAAATTCCTAAAATCAAATAGAGTCATTTTTGCATTGTTTTCGAAGTTCATTTACCTTTTGTATTTGCTTATTGTTTAATTGTAAACTATCAAGTAACGCTCTTATTTTATCGTTATCTTTTAGATGTACAAGTTGGTAAGACGCTTCATGAAGAATTATCAAGTTTGAATATCTATCATCCTTTGGAAGGCGATAGGGATTTTTATGATGACAGTGCCAATCATTTAAACCAAGTTCAACTCCTGAAACCGCACATCTTCCATATTGGGCAATGAACTTGCTAATGCGATTATCGTTATACTCAATCGTTCGATTTGGAATGAAATTCTTCATGACATAACTTAGCACATTTTTACTAATCGCTTTTAGGTTTTTGTGTATCTTTTCTCTGCCTTTGACAGTATAGTTACATGTTTCTTGAGAAAAACCTAGGTTCGTTTTATGCCGTTGGGCATAAATAGGGACAAACACCATGCTCCGTATCTTGTAATATTTCGGTTCATATCCCTTGTAGCGTTTTTGTAGCGTACTGGTCATGTCAGAATAATCCGCTTCTGTTCTAAAATCTTTTAGTCGATTATATAAAGACTTGCTAAGGGAGGAGGTCAACTCGCTAAGATTATTTGTGATTTGTGTGGCTGCTGCATAGTAATTTTGAATACCCATTACGACTGAATTATAATGCCAGACTGACGCTATACAAGGTTTCTTCTGAATGGCTTTAACTGCTTCTTTAATTTTTATAAAAGCATTCGATTTTGCTTTCTTTGTCATATTTGACTGGGCTACAAAACCCATCTTTGTTTTACCTTTTCTTACGGCGCGAATCGCAAATCCAAGGAATTCTGACGAATTCTTCTTTAGGTTCACGACCTTTGATTTTTCTTCGCTTGTCTCAAGATGTAATCTAGTTTTCAGAAAATCCTTTACAGCGTAGTTCATTCTAATCGCTTGTGACCGAGTGCGGCATAATATTTTAAGGTCATCAGCGTATCTTATGATATAGCATTCTTTTAAATCTGATTGCTTAAGCACCTTGTGCATACCGCCACGAAATTTATAATTAAAGCTACTTTTATATGTTTCCCATTGGTCACTTACCCACCAATCCAGTTCATTGAGAACAACGTTAGATAAAAGCGGTGAAATGACGCCACCTTGCGCCGCGCCAGTAGCTGGAATGCCCTCGCCTTCAATTTCGGCTTTTAAAAGCCTTGAGATAATTGAAAGTAATGCTTTATCTCTTATTCCTAGCGACCAAATTTGTTTAAG
The DNA here is from genome assembly GCA_031761875.1 of Bacillaceae bacterium IKA-2. GTDB lineage: Bacteria > Bacillota > Bacilli > Bacillales > Anaerobacillaceae > Anaerobacillus. Next base: position 1,616,694 of record CP134492.1, on the reverse strand, counting down.
TAGTTTACTATGGTTAACATTCTCAAAAAATCCTTTAATATCAACGTCAACACAGTGATGAAGTCCAGTTAGATTAATCAAAAATTCAAATCTAGCTTTCGCATGATGAGTGCTTCTATTCGGTCTAAAGCCATAACTATGCTTATGGAATTTCGCTTCGCAAATTGGTTCCAACACTTGTAAAAGACACTGTTGGAAAATTCTATCCCATATAGACGGAATTCCTAATGGTCTCACTTTGCCATTCGCTTTTGGTATGAACACACGCCTAACTTTTTGCGGTTCATATGAACCAAGCATCTGTTGAACCTTTTCAATTACTTCTTCCACGGACAAATCTTTCACATCTTCGATGGTTAATCCATCTGAACCTGCGGTTTTACTCCCAGTATTTCCTTTGATGTTTCGATAAGCAAGACGTATATTTTCATTCGAACTAATTAGTTTCATTAAGTCATAGAAATTTTGACCATCAACACTTTGAGCATATAAATTATCAAAACAATGTTGCATATCGTAATACTCATTGTGTCTCAGTTTCTTCCGTTTTAACAAGTCGGTGACTCCCTTGGGAGTTGAACCTCTATTAGTCTTACAAGAACCTTATTAATCGATAAAGAACTGTCTAACATGGTTGAATGTTCCTTCATTAGTCTAGTGGCTGTCCCTCCATGTGGATTAGACGTTTCATTGGTACTGTGCCACCACTTTCACTGATACAAAGATTAGTTATACACTAGCTATTCTCACTAGTATTTTCCTTTTCAACGCTTCTTAGGGAGTAAGCCCTCCACGTTATCAGCTTACAACGTTGAATTATATCTATTATCGGATGAACTTAGGTGCTTCCTGTAAGCCTGTTAGCCGATTATATGCCTGTAACATATTATGGATTTTCATATTACTTAGTCTTACTCATCCACTGCTAACCTCACAATTTGGTGATATACACATTTCTATGTATTGCAGGTGTAGACCCGTACATTCAGAAGTTCGTCAGCTTACCCTATTATTTTAGGATAATTAAGCATTCTCACCGTATTCATTCAACTCAAGCATCATGATTTACACCACCCCCGCGGGTAGGTTTTCGTCAGCCATACTGGTACGGTAAATTCTTACGCCTTTTTGCCGAGCTTATAACACGTTCATTCTTACTAAATCTAGTGCTACTCGACTCAGAGAGAGCCCTTCAAGACGTTACTCAATCATTTGACTCTTCGATATAATCCTTCAATTCCAACGGAATTGTCTACCTTTTACCTGAGTAATGTGTCCATTCTCAATTTGGGGTAGAAACGTTTCGCACAAGTAAACTGCCAGTTAGCATTCCTGTAGAGCGTTAATTTTCAGGTTTGAAAAAAATAGAGCCCCTCGGTAAGATGATTATATACACAAAACAAAATCATTCTTAAGGAGGAAGCTCTACTATGAAGTATAAAATGCAAAACAAACAAAATCAATTGATTGAAAGAATTTCAGACAGCCATCTCATTGTTGGTGTAGATATTGCCCAACAACTTCACGTGGCCCGTGCAGTAAATTTCCGCGGCATCGTTGTAGGAGATCCACTATCTTTTGAAAATAATGATGAAGGATTTAATAGATTAAAAGAATGGATCGACAAACTAAAAATGAAAAACAACTTACATTCAACCATTGTTGGGATGGAGCCCACAGGACATTACTGGACTAACCTGTCTAGGTGGTTATTAAAACAAAACATAGAAGCTGTAACCGTAAACCCTTATTTGGTCAAAAGGAATAAAGAAAATCGCGATAATACCCAGTCAAAAAGTGATATTAAAGATGCCTTAGTTATCGCTGATATGGTGAAGAATGGATACTATTCCTTTGTTCATCCAACTCCGTAATCCTTCGAGAAGCTCCGAGTCCTCATGTCCAACCGGGACGTTGTCGTTAAGCGTATGGTCAGTACAGTTAACCAAATCAACCGCTGGGTAGATATCGTTTTTCCTGAACTCCGAGAAGTGTTCAAAAACGTGACATGTAAAGGAGCAATTGCGACTCTTCGGTTATTTCCTACTCCCGGAGAATTGAATAGCTTAGACCCACAGGGAATTGTTAATGGTTGGAAATCCGTGATGAAGAGGCAACCGGGATTCCAGAAAGCGCGTCTACTATCTGAATTGGCTAAACGTTCTATCGGCAGCCATCAAGCACTAGATGCGTATAAATTTCACTTAACACAATTACTAGAGGAATACGACCTAGCTTCAACACAACTTGAAAAAGTTGAAAACGAAGTCACTGAGGTTCTTAACCAAATTCCTTATGCCATGAAATTACTTGCCCTTAAAGGGATTAGTGAAATCTCACTAGCTGGCATATTAGGCGAATCTGGTGACCTAAGTGGATTCACTCATGGTAATGCTTTACTACGTCATGCGGGTCTTCACCTAGTTGAAGCGAGCTCTGGCAAGTGGAAAGGACAAATTGTTATTTCTAAACGAGGAAGGTCTAGATTAAGGCGTTTCCTCTACTTAGCAACAATGAGTCTTGTCGTAAACAATCTCGAGTTCAAAGAACTTCACTACAACAATGTTCATGTCAAAAAAATGAAGAGAATGAAATCTATCATGAAACTGATTGGTAAATTTTCAAGAATATTGGTAGTTATGGCACGTAAGAATGAACACTATAGTCCAGAAAAAGTACAACTTTTAACTTCAGTGGTAGCATAAATACTAAGACAGATTTATTTAAAAGTATGATCATTTTTTTGAATGTTGACTTATTCGTAGGATCCCAAAAAAGCACGGAGTACTGGATTACTTAAACAAAAGGGCATAGACCCGTTCAGTTAGCAAAACCGGCCTCCACCCCTTGGAAAGGCGTGACGAAGGAATGAGAGGGCTTATTTATAAGACCCGTTGAGAAATGGGAGGGTTAGCCTCCAGGGGCGGTGTGGGGAACGCGTGCAGTATATGGTAATAAATGGAGTTTAATCTACCTCCTTTATTCAAGCTTGCCCTCACGAAGCCAAAACTTCAATACTCTCTGTCTTTATCCGTTATTTCTAAATCAAGGGAACGGAATCCTGCGAATGAGTGAGCATTCAAGAGATATAGCTATCACACTGAGGGAGTTTAAGTGAAAGACTTCACAATATCTAAATATCCTTTTTATAACCTTAACATAAATATCCAATTTTTTATTGAAATTCTATCGATATTTTACATAAAAAGGTAGACTTTTTTATTTTCTACAATTCTAGTTAAGGTAATCTAAGAACCAACTTACTTTCTTGTATACCAGGATAAGTTAATAAAAGTGAGCTATTTCCTCATTCATTTATGAAAAAACAAGTAGATTTAACCCCGCTACGAATACGACACACATCGCAAACTTTTTTATCGTTTCACGTGGTAACTGATCAAACATTTTTAATCCAAGTGTAGTACCGACAATGGCAGTGACAACTCCCACTAAAAAGTAAACAATAAACGCTGAATTAAAGTCACCGTTTATTCCATGTAGCATAAGTGAGAAAGAATTATTCACAAAAAATACCGCCTGTAAATTTGCACTATATTGATACTTATCCTTAAAAATCAATAAAAAATAAAATACAAAAAACGGTCCACCAACGGCAAAAATACCACCGATAAAACCACCGAAAAAGCCAAAAATAAGTGGTGTTATTGATAATTTCAAAATAGCTGCTGAAGGCTCCTTTTTATTAAAAAATAAATAGATAACCATCGCAATTAAAAATAAACCTAATATTATTTTCATAAAATCCAGCTCACCAAAAGCATTTAAAATAAAGAATGAAATAATCCTACCTGCAAGTGAAGCCCCTAAAATAATTGGAAGTGCTCTAAAAACGATATGTTTATAACTTCTAGCAATGATACTTACAGAAACGACAACCGATAAAGCCATAACGAATAAGGCGCTTTCCTTAACTGTAAATAAAATCGGTAAAAAACCCATTGCAAAAAGCCCAAAGCCAAAGCCGCTCACCCCTTGGATAAAACTCCCGATCAGAATAATGATAATTATTACTAATATTAGTTCATATGGCATAAAATTAAGCCTCTTTCTAGTATACGTTGCTATTGTATATTGATTTAATTATTGCTCAACGACCATGAATTCAAAAAATAGTATTTGCTAATCTAGTGAACCACCTTCCATTAAAGATACTTTTCACCTTTTATCCCAATAACATCAGATTGTAGGACGGTCCAAATAATTCAAATTTACAGCAACAAGACCAACAAGCAAACCAAAAAAAGGCGAAAATATAGTCCAACCCGCAACAAATCCAAATAAGAATAAACTTGGTGTTGTTAATATGAAAACAGCTTTACTTGCTGCGATAATGACTTCATCATGTTCGGCATCATAAGGAAGTAGTTTGATAAATGAATTGTTTTTAAATTCTTTCAAGGCCGATATAACAAGATGTTTGGCCATAAAGGCACAAACGAATAGTAATATCCACTTAACCCAGTTTGGTACAAGTACAAGAACGACTATACAAGCAATCGTTACTTGTATTAATATAAACAATTTTGATTTACTTCTTAAATAATATTTTATAAAGGTCTCAGCAATAAGATTTTGATTCGTTCGTTTACGAAAGAGTCGAGCAGATTTCGAAAAAAGTATAAATGGTTTTTTTCGCTTCTGGTTACCTTTCTCCACTTTAAAGCCACTTGCTTTAACAAATAACGACGCCAATTTTAGGCGCTCCTGTGTTTCTCTAAGGCAATCATCATTAAAGCACCACTTCATATTTAGTCTAGTTTTACAAAGAACAATTCCAGTAATAATTACTAGGCCAGTGATGAATAATTGAGATGGTAAAGCAACTAAATAATAGGTTAAAAATATCACAAATGAACCTAAGTACAATGCCAAATTTATGAATACTAATTTCCAGTTTTGAAAGGTCACAGCAAGGATTTGTTTTATCAATTGGTGGCTGATCCGAAAAATACACACGAAAAGAATGAAAGTGACAATTTTAGAGATAGTAGCTCCTTCGTATACATACCAAATAGGGAGGAATACCCCTGATACAACGATTACTAGTAGCATATTCACAAAGAAAGAGTAGGTCATTCCTAAACTCATTAATGTATCTAGCCAGCGTTTGTTTTGTCTTAAAAATAGTAAATCGCCTTCGTCTAAAAATAAGCGCACTGTCCCTTTTGTGCTTATGAAAAAAAAGAAAAACCAACTGAATTCAGTAGGATATACTTCAAGCCACCCGGCCTCTCCGTTCCAAATTAAATAATACTGGTAAGAAAAAACAGCTAAAAACGGTATCAATATATACAACCAAACAATCCAATCTACCGCTGTTTTCCAAACTCCATAATGATAGCTCCATTCATTTTTTAACCGAAACGTAAATAATTGAACTGGATTGATCATTAGTCTCTCTCCATAAATTCATAAAAGCAATCCATTAAAGATCCATCAGTACCACTTTGAGTTCTAATTTCATCAAGAATTCCTTCTGCAATTAGATGACCATTGTTCATGAGTAAAAATCGGTCACAAATTTTCTCGGCTGTATCTAAGACATGGGTGCACATTAGGATGGCAGCACCACGTTTACGTTCTTTTTCCAATATAAGCAGAAAATCTTTTATTGCTTTTGGATCTAAACCAATAAATGGTTCGTCGACAATATAAAGCTTTGGTTTAATCAAGATGGCAATAATGATCATTAATTTTTGCTGCATACCTTTGGAGAAAGAACTTGGATAATGGTGTTTAACATCTTGTAATCTAAAAATAGTTACCAGTTCAATAGCGTGCTGAAAAAAGTTGTCATCATCTTCTTCGTTTACAGCCTTTGCAAGTGTAATATGCTCCCATAAAGTTAGCTCTTCAAAATAGGTAGGTTGTTCAGGGATGTAAGCATATTTATCTTTTAAAAAAATATCACCGTTTATCTCATCAAGTAACCCAAGAATTGCCTTTAATATCGTACTTTTACCTGCACCATTTGGACCAATTAATCCAACCAGTTCACCTTCAGCTATTTTAAAATGAATATCTTCAATCGTGTTCTTTTTTTCAGCGTAACCAGCATTTTTTAGATTAACTACTAACACTTCCATATGATCACCTTCTTTGTGCATCATTTGTAATTACCTACTATTAAATGCTGATTATCGTTTATCACTAATTTGCACTCTTTTAACATCTTTATTAAACCAATGGACAAAACCACAACGGTGACAAGTTAATGTATTTGCTGTTCGATTAGCAAAATCTAGGTTTAAAAAACTCAATAAAGCTGTATTCAACTGAGCATGTCCATGTTCAAATTTATCATATTGACAATGCATACAGGTGATACTGATTCCAACGGATTGATAATGACCCGCTCCCAGTGATTCCTTGATATTTTTGGCAAATAACTTAAAGAACCGTTTCGCCCCATTTGACATATGATCCTCACCCTCCCAAAGACTCTTTATGTTTACTCCAGTAAACCCGTTAATTCAAGATGTACTTCCCTTGGTTCTGACTGCATTATCACGATAACTCTTATTGCTGTCCGTATACTAAACTTGCGAAAAAAATTTAATGCTACAAATTTAACAAAAATAGTAACCTGATTCCAGTTCATACACGCTCACCATTCATAAATCAATATTGAAAAAAAGTTAGTTTAAAAGTAAAACTATGAATCTGCCTTTTGTGTTAGCCGAATCAGTCCTAATAAAGCCCATACAATTTTTCTAACCTTTTTGAGCAGTCTCTTTAATACAATTTCCGAGAACTTTTTCCTAGTAATGATCTAGAATTGGTGTTTCGTACCATTTCAATTTTAATCCCTTTATCGATTTTTCGTGCACTTGCCACCATAAATAGATAAGCGACTCCCAATGATACGATTAGCATTACGATAATACCCAATATCCCTACTAAAATAGGACTTGTTGCTTTCCACGATAGTATCGTTAACACCACTGTAGATACAAAACCAATAAATCCTCCTGCTTGATCATTAATTTTTTGAATAGGTTCAATGACTTCAACAGGTATGACTAATAGCGCATAAGGAATTAATGCAAAAATAAGATATACATATGAAGAAATGAATAAAATGAAATTTGTACTGAATTTGAGACGATTTTGTGGGTTCGTTGGATTATATTTTGCTCCAACGGTTCCTAAGTATATTCCTATTCCGCTGATTCCAACCGTGATAACTGCTTTCATAGCTATACCGCTAATCATTTGCAGTATGGTCCAATTTAGGAAAACTCCAATCGCTAATTCAATACTCGTTAACATCACAAAAGGAATCAGCCAACTAATCCAAAGTTTTCCTAGCGAAATAGTCCTTCCGGAAAGTGGGAGTACTTGTAATATCCATAACGATGATGCTTCCCTAGCAATTGATGAACTTGCCATTTGACCATTAAACATTGCATAAATAAAAAGCAAGATCGCTTGAGTAATTGGCCATGTAACTTCATTTGGTCCTCCTTGCAAATCACTCAATTTTGCGCCATTCGTTAGGAATCCTACGAATCCAAATACAACAAAGAAAACCAGTGGCATAAAAATTAACCATTCTCGTAAATCACGTTTAATGGCATACCATTCTTTTTTTCCTATTGCAATTATTGGATGATTAAGATTAGCACCTCTTTTCTTTGCATAGCTTTTTTTCTTTTTCCCACTACCTTCACTTAAACGAATCCAACCAGTCCGAAATCCCTTTTCAACGAGAGTCGATGCAAAAAGAATACTAGTTACAGCCAACAGTAACGTCAAAATAAAGGGTATAACAAAGTCAATTGATCCAACCATGGCGCCCATAATCGAAGCACTTGCCCATGTAACTGGTACCCAATCTGGGAATAATGGAAGGCCTGCTAAAATTATTTCTGGTAACGGGCGATCATTCGATAGCGTCGGAATCATAAACATCATATAAACAAACATACCTGATAATAGACTCATTACAGTCATAAACTCATTTACCTTGCTTTTCGGCACCACTTGAATCAGGATCAGATTAAACAAATACGCAAGCGAGAGACCGATAACAATAACCGAAATAAGGACAAGTATTACAACTGGATAGAACAATACATTTGCGCCCATTAAACCACCATATATATATAATGGAACGAGGAAGAATACAAAGATTAATAAGGGCGTTCCAAAAAAGCTTTGGATATATTTAACCCAAAAAATGTGTCTAGTGGGAATTGGCATTGTAAATAATAAGTTTAAATCTGTTGCAGCGTATAATTGTTTAAATATTTGCGGCAAACCTAGCAAGAGGATTATTCCGATGATTGCCAAAAATCCATATGACAACAATCCTATCATTATCGGTTCTGAAATGGACTCTCCTACTGCTAAAACACCTCTAGACAAAAAATATAAAAGTACAGCTATGACTCCCACCATTATTATATAGCCAGCGTGGTAGTGCTTCGGCTGTGTTCGTACAGTATTAATAAGTATTCTCCATTGACTTCTTAGTAGAACTTTTATCATTTAGCATCACCATCAGCTGAAATCTCATTGATCAAAGCCAGGTCACCTTCGTCACCTGTTAACTCTAGGAAAATATCCTCTAAACTTTGATCTTTGTTTCCGTTACCACTACGTAATTCTTCCATTGTGCCAAGTGCGATAATATCCCCTTCAGAGATGATTCCAATCCTGTCACACATCTCCTCGGCAATTTCAAGAATGTGCGTGGAGAAAAAAGCAGTCATTCCATTATTACAAAGTTCACGAAGTAAATTTTTAAGATTTCTTGCGCTTTTTGGATCCAACCCTACTGTTGGTTCGTCAAGAAATAGTACATCCGGTTCATGAACAAGTGCACCGCATATTGCTATTTTTTGTTTCATCCCATGAGAATAACTTTCGATTAAGTCATTCGCTTGTTCCGTCAAACTAAAAATATGTAATAACTCTTTTGCTTTCGTTTGGAATCTTTCTTTCGGAATTTGAAACACTGAAGCAATAAACTCCAGATAATCCCAGCCTGTCAATTTTGGATAGAGGTTTGGTTGATCGGGTACATAGGAAATTTTCTTTTTCCCTTCGATAGGATTTTTCCAAATATCGATACCATATATTTCTGCTGACCCATTCGTAGGCTCTAGTAAACCTGTAAGCATCTTGATTGTCGTTGTTTTACCCGCTCCATTCGGTCCAAGGAACCCAAACAGTTCTCCTTTTTTCACATCTAGATTAATAGTTTTTACAGCATCATGTTTACCGTATGATTTTGCTAGATTTGTTAGCTTGATCGCAGTGCTATACATCATTTTCCTCCTTCTACATTGAACCATTAATTGACCTAATCTATTACACTAAATGAATACATACATTGCTACAAATGAAACAATTGGAATTGCGGCAAGTAACGATATACCAATAAATGATAGTGCATTAATAAAAGGTTTTGATTGATTATCAATGTCCTTTATTGAAACTAGTCTTGCTCGTAATAATAATACATTGGTTATACCAAACACTAAAACGATAAGTACAAACCCAAAAGGGATGATAATATCACTTAATTGCCCAGTTCCTTGAACGTCTTCAAGCTGAATAAAACCAAATATAATTAGTAGAATTGGAACAATCTCAATAAGCGGTACTTTTATGAAAAAACGGCTCATTTCTTTTTGGAAATTACCTTGTGTTACTATTTCGTTATCATTAATCCGTTCTTCAATAGTTGCCAACAATTGTTTATACGCAATAAAAATTCCAATAACCGCTATATAAGCGGCTATAACAAATAACCAACTTGGGTTTGACAATGCACTCACTCACCTTCAAAAATAATTTTTAACCTTTTTGTGTTGAAAATTTTAAACATTTCATTACTAATTAATTATATTATAACAAAATATGAAATATTTGTTAGATTAATATTTTGTTTGTTAGTTAAAGAAAAATAGGAGATCCGGTTTCGACAACTCCTTGTTTCTCTACCTCGTTTCGATATTGAAGACGAGCACGATGAATGGTTATCTTTACTTTTCCAAGGGACCAATCTAGGATGTGGGCAATCTCTTGATAAGACAATTCATGTAAGTCTCTTAAAACTAACACTTCTCTAAAACCGGGCTTCATCTTACTTAGTATATGATGAATTTCGTCGGTTTTTAATTTTTCTAAAAAATGGTCTTCTGGTGAGTTTTCACTCGTAACCAATTCTAAAAGTAAATATTCATCTATTGGAATAACATCTCGCGTTCCATTCTTACGATAGTAGGATACATAGTGATTATGAGTAATCCGATATAACCATGACTTAATTGAAGCATCTCCACGAAAGCGTGGAAGTGCCTCAAACGCCTTGATGAATACATCTTGGCAGAGGTCTTCAGAAACAAAGTGATCCCCTGTCTTTCTTAATAAATATGCATACATTAAGGGCTGATAGTTTTGGTATATTATTTCTAGTTGTTTTAGATAAGGTTGCATTTAATCAAACTCCTTATGAAGTAAATCCGTTTACCTATCCAAATAAAAAAGTTGTAAATTGTTTAGCAACTATAGTCTTAGTGCCTAGATTTTGTTCAAAAAGGTAAAACTCGAACTTTTGAACAACCTCTACTACAAAACTATCAGAATATGTACCGCAATGTAAATTGGGTGACTCCGCAAAAACACCGCAAAAAAAGGTCGCTCTGTTAAAAGAACAGACCCACCTTTATCTGAAAATAAACATAAAACATTATTAATTTGTCTCTCTTACATATTTCTCGATTGCTTTCGCCCGGGAGTTAACCTCTAATTTTTCATATATGCTTGTTATACAATACTCAATCGAACGCACACTCATATCTATTTCTTCAGCGATCCCTTTATTTGTATTTCCCTTTGCAATCATTGAAAGTACTTTTTTCTCTCTTTTCGTCATCATTTTCATACCCTCTACTATTTTTTGCTCAGCTGACTCATTAATCTGCATGTGCCGAAAAAGAGTTAATGGTATGACCGTTTCCCCGTCGATAACACAGTCTATCATTCGCAGTAATTGTTTCGGTGTCGCACTTTTCATCATCAACCCACTTACTCCAATGCCAATTAAATCGTTTACATAAGGCCGGTAATCATAACCAGTAAAAATAATAATATGTTTTTTAGGATGCTTTTCTTTGATGATTTTGGCGACTTCTTTACCTGACTTGTCAGGTAAATTCATATCCAAAAAAATAATTTCCGGCTGATATTGTTCGACCATCTCTATCCCTTTTTCACCGCTTTCAGCAATACCCACTACCTCTATGTTTGGCATTTGTTCCAAAATTGTTTTCGTTCCGTATCCCATCGCTGGATGATCTTCTACTAATAAAACTTTAACCAACACGCGCCTCATCTGTCTTCACTTCCTCGTTCCCTTTACTACTACCTTCATCTGTATTGATCGGAATTTCCATCTTCATGTATACCCCTTCACTACTGTCAGAACGGATATCGATCTGACCATTTAAACTTAATAAACGATTTCTTATCTGCATCAAGCCCATTCCTGATGATTTTGACCTTTCATCGGAAAGTTCATCAACTGGAAAACCTATCCCGTTATCTATATATTCCAAATAACAATGATACCTTTCTAATTTAAATATAAAGTATACTTCCGTTGCCTGAGAATGCTTTTTTGCATTCGTTAGTAGTTCCTGTACAATCCGAAATAAATAATGCTTTTTTTTAAGATCTAATGCTTCTAATTTATTTTTATTCTGATCATCGACTTGCAAATGAATCTTGAACGGAACTCGCATTTTTTCGGTCTGAAATAAAGTTCGTAATGAATTAACTAAACCTGCTTCCGGGAGCGTATGCGGATAAAGTTGAAAACATGTGTCCCTTAATCCGTAGTTAATCAAGTCTAAATGTTCGATTATATCTGCTAACTTTCCGGATGTCTCTGTTTCATCAACATCGTGCTTAACATACTGTTCTTGAAGTAATCCTATCTGCTGCTTGGCAAAATAAATATCCTGTATAGCTGTGTCGTGAATTTCAGCAGCAATCCGTTCCCTTTCTTGGTCCTGTGAGTGATACAGTACCTTTTTTAACCATAAGACATCTTGATTCTCCTGGTCGTTCGATCTCCTCTGTACCAATTCCGTAACTTTCATCGTTAATTTCTGCATAAGGTAAAGGTTTTCCAACAGAACAAACAAGTAAGAATTGAGCCAATAAATCCATCTTTCTTCTTCTTTGCTAAACCTTGTCTTGTCTATTTTGTTCGTTAATAGGAGAAAGCTTGAAAACCCCCGATCCTGATGAATTGGAAAAATGATAAATTCATTTTGCTCACCAGCTTCGACAGGGATAAGTTGCTCCAGTTCCGCCTTTTTTATAGAACCATGACAAATCATTTCAGTACCATCGTTGTTTTGTAACAAAACGGCCGCTCCCTCGACCCTAAATATTGGAATTAGTTTCCGTAAAATATTTTCTTCAATTTCCGCAAAACTTCTTATCGTTCCCATATTTTTTACCATCGTTTCAAAAACTGTTCTCAAACGATGTTTTTTAGGAAATAGGATCGCTTCCACTCGCTCATGAAAGTGATCTTGAACATAGAAAAAGAGCGTCATAACAAGAAGGACCATACAAAAAAGGAGTAAGTATTGAGAGAACCTCAAATCTTGATAAGTCAAAATAAAGACGATCCCGGTCACCAGAACAGCCGGCACAAAGGATAATAAAAGAATGTAAACACTGTGATTAAAAAGCATCTGAATATCATATAATCGTTTCGAAAAAATTAAATATAAAAATGAAACTGGAAAAAGTAAAATGAATCCCTGAGTATAAATATAGTCTATCAAATAAGAACCATTTATTATATCTGGAACGACAGATAAACTTATCATAGGTAGGAAAGAAAGGGCAAGTGTAAACCAAATAATTTTAAGATTTGCATATAAGTAAGGGTTCTTATGTCTTGACTGAATATAAGTAGTTAACAAAATCACTATGTTAAGCAAAATGCCTGCAGTAAAGACAATCAATGTCAGGAGGCGATCATAATTGAAGTAAACATAATAAGGGATGGGAATAAAGTAACTAAAATGAATAAAGAAAAATAACAGAAACACACCATATAGATATTTAAGCCACTTTAATGAAAATAGAGAATCTCTCTTACCTCCCAAAAACACAAGGATAAAATGTAAAAACAAAATCGGGAAAAGTGTTACACCACTATTGACAATAAATTTCCCAACAACATCTCCGCGCGCTGAAGCTCCTTGACTAATTAAGATGAGACCAATCATCAAAAATACTAGCGCCAAATAAAAAGCAGATTTGTACTGAAATGCCTTAATTACTAAAAATACAAATATTCCAAAACTGAAAATCCCCATAATAAACGGAATAATATAATGACTGTAAAGGGTATTATCGTGATAATCAAAATCAACAACCAAAACCTGTCCATTTCTTTCAATAAGCAGTTGATTTGCTTGCTCAATCTGACCCCATTTATTTACTGTAAAATGTTTTTCAGTTTCCTGTCCATCTATTTTAAGAATCTTATCTCCAAGTTCTACCCCAGTTTGAAACCCAATACCATTTTTATCATATTTTGCAATAATCCAGTTATCACCGTTTTCAACAACTTCAATACCAATATAGGGAAAATGAAGGTTAATATAACTAAACCAAAGTTGCAATCCAATCAGACATGTAAGAATGGTCATGATAAAAAATAATTTTAATTTGTTTTGATCCCTGTTCCTTATCTCCATAATCCCAATCCCTTATAATAAAATATTAGAAGCATATCCGTAATCTTGTAACGGTCGTCCGCAAAATATTTGCGGTTATTTACAATGCGCGTTAACGCCTTCAGATATTGAAATACCTTGGTTTTAGTAAATATAGCAAATCTTATAAGAATTATTTTCCATTTATCTTGTTGAAGAAAAGCCCCCCGTTTGTTTAAGTTCATTCCTTCACAATATCTGTATGCTTTTTAGTTTTGTCCTTTTTCGTAGTTACAGAAGTTTATTTTCATGGTAGTACAACAATAGACAACACGCAATGTTGCATTAGGCATTTTTTTTAACAACTTTAACTAACCAAAATACAATTATTAGAACAAGAAATAGTGAGAAAATTATACCCCAAATATTTTCTTCTCCAAATAAAGCAACTAACACAATATCAAAGGTAGGAACACCTAATGCATTAAGTAATGGTAGTACAAGTAGTGTTATTGAGACACCCATTAAGAATGTAAGAAGCAAGTTACTCTTTTTAATTTTTTTATCCAAACACAATCACCTCCTGTACTAGAAAATATTAAACTAATTAACACGTTAAACTATTCTGCTTCGTTAGCTGAAGACGATTTTACTTATTGAACATTGCCCCGTTAGCATAAAAAGTTCCCTTAATCAAAACTCTCTTGTTGAATAATTCTGCCACGTTAACGGAACAAGGCTTATTTTCTTTACTGAAGATAAGCCCCCTTTACTTCAATAAGCCTAAAAATAAAAGAGTTGCCGAAACAACTCCAACGCTCTGTCACTCAAGCACCCAATTAGATTAATAAAATACCAGTAATAAATTAGTTTCTAGTTACAGTCCTATCCAATAAAACGGTAAATAAATAAGCGAAAGTAACAGTGCTTTCTTTTTTGAAAACTTATGAGTTTCACTAAAACAATTAACTAAAATAACAATACTCCAAATTATTATTAAGAGTGTAATTGGACCTACTATAAGAAAAAATATAATCGGGATTTCAACTGAACTTTTATTAAAATTATCAATACCAAATAGAATAAGTGATATAATCCATAAACCTAACAAAACTACAGATGGTATAGCATAACAAACCAATGTTAAACGTAAGTCTCTATAACTTCCTTTTTCTCCAAGTAATGAACCTACCCATTTAAATAAAGCACCTAATAAGTAATACCATATAAATCCAATGATTGGACCTAAAAAAACTGCTGTTAATAAAATAAAGGTTAATGACATGTCATCATCACCTATACCTATATGTGAAAGGTGATTTAAGACAATAACTACACCATAAATAGTTATTATGGAATATATAAATTTTGGATTAGGATTATCCAATAATCCCCTTATAGTAGCTCTTGGCTTAAACCAGACTGTTAACAAAGGGGTTAGACTTTCAGAAGAAGTTTTATTTTCTATTTTATAACCTTCTTTCCATACTACAATACCTAATTAAATTAAGAATCAACAATGTGATGTAAATTTATAAAATTCCCTATTAACAAGTTTCTATTCATAGTTTTAATTAATTCTTTGTTCTTCAACAAAACTGCTCGATATTTGAACAAGCTACAGCTTTGTTTCGCTACCGCACCCGTTAGCACAAGAAAACAATAGTTATATTTAAACTTTTTTTATTTTTATAATTTCATCTTCTACTATTTGATAATCTTCATTTTCTTCATCAATAAAGATGTAAAAGAACACCCGACCGTCGAATTCAAAATCCATATTCTCAATAATTGTACCGATAAAGGTACTATTTTCAATTTCAATATAATACCTTTCATTTTCTTCGATTTCTATGATAGTATCTTGAACTCGTATTTTTATTTTACTCACTTTAAAAATCACCATCCACACTTAAAAGTAATTACGTAATTTTGAAAAAGTTGTTCCACTAAACTGCCAAATAGTTAAAAATCCTGAATACTCCATTTTAATATTAACATTAATTCCCTTTCGCTTGGTGGCTATCTAAAAAAAACGTTCCTTCAATATTGAAGAAACGCCCCCAGTTAGCCATCCATGAAGCGCAAAAACAGCGCTTCACCACAGAGAATGAAAATGGTGGAAAACTGGCAATACTGATTCTACGGCTGGGAGAGGAAGGTCGATACACTATGGTGCCAGTAGAGCCCATCAGTATAAATGTCAACGTAAACATGTACACTTTTGATCGTTTAAGAATGTACACTTTTGTTAATCTTCCTTCTTCATATGATCTTTGAGACGATAGGAATTCCCTATGATATTCACTACTGTCGCATGATGGAGGACCCGATCTAATATCGCATTCGCAATTTTCGTATCCTGAAATACCTCGTCCCATGACTTGAAATTTGAATTCGTTGTTAAAATCGTACTCTTCTTTTCGTAACGTAAATCAATCAGTTGGAAAAAGAGTTTTGCATCCTCGGCGTCAATCGGTAAATAGCCGATTTCATCAATAATAAGAAGTCTATATTTTGCATAATGTTTTATCCTGGTTTCCAAACGATTTTCTAATTTTGCTCTCTTTAGATTAAGAATTAATTCGTTACATTTAATGAAATAGGTGCTCGTCCTTTTTTTTGCTGCGGCAATCCCTATTGAAGTTGCCAGGTGAGTTTTCCCCACCCCACTAGGTCCTAAAAAAACAATATTTTCTCTTCGTTCTAAGAAACGAAGAGTGGTGAAATCAAGAATTTGCTGTTTATTTATTGATGGTTGAAAGTCGAAATCAAAGTCCTTAACTTCTTTTAAGTGCGGGAAAGCCGCCACTTTTACCATGGCTGTGATCATATTCTTCTCTTTCATCTCAATCTCATAACCTGTTAATTTAAGTAAGGTATCGACAAAGGATAATTGATTATGTGTCATAAAATCTATCGTTTCATCCAGATGAACCATCATTTGCTTCATGTTTAAGTAGTCTAGATTTTGAACTAGTTTGACGTAACTGCTATTCATTTCGATACACCTCATCAATTGCCTCTAAATTCTTCTTGGCCAACTCATCAATATTCACAGTACGAGGTAACCCTTTAGATAAGGCGTCTAGGTAATGTTCTTGCTTATAATTAATTTTTGTTTGACTGATACGATGCTCGACAATTAATACCGTGTTATAATACATGTATATATGGTCATCGTATACTTGTAAACCTACGGTTTTTCCTTTGTATCCAGCTGGAACTGAATACTGGTTGGACTTGTAGGATATCATATTGGAAGTATTGACTTTCACAAGTGTATGGTTGATTTTGTAGAGATCTCTTAGTTGTTTCCGTGGTAATGGGACTAAGTGATCTTTTTCTTTTTCTAAAGCTAAAATAGGTATTTTCCCCGTTCCTTGGTGATAACTATTATTGATTCGATTACATAGTTTTTGAACAAATTGATGTAGTTCTTCATAATTGAATTTTCCTTGGTAGGCATGAATTTCGTCGATCAATTTCATCGGTGCCTCAACTTTAGCCTTTGTTCTTGGTCTCCCCGCAATGCATGGTTTCACTTCAAAACCACAGTCTTTTGAAAATTGATCAAATCGCTCATTCACAACCCCCTTTTTATACTCTGTTCGAGCGACATCCATAACGGTTTTCATATTGTCTGTCAAAATCGTTTTCGGAATTCCCCCAATTGCTTCAAAACTTTCCATTAAAAACGAAAATAACACGCTTTGTGATTTTGAAATCGAAAGATGATAGGTACGGAACCTTGAAAATGATAGTAAGAGTACACAAACGTTTACACTGACTATTTCTCCGTCTTTCGTCATGTAACGAATGTCTTCTTTCCAATCCAACTGTGCTTGTTCAGCGGGTGGTGTTTCGAAACGGATAATAGGTTTGATTGGCTTGCTTCCTTTATCTGAGTTAAAGTAGCTTTGAAACTCAGGCCTTTTTGAGATGTAAGAACGGAAGCTGGATTGAGCACAATCTAAACAATGATTATCCGTTAAATATTGCCAGAGAATTCTTTTGTAAAAAAATCGCTGTTTCGCTTCTGTTGAAAGAAGTAAAGAAATAGTCGTGTAATAGTCATCAATTTTAGATAAGCGTGTACGAGTTTCTTTAGGAATATTACCTTTCAGATATCTATCAATGGTTCTTCGATCTACACCCATTTCACGTGCTAACATGCTTTTATTAATTTTCATGTTTAGATTCTCCATTAGAATTTTTAATTTTGGTAAGTCTCTAAGACTATTTATTTCAAGATTGGTAGTTACGTCGACATGATAATGCATAATATTCACCTCAAGAATATTATGCAGGAATATCACCGAAACTGTACATCCTTAGACCATCATTTATGTACATTCTTATGTTAGCATTTATACCCATCAGTTAGTCTGACTCCTTCGATCACGGTGCACCACAGACTGTCGCTCCCTTACGGGAAGCACTCATGGTAGATTAACCCTATTCTGGTTGATGCACCAGCCTCCATTATTGTTAGTCGTAGAAAGGATGATTTTCAATGGATGTAATCATTGAACGTGCGTGTGGGATGGATGTTCATAAAGATTCTATTACTGCATGTATTATTACAAAAAAAGGAAAGAAGATAGATTCAAACATTCTCAACTAAAACAGTGTTTCTGTTAGAGTTGGTCGACTGGGTTATGAAACATGGATGTACCCACGTTGCCATGGAAAGTACAAGTGTGTACTGGAAACCGATTGTTAATTTGCTAGAGGCTGAAGATATTGAATTTTTAGTGGTAAATGCCCAACATATGAAGGCTGTTCCAGGACGGAAAACCGATGTCAAAGATGCGGAATGGATTGCCCAACTATTACGTTATGGGCTACTTAAAGCAAGCTTTATTCCTGACCGAAATCAACGGGAACTTTGGGAACTTGTTCGCTACCGTCGGAGTATCATCGAAGAACGTGCCAGACAACACAATCGGATTTATGTATGCTAATGCCATCTTTTTTATTTTATAGCGTGCTCAACTTCTATTTTCTCACTTAATTCTGGGAACTGTTTCTTAAAAGATTTTACTATCTTTGAGGTTTTACTCAAAATATATTTTTTTACCTCACCATAAGGAATCCATATATCTCTATTCTGAATTTGTGCATATAGGGACGAAGTAACTATATCGTGTTGATTAGAAGGTAGTTTCCTTGTTGTGCGTCTTTCTATCATCTTTTTGTGGTAGAGCTTATAAAGTTCTGCTGCAATCCATTCCTTTTGGCTATTTTTTAATTGTGAAAAACGTTTGTTTGTTTGAATAATCTTTCCGTTTACTTTGATATGATTTTTCATTAAGAGCCGTCCTTAAAATCATTATTAGTTAATTTTAAATCTAAGATATTGTTATTGTCTCACAATTACCTTTCACTTTCGAATGCTTTAAAACCGTATTTGTTAAAAAATAAAAAGACCAATTTTTTGATTCTATGTATACCTATCAAGTTAGCTTAATAACCTATTTCCATTAATGAGATAGAAATCAATTTCCTATTTTCATTAACCATTCTCGTAATCTTGCTTTTGGGTAATATACTTTGTTATTTAATATAATGTGGGGAATACTTGGTTGTTCATTAATCAACTTTTTTGCGTCTTCCTTAGTAACACCAATAAAATAATGAACATCACTTTCTTTAATTAATTCATGGTCGTCATTTTCATCTAACGACTCTAAGATATTTTTTGCATTTGGATTATTAAAATTTTTTAATCCATCTCCAATTAAATACCCTGCTATGACAATTCCGAACGCTAACCATATATAATCCATCTGTAAGCCCCCTTTATCTTTAAATTTATCATACACATTTTGAAACCTGCTGAATAGTTGAAGGAGCGACAGCTTTGTTCCGCTATCGCACCCTATACTTCAATAAGCCTAAAAATAAAATGATTGCCGAAACAACTCCAACGCTCTGTCACTCAAGCACCCAGTTACTTTAAGTAAAACTTTCACATTTAGAGCTTCTACCCTTCAAGTAATTCCATATAATACAGTTCTTTGTCCTCATATTCAACTATCAGTACGCCAGGACGGTTTTCATCAAGGTTATTTGAATAAACCTTTGTGCCAACTGGTAATTTTGTAGCTGTAAAATCTGAGAAACTACTACTTTTCGCAGTTTGTTTTTTAATTTCGCCTAATAGGCTTTGCTTCTTATACTTATCTTTATCTTCTTTAAACCACTCAACTTCAGTCATATTGCTATAAACAAATCCATCAAATTGAAGTATATCTGCATCAGGATTTTGTTTTAAAACATCTTTAGCAGTAACCTTTCCACCATCTGCAACACCACACCCTCCAAGAAACAGTACAGGCACAAACAAGAATAAAATATAAAATAATGATTTAGTAATGATATTCAACCCCATTTCCTTATTTTTTATTACAATCTCTCAATCCCTTCTTTAGTTCTCGTACCTCGTCTTCTAATTTATGAACTTTTCTTACTAAATAATAGATTACTGGTAATAAACTTAGTGCCCATAACACAATTAAACTCCCCTATCTTTGTTTAAAATTAACCTACTAGTTACTTTAATAGCAATAGGTAAGACTTTGATGTAATCTCCATCTTTTCCCCTGCTCCACACCCAACGTGCGACTTTCATCGCATTAGGCGTTCCATCTTATTCTTTTAGACTAAAGCAATTAAATTACAAACTTCACGAAATTGGTTTAGCTTCCTCAATTGTTTTCTATCTAATTGAAGAATGTTCCTATATCGTTTAATCGTCTCATCATTTGTAGCATGGATTAATCTATGGACATCTTTGTGTACGATTACAAGATTGTTAAATTCATCTGTACCTCTCATATGTCGGGGTAACTTATGATGACAATGGACCTGATCGGATGTTAAAAATCCCCCTGTTACTGCGCATTTGCCTAACTGCATAGAGTATCTTGAAATTCTGTTATCGGCAACTTCTAAGTTGTCTTTACCGTAAGGTATTTGTAACATTTTGCTTATTTCTATGGCAACGTCAGCTCTGAGATTTTTATGAAGTTTAATCCTACCTTCTTTTGTATAGTTACATATATTTTGACTGAAGTTCATGGCATTACTTGTTTGAATATCTCCTAAAGGAAATAAATATAAACCAGCAATTTTATATGTTTTGAAATTATTCTTATGAAGTCTCTTGTATGTTACTGATGGCTTTATAGGTTTTCCATATTTACCAATTGATTTTAGACGATTATACAGGGTTTTTATTAGACGATAGGTTATTTTTCCAAAGTCTATATTGATATGAGTCGCAACCTTGAAGTAATTTTTTATTCCGAGAATATAAGCGTTATAATCCATGACAGTTTTTGGTGATGGGTTTCTTTGAATTCTTCGAATTAAATCCTTAAATTTTTTAAGGATAATTTTCACCTTTTTATCCATAACGTGTGTATTGGCTACGTATTTATTACGCTTGGCTACTGCTTTGAGTGAGAAACCTAGAAAATCGGATTTTCTCTTTCTAAGATTAGTAATCGCTGATTTCTCAGTTGATATATTAAGGTTTAGCTGGTTTTTTAAGTATTCCTTGGTAGCGTGAAATATTTTGATAGCTGATTGATGAGAGTTTGTGAAAATCTTAAAATCATCTGCATATCTAACGATATACATTTGTTTGAGATCCGTTCTCTTTAACACTTTTGTCTTATAATTAGTTGAATAAGTACGTTTGGTTTTTAAGCATTCCCATTGACTAGCTATCCACCAATCCAAGTCATTTAAAACAATGTTTGATAAAAGGGGAGATAAGATGCCACCTTGCGGAGTTCCTTTAGTTGGAACACCTACGCCTTTTATTGGTGCTTTTAGCATTTTCGCGACAATCGTTAAAACTCTATCATCCTGTATGCCTATACTGTACATTTGTTTAATTAACTTTGAATGACTCACGTTATCAAAGAAACCTTGTATATCAATGTCTACAGCATGGTGCAACTTCACATTATTGACTAAGAACTGACATCTAGCCATTGCATGATGGGTTGACCTGTTTGGTCTAAAACCGTATGAATGGTTATAAAATTTAGCTTCACATATTGACTCTAATACTTGTTTGAACATCTGTTGAATTAATCGATCTCTCATAGTTGGAATGCCTAATGGACGTTTCTTGCCATTAGGTTTAGGTATTTCAACTCTTCGTACCGTTTGAGGTTTGTAATTCTTTAATGTTTTTCGAATTTCCTCAATAAATTCATCAACGTTTTCAATCTTATATTTATCAATCGTGATGCCGTCAGTTCCTGCTGTTTTGGAACCTGTATTCGCTTTAATATTTCGAAAAGCTAATAAGATATTGTCTTTCGATATGATATGTTCATATAGCCTGAGACCTTTTGTAGCGTTGTTTCTGCTTCGGTCATAAAGGTCTTCAAATGTATCTTGCATACCGTAGTATTCTGTATGTCGTAAAGTTGTACTCACTGATGTATTGTTTCTCCTTCCTTACGGAAAGTCCCATCATCTTACTCGACCCTGTGAGTTTCATTTAGTTGACTTAGTTTTCAAAGAATGAGACTTGGGACTATCCCTCCACGCTCGTTACACGCTTCTACGGTACTATGTCCCTACTTTCGCAAGAATAAAGTCACTTCGATAATTACTTATCTTATAGACGCCATCCCGATAGTAGCCGTTTAATAGTGGATGTTTCTTACTTACAACGTTCCGATTAACCTAGCTTTACATATATCCGTAGGTGCTCACTTTAAGCCTGTCAAATCTATGTCCTCATTTGTTAGATATCCCGAAGTTCCTATGTACTAGTCGTACTTTTCGGTATTTGACACTGCGTTCGCAGTATACGTCTTTCGAGCGTATTAATTTCTAGACCCGTACATTCGCAATTTCGTCAGTCCTATTGGACATTCTCACCTTAGATATTTTGTAGCATCCCGGCCTATCATGAATCATATTCTGTTTGAGAACTTAGACACATTTCAGCCGACTTCACCTAGCTTCATACACGTTCAAGCTACTACTATTCCGCGCATGTAGGAGTATTAGATAACTCGTTTCAGCTCAACATGACGGCTTTCATTCCGAGTTTTGATTAATCAGTTGTCATTGCTTAATAGCAATTCTCCTATTTCGTGCTTTGGCACTTATAAGGAAACGTTTCGCGCAGTACATAACTTCACAATGATTAATTGTATCATTACGAAATCAGGTTTATTGATTTTGTAAAATAAATGGATAAATCTCCATTTTCCAAACGTTATTATCCTTTTCAAGCTTAAACATCACTGAGTCCGTAAATGTACCTATGCTTACTTTCATGGTTACTAATTGGATGTCTTCATTTTCTTCTTGAGTTTCAATTGTATGGTAATATCGAAAACGTAATGCTAAATCAAGGTCTTGGTACATATAATGACTTTTATAATATTCTGTTTTAAAAACTTCAAATTCAGGCAAAGTGCCATCATTATTAGTAATGGTATAAATACCTTCAATATCATCAATTATTGCAGAATGAATATATACTAATACAATTTGTTCAGGAGAAAAGTTTTCTAAGTGACTGCTATCTTTTTCATTTGCAAATAGTTCATATTCCTTAATTCGTTCTTCTGGTAATGCCTCAATATAAGAAAACTCCATTACTTTATTGCTTTTTTCTTCTTCAACCGAAATAGGATTTTCTTTATTTTGTTCTTCGATAGGATTTTCTTTATCTTGTTCTTCGTTAATATCTCGATTTCCTTGGACACAACCTATTACTGAAGATGATAAAATTACTACCATTATATAAATAAACAAACGTACCAATTTTCCACTCTCCTAAATTCTGAATTATAATAGGAACTTTTTCCTCTTTCACTATTCTTCCAGTTACTTGAACAAGAGAAAGCATTATCGCTGTTCCAGTAAAGCCCCCAGTTAGCAGCATAAAGTTAATTTGAAACTTAGGGAATATATCAAGGTTTTCAGTAACTACGTTCCAAGACATTATTATCCAAAAATTAAGTTTGCTAATGCTAATACAACTGACAGGCCTGACATAATAAACCCCTATACAACTTCTTTCTTTTTGAATTTTCATTAATAAGTTGTAAATTACTTATAGAGAGAAACAGTGTTAGGGTTAATAAGAACGGGAATATAGACTTTCTGTCAGTAAAGCCTGCCCAGACTACAAAGCTTGATGATAAAATTGTTAAGACTAACAATAATATCTTGATATAAGATTTAACATTTTTATATTGTAAGGTATTTTCCATGTAATACCCCCTCCTCCTTAATTTGACCTACAAATCTGGATACCACTTTTACAAGTAAACTGCCATTTACTTCAATAGAAAAAGCACCAGGCTGTTCCAGTAACTCAACTCACCCGGTACTTGAATAAGACTATGCAATCGGTCCCGAGTAAAACGAAACGATACCTAGTACAACAAAGAAGAGCTGGATACTAATCCCAACTAAGCTGCAAATCATTCCCGATGTCGCAAAGCTTCTTCCATCCTCATTTGTTTTCTCAATTTCTTTCTTTGCGATTACTGAAAAGGTAATTCCAATAATACCAAGTAATATTCCTACCACAGGTATAAATATTGAAAGAATACCAAGAGTTAAAGCTTCCACTGCCTTTCTATTTGTATTAGCCTTCTCTACCATATTAATTTCCCCTCACCTAATTATCGTCTAATCTAAAACTTTTTTTTGCTACTATCCTGCCACTTTACTTGAATATGAGATAGGCATTTGCGCTGTCCCGTAAAGCCCACATTAGCTTAATCAAGAAGTGGGTTAGAAAATTAAAGGCTTTAAAATAGAACACAAATTAATATCAATAATACATTAAATGAATATATTCGTTTTAGCGATAATTTTCTGTCTAATATTTTTACAAACCAAGTAATTATGATGACGACCAGCCCTATTGTCCAATTAGGAATGTGATTGACAATCAGGGGATGTATTATCCAGAAAAGGGAAGAAACCATAATAATGCAACCAAAAATACGAATTACTTCATTAAGATTTTTCTGACTTTCCACATCTAAATTCATCAATTCACCCCTACCTAAAGTAAAAAAAGTATTCTCATATTATCAAAATCTTTTCTTCTCTTACTTCATTAACCTGCCAACTATTTCAATAGAGAAAGCCTACTTCCTACCTAAAGTAAAGCCCCACGTTAGCGAAATAAAGATTAATAATGAAATTAAAACACATCAATCCAAATCTTATAATTACTATCATTCAATTCAATTATTTTAATTTCTTCGTCCAATACTGACTTTTCATCTATGTACCCTGCTTCGAATTTTTCAGTACCTGAACCACCTGAACCCTGGTTAAGATTATCAGCAATAGGCATACCTATATTTATAGCATCAGTAACTAACCATTTACCATCCATTTTTTCAATATTTGCTACGAATATTTCCTCAATGTTATTCATAGTTCCTTTATAGACACTAATAACTCTATCTTCGTCAATTTCAATTGTTTCATAAACTTCCTTTACTTCAGCATAACTTTCATCTAAATGTATTCTTTCTAACGCTTCTGCTGGAGTGTTTGATGAATTTTCATTATTTGCCTGACAACCTACTGTTATTGTTAAAATTAGTGTAAAAATAAATAATATTCGATACATATAATCCTCTCCTTTTATATCAGATACGTTCAATTTTTTTAAAAGTTTCATTTTTCACTAATTAAATCACACGCTTGTTCAAGTATACTGACAGTTACTTAACAAGGAGTGATATTCCTTTTTCAAGATAAGCACCCCTTTAGTTAAAGAATTAATATTTAGATTTAAAGTAAATAATTTCTGGGTCTCCCTCATCTAAGTTTTCAACTATCCCGCTCTGCATAAAACCATTCGAATCAAATACTCTCTGCATACTAATGTTAGAGCGATTAGTAGAAGAAAAGACTTTAGTAGTGGGAGATTTACTCATCATATAGTCCAATAATAAACTTGCAAACCCTTTTCGTCTGTTAGATGGTGAAATGATAACAAGTGATATAAAAGCACATTCAAAGAAATTTGTATCATAAATTAAAAATCCTACTATATCATCATCTTCTTTTGCAATTATACAATGTCCAAGCTCAATGGATTTCTCAAAATAGCTTAGTCTGCTTGTGTTGCCAATGACCTCACTATCTCTGCTTACTATTTTGTCTAAATCTTCAATATTAGCCTTAACAACAGTCTTCATCATTCTTTCCCCTTTTTAATTTTACTCTGGGAGCTATGCCTGCTAATTAAACAATTTTGGGGGTTACTTTAATAAGAGATTATCCTCAAGGTTTCTTTAAATAATTCATATTTATTTTTTTGTGTTTAACTAAGTAAGGTAGAAATAATGTAATTAGAAAAGTGAAAATGATGATAAACAATGAACCTATAAAAATATAAGTAAAAGAAAATGGGAATAAGTTCAAAAAAACATTATCTAAAACCATAACTAATAACAACATTGGTATAAGAAGAACTAAAGAAATAAACCTTGAACGTGGACATAGGTCGTGCTGGGTTCCACAATTACTGCATTGAATAATTCTTCTCTGTGGTTTATTAAACCATAGAGATTTATAAATTTTTTTCCATTCAAATTGATGTTTACATTCATTACATTTTGATATTGTCATATTTCCCCTCCCTTATTCCAAGTAATTTCTTCTTCAAATAAACTGCCGCGTTCCTTAAAGACCCATCTATTTTAATATTAACATTAAATTACTTTATTTGGGTTCAATGGAAAAAGCATTCCTTCAACTTTGAAGAAACGCTTACGTTTGCATTTATTAGAATTAATATAATATCCTTGCGATGAAGCAGGATATTCAAAGCATTCATCGGAGTAAGAGAAAGCATTATCGCTGTTTTAGTAAAGCCTCCGTTAGTGAAAATAGTAGTTCACAACGGCTGCCAGTTTTCACTTTTGCTAAACTAGATTAAATCCACCCCAAAAAGTGAACTGCTACTACTAAAACAAAAGAGGCAACACCTGTGAGTTTTAGTGGATGTGGAAATTTGTATTGACTAAATGGTGTTACCCTTCCAACAATCTCAAAAAATAAAGCACTTCCAACACCAATTAGTAGTGCTCCAACGATAAATGAATTGTTCATTGAGTTAACAAGATTAACAATATGGTTGATAAAAAGTATCCATAAATAAGCTAAAAATGCATTTAAAATAATTGATAAACCATAATCTTTAACTTTCAAAACGTCACCCTCTTTTTTTGTATTATTTTACCACGAATTAACAAACCCCCGTTCTACTAAAATGCCAGTTAGTAAAAAAACGTCTCCGCCTATGGAAGAAACGCTACCGGTTAGTGAAGTAAGCATCTTTTATAAATTCTTCTTTATAACTAACCTATTATCGTTTATTTGATAACCATTCTTTTTATAAAACGCTTCTGCAAGTCCACCATTGGAAGTTAAAAGATAAAGACTTTTAGTACCTCTATGTTTTAATTCTTTCTCCAAGAAATTAAGCAGTTTAGTCCCATAACCTTTACCTTGAATTTTATTGCTCACACAAAGTTCTGCTAAATAATATGTTAACCCTTGATAAGATTTCTTGTTGTTTCCTGCAATAAACCCAATTAAGTTGCCTTCAATATAAAGTGAATAACCAAGAAATTTAGGGGTATTTATTAAATCAGATAGTCTTTCTTTGGCAACATCATAACTCCAAGTTTCATTCCAAGGCTCACTATTGAAAACTTTCATATACAATCCTATAGACTGTTCCAAATTATCAATTGTCATAAGTTCAATTTTTTCTGTCATTGATTATTCTCCTCCCTTTGTTACCGATAAGCTTTTCTTCTTCAATAATTCTGCCTTCAAAAGTTGAAGATGCGACAGATCTGTTCCGCTATCGCAACCCCGTTAGTGAAAATAGTCTTATCATTAAGGAAGAAAAAAGAATATTCCCAAAAACAAAACTGTTATCCAAAAAATGAAATATGTACTGTTTTCTCTACTGACTGTTTGAAACTATGCCGTTTGTGCTCAATTGAAAATATAAATAGAAAGACTAAAAACATAAAATAAATAAAAAACAAATAAAGTAAAAATCTCCATTGTTGTACCCATTCAAAAAGAGGAGTAGCAATCCCACCAATAATAAAGAAAATAGCAGAGACTATACCAATAACCACACATAACATTGGCATCAGCTTCCAGATTTTATGTGAATAAACATTTTTAGATTTTTTTGCCTCAAATAAGAAAAGTAAGTAAAAGCACCCTATCACGAATAAATATACAATAAATAGCGAATAACTTGGATACACTGCCACCCATTCACCATTTGAGGTTTGTATGTTTCTATTACCTGACAACTCTTCTATAATAAACATAAATAAAGTAAGAAAAATTACTGTGATTACCTGGAATATTGTCCACTTCATCTGATACACCTCCTATCATTAATACGGTTTTAATGAGTAGAAGTTTCGTTTTTTCCAATGTCTGCGACATGCTTACCAGTGCAATTATGTTTCCCATTTAATAATAAAAGCGTCACTGTTGCTTATTCAAGTAACGCCCCCAGTTTGTTTAAGTCTAGAGTTTTACAATGTCACACGCTTTCCACTCCTCGTCCTGTCCGAACAACGCACACCTTCGGACAGGATCACGCTTTCCACTCTTTGTCCTGTCTGAACAACGCACACCTTCGGACAGGATCACGCTTTTCTCTCTTCGTCCTGTCCGAACAACACACACCTTCGGACAGGATCACGCTTTTCGCTCTTTGCCCTGTCCGAACAACGCACACCTTCGGACAGGATCATGCTTTCCACTCCTCGTCCTGTCCGAACAACGCACGCCTTCGGACAGGATCATGCTTTCCACTCCTCGTCCTGTCCGAACAACGCACACCTTCGGACAGGATCACGCTTTCCACTCTTTGTCCTGTCTGAACAACGCACACCTTCGGACAGGATCACGCTTTTCTCTCTTCGTCCTGTCCGAACAACACACACCTTCGGACAAGATCACGCTTTCCACTCTTCGTCTTGTCCGAACAACGCACGCCTTCGGACATGATCATGCTTTCCACTCCTCGTCCTGTCCGAACAACGCACTCCTTCGGACAGGATCATGCTTTCCACTCTTTGTCCTGTCCGAACAACGCACACCTTCGGACAGGATCATGCTTTTCACTCTTCGTCCTGTCCGAACAACGCACACCTTCGGACAGGATCATGCTTTCCACTCTTTGTCCTGTCCGAACAACGCACACCTTCGGACAGGATCACGCTTTTCGCTCTTTGCCCTGTCCGAACAACGCACACCTTCGGACAGGATCATGCTTTCCACTCCTCGTCCTGTCCGAACAACGCACTCCTTCGGACAAGATCATGCTTTCCACTCCTCGTCCTGTCCGAACAACGTACACCTTCGGACAGGATCACGCTTTTCACTCCTTGTCCTGTCCTAACAACGCACTCCTTCGGACAAGATCACGCTTTTCACTCCTCGTCCTGTCTGAACAACGCACGCCTTCGGACACGATCACGCTTTTCACTCCTCGTCCTGTCCGAACAACGCACGCCTTCGGACATGATCACGCTTTTCACTCTTCGTCCTGTCCGAATAGGACCTGCATTCAGACTAGCTCAGGCTATTTTCTCCTTGTCTTGTCCGAAGTCCTTTAATTAAAATCTAGATTCCACCTATATTTCCCCACAAAAAAAAGAGAAGTGCCTATAGCACTCCTCCTTCGCTTACAGATTTTCCGAACAGCAAAGCCCGCTGCTTTAGCTGTGGTGCTGTGGTAGTTATCAGTTCCATAATCCTTTAAACAGATCCATCAACAAATCCAAGAATCCCTTTTGTTCTTTATCTTGCTCTTCAATAAATTCTTGTTCTTGCTTTTTAATACTGTCTGTTTTTATCACAAATTGTACCGAGTTTATTTTTTCGTTTTCAGTGGAGACAAATGATACTGCTTCGAAATCAGATTTATCATAATCAGCAATCATCTGGTCGACTTGCTCTTGCATTTGTTCAGGCAGATCCTTAGTAGATTGATATAATGTATCTGTGCCGTCGTCAAGCCTATCTACTCCAGCTGCTAATTCGCCTGTTCCACCTGACAATCCCGCAATTCCAGCGTGGACGTCCTTGTACGAACTGGATAATTGACCAACACCATTTGTATAGCTTACGAGACCAGCGTGAAACTCTTTATAATTGCTGGACAATGTCGCCAATCCTTTTTGCAGTGCTCCTATAGAGTCTGCCGTATTCATACTTGCTAGCTGTGACGCAAGCTCAGTCGCCATCGATTCCATCGTGTTTGCTATTTCCGTAACCGCTCCATTAACTTGATTAATCGTTGGTTCAACTGCTGCAAAAGCTTCCTTTACAGCGGAATACGTTCCTTTTGCAGTGCGCGCAGCAGTGTACGTCTCAACCAATTGATCAACTACATCATTATTTGCACCGCTCAAATATAAACCTTCTATCTCTTCTTTAGTTATCTCATAGTCAGGAATTGCCATCATTGCATCATTTAATGAGCTGTATGCGACAGCGTAGTTCTCGTTTAGTTTAGCTAATCCAGCTGCCGTTTGATAGAGTCCATCTGCTAATTGCGAAAGTCCATCAGGAAGTGCTATCAACGCACTTAAATCCATCTCATCTGAGTTCTCGCTAAGAGATTTACTCATCATCGCTAGGCCATCGTCAATCAATACCGAAGCAGCAACAAGTTCGCTGGAGGCTCCATCTACATCAGAAATCCCTTTTTTGAATTGTCCAGAACCGTTACGTAGGTCCGCTACACCATCGTTCAATTCGAAAACACCGTTATTTAATTTTCCTACACCATCGCTAATCTCTTTGATCGCATCGGTTAATGACTTCATATCCCCAGTCAAATCATCCATATCCGGTGCATCAATCGACATTGATTGTGGAACTGCAGCGATATCGATGCCTTGTAGCTCGAAATCCACTACATCAGCCTCAATACTAAGCGCTCCCGCTTGCTCGGGCATAACGGTAAAAGTTACTTGCTTATTTTTACCAGCGTTTGCGATCATTGCACCGGAAGCCTCGATGTTGTTAAAGATTACAGGGTCCAGGTTGAGCGAAATTTGTAATAGATAGTTTTCAAAAAACACGCTATCGACACTCTCATTGGCAGTCGTTTGTATTTGTATTTCTACATGCCCGTCTTTTCCCGCAAGTTCCTCTGGGTTTATTTCCTTACCATCTAACAAATAAGAAATCGTAAAATCCCACGGTAATAATGCGTCATTCTTATTCCCTTGATAATAAAATTTACCCTCTGTTGCAGTTAACTCGACCGTATCTTCTTTTTGTTCGATTTCCGATAGATCAGTTAAATTTTTAAGATTAGAATACGTCCCATAATCGACGATCGTTCCTTCTTTCACCACATTTAAAATGTTAACGATATAAATCTCTTGCCGTTCTCCAGAAAGACTTAGCGTAGCATAA
The DNA here is from genome assembly GCA_031761875.1 of Bacillaceae bacterium IKA-2. Taxonomy (GTDB): domain Bacteria; phylum Bacillota; class Bacilli; order Bacillales; family Anaerobacillaceae; genus Anaerobacillus. The sequence goes on along the minus strand of CP134492.1, from coordinate 1,585,477 downwards.
ACTACCTCATCCTTAGAATCGATTTCACCCGGTGGACCTTCCGCTGCCACCTGCTCATTTGGAGCAGGTACTAAAAATGACGGCAATACAAGAACGACAGCCATAAACACAAATAGTATCTGTTTTATTTTCTTCATCATCATTTCTCCTTATATTGACAATCTAATTAGTGGGACCTTTTCTTCTCGCCCCACTAATTCAATGAAATACATTTCATTAATTACTTTTTATAAAACTTTGCTTTCCATGTCGTTTTATCAATACCTTTATCAAATACCAATAGCATGGCAGGGAGGAAAAAAACAACCATAATAAACGCTAGTAATGCTCCCCTTCCAAGTAATAACCCGATCGATCCAACAATTGGGTTACTCGAGGTAATCCATAAAATAAAGCCAACACTAGATAAAATTGAAGCTGAAATCGCAATCGAGAAAATTTTCTCATCAATTGTTTTCTTAATTGCCTCAAGCGCAGTCATTTCCTTACGATTCTCTTTATACGCTTCCATAAGCAGTATCGCATAATCGACCGTCGCCGCAAGCTGTACAGTGCTGACAATCAGGTATCCCACATAAACTAATGATGAATCAGTAAAGTAGGGAACAGCTAAATTAATCCAAACCGATGACTGAATCGTTAAGAGCAGTACTAACGGAATCGAAATCGACCTAAATGTAACCAAGAGAACAGTCGCAATCGCGATGATGGTCAGCCAATTGACAAGCTTGTTATCTTTTTGGACTACTTGTTTCATATCATATAAGGTTACGCTCTCGCCAAGGGAATAAGCATCATCACCATAATAGCTAGCAGCTATCTCTTGAACCTTTTCGACTAGTGAAAAAGCCTTGTCACCCTCTGTTCCTGCATTCGTATGAAGAATAATCCGACTGTAGTTATCTGAATAAAATTGCTCTGTTATCGATTCCTCCAAATATTCTGGTGGAATGACAGAGCCGACTATATTAACATAAGAAAAAACACTTGTCACAGGCTCAAGAGTTTCTAGCACTTGAACCAATGCTTCTTCCTTTGCGACATCCTCTTTTGGAACGAGTAACACCATCGGGGTATATTTTCCAAACGTCTTTTCGACTTGGGTTTTGTCACTTCCTGCCCGAGTTTCTTCTGGTTGATCCCCGGTCCCATACGTGAAATTCGTATTGCTCTGTGCCAAAAACGCCGGAACAATCATTATGAATACGAGTATCAATACAGCTATTCTTATTTTAACAACACTATTGCCGATTTTCTTAAAGCTTGGCAGCAGAGGTTTATGCTGTGTTTTATCAATCCATTTATAAAACAATACTGTAAGGGCTGGCAAGAAAACCATGACACTTATGAAACTTAAAAATATCCCTTTTACAAGATTTAGTCCTAAGTCAGAACCAATCTCAAAGTTCATGAATGTTAGTGCCATAAAGCCAAAAAAAGTCGTCGCTGCGCTAGCTGCAATCGCCGGGAACGATTTCTTCATGGCAAGCCGCATCGCTTCCTCTGGATCCGCAACTTTTTGCCGATAATCTGAAAAACTATGCAGGAGAAAAATAGCATAATCGAGCGATACCGCAAGCTGCAAGATCGGCGCCACCGATTGGGTTATGAACGATACTTCCCCGAGAAAAATGTTTGTTCCTAAGTTAATCAGTACGGAAACACCAATGGCTGTGAGGAAAAACACTGGTTCTAGCCAAGAATTTGTAGAAACAACCAAAATCAAAATAATAATTGGTACTAATAATGCTGCGGCATACAACGATTCAGATCCAGCCATTTTTTGTGCTAAAGCAGTATCGAGCGCCGCTCCTGACATCGCATTTTCTTCGCCAACCAGTTCATAGATAGCATCCGTTACTGCTACTTCATCACCGTCTCGAATGCTGAAGGAAATGATTGCTTTGTCATCTTTGTAATAGGTTTCCACCGTATCCTTATCGGCCATTTCCAGTGGCATTTTTATATCGATTGCATCATCTAACCACATTACATCGTTCACGCCGTCGATAGCAGCGAGATCCACTTTAACTTGAAGTGCTTCCTGAAGAGTGACGTCGTTGATCATCACTCTTGTATTAGGAATAGCGCCCTCGAATTCCTTTTCCATAATTTCCATTGCGGTTGTTGATTGGGAATCATCTGGCAAATAATCTACCATATTATAATTGACTGATACAAAAGATTGCACGATTGCACTGATGACGGCAATGATCATAAAAGCAATAACAATTTGTTTTTTATGTTTTAATATTCGTGCTGGTATATCGATCGAACCCATCTCCTTCTTGCATCCATTTCCTTATACAATTATAATGACACCATGTTGGTTTATCAACAAACAGTTTATTATCATATGTTTTTTAGACAACATAAACGTGTTTTTTGTTGGATATATAGTAAGAAAGGAATGTTTTCCATTGAATTCCAAGTTAGACAGACGAAAAAAATATACGAGAATGGTTTTAAAGGAAAGCTTGATGAAATTATTAAAAGAAAAGTCTATTTCAACTGTTACTGTAAAAGAGATATGTGTACTTGCAGATATCAACAGGTCTACATTCTACTCTCATTACCTGGATCAGTTTGACCTTCTCAATCAAATAGAGGAAGAAATCATTGCGGATATGAATGAAACACTTACAGCAAATTATAATCAAGATGAAGAAACATTACAAATGACAGAAAAGATCGTCGAATATGTAGCGGAGAACAGTGATGTTTGCGCAACCCTCTTTAGTGAGCATGGTGATTCTAGCTTTAAAAAGAGAGTGATGATGGTGGCTAGTGAATACACGGTGAAAACCTGGTTATCCAGCTATCCATTCAATTCAGAAATCTCTGAGTATGTCAGTATGTTTGCAGTCAGCGGCAGCATTCACGTGTTGGAAAATTGGCTGAATAATGGGATGGATAAATCGCCAAAAGAAATAGCCGAAATCATTAATAACCTCACTAACAAAGGACTCTCGTATTTACAGGAATGAAGCATGGCAACGGTGCGGCCTGAATCTAGCAATTATTTTTTTGGAGATAATCGTTTTATTGAAAGAAAAGCGCTAACGCCTCGATTAATCTCGACAAGCGCTAGAGCTAGACAGACACGAAAATTATTGATTCCATCTATTAAATAAGCACAATTAGCAAATTAAATACCGCTAGTTGTGCCTTTCTTTGATCAAAAACTGCCCATCCCCTTTAGGTGTGGCAGTATTAGATTTCTCTGTCAATTCGGTATTACAATCCAAAAGGTATTACTGTTAATCGTCGTTTCAATTCCTATCTCACCTTGATGATGGTTTTCGACGATTTCTTTTGTAATCGCAAGTCCTAATCCTGAACCGCCTGTAATGCGGCTTCGTGACGAATCGAGTCGATAAAATCGTCTAAATATGTTTTCTTTTTCCCCATCTGGGATAGGTTTGCTAGGCCCTGTAATAGATATTCGATAACCCTTCTCTTGTTTCTCCCCTGTTATGATAATCGGTCCAATCCCCTCGTAATAACGAATCGCATTTTCTAGCAAGTTGCTAATAACTTGCTGGATTCCCTCAATATGAATAGATACTTTACAGGATTCGACCTCTAATTGTAACGGAATATTCTTCTGTTTCCGTGTCCTCTCAAACATCACCGCACATTGACTAAGTAAATTTTCTATCTCATACGGTTCTTTTTTGACAATTGATTGGGCAGATAAAAGATCCCATTCCTTTAATTGTTCAAGTTGTTCAATCATTTGTGTCAGTCGTTTTGACTCCTGATGAAGGGATGAAAACAGTTTTTTGTCGCCAATTATATCGCCATCTTTCAATGCATGTAGGTAACCATTTAAATTCGATAAAGGGGTTCTTATTTCATGGGATAGGTCGGAAACAAGCTTTTTCTGTTGTGCTTCATTTTTTTGTAACTGTGCGATGAGATCATTGTATTGTTTAACCAATTGACCAATTTCACCATATTTATAATCGGTTACTGGTTCAGGATAATGTCCAAGTCTCAGCTGTTCAGTAGATTGAATCAAACTTCGAATTGGTTTGATGAGACGTTTGATTAAATAAAAATGAATAATACTTCCAGTCAAGGCAGTGATAATCATGAAAATCCAAAGATAGTTTAGAAGTGTACTATTAAATTGTTGCTGCTGTTGGCCATCTAAACCACCTACCCCCGCTGCCAGAAAACAGGCTGTATTATAAATAGCCCAACCACTGATAGCAGTTGCCACTACAATAATTAAGATGTTTAAAAACGTTAAACGCCAAAGAAATCCAACGGGGATTAGCGATGTTAAATACTTAATTATTGGTGACAAATTTATACCCCATTCCCCGAACGGTTTGAACTCGATTCGGACGTGCTGGATGATCTTCAACTTTTTCACGCAGTTTTTTTATATGCGCATCGATCGTTCGATCCATTATACTATTTTCCTCAGATGGGTATATTTTCTTTATTAACTGTTCTCGTGACAAAACCATATTTGGATTTTGCATGAAGTAATAAAGGATGTTAAATTCATATTTTGTCAGTTTTACTTCTTTACCGTAAAGTAAAACTATTCCTTTTTTGGGCTTGATGCATAGCCCTTCATGGACAATTTTTTCGCAAAAGTGACCAGTTCGGCGTAGTACAGCTTCAACATTTGCAACAAGTTCATTCGGATCAAAAGGTTTTGTCATGTATGCATCTGCCCCTGAATTTAACCCAGAAATTTTATCTTCAATTCGTACTTTAGCAGATAGCATAATAATCGAAACTTCATTTTGCTGCTGATCACGAATCCATGCGTAAAATTCTTCGCCACTTATCTTCGGAAGCATTAAATCCAATATAATTAAACATGGTTCGTATTCGAGAAAAATTCCTTTCGCTTCCTCGCCATCACATGCTTCAACGACCTCATATCCATTTTTATTCAAATAAATTTGGATAAGATTTCGAATCATTTCATCATCTTCAACGACCATAATTGTTTGTTTCACAATGCTCACCCCAAACTAGTGTACACGACAAAAAGAAATTATTGCATCTTTTCGAATTCCTGTACCATGAAGTCATAATTCATAGCACCTAACGCCTTAAATTGAATACGACCATTTGAATCAATCATAAAAGATGTCGGATAGGCTGCGATTTGATATCGATTTGCCACAGCTG